>CAZMTP010000005.1:1142-48952 GCA_964569185.1 uncultured bacterium
AAGTATCCAAACGGAAAATTTTGCAGCGCAAAAAGGCACGCCACGAAGAAGAAACAGAATGATCCTGCTTATCCTGCCGCGTAAGCGATCTTTTTATCCTGTATTCCGAAAAGAAGAAACAGGATGAAGAGGATCGCAAAGCGGCAGGATACGTAGGATAAAAAGAATAAGGTGACTATTTGATTAAAGTATCCAAACGGAAAATTTTGCAGCGCAAAAAGGCACGCCACGAAGAAGAAACTTTATGATTATTGACCTGAAAAAATACCTGTTTATTGGAGCGAAAGAAGACCTTCGAGACTTTTTCTTAAGGGCTCAAGAAAAGGGCTTTATTGAGTTCATTTCTCATAGAGGCAAAAAACATGCGGAATTTCCCAAAGAAATTAAACAGCTGATTGAGGCCATTAAGATTTTGCGCAAACAACCAGTTAAAACTCCGTATGCCGGCGGGGGAGATCTTGCCTTTGCGCATGAAATTGTACAGCGTATTTTAGGACTTAAAGCAGAGATCGATAAACTCTCAGAAGAGAAACGGTTTTTAGAAGCAGAAATTTCACGCGTGGCTCCTTTTGGAGATTTTTCTTTTGATGACATCCATTTCATAGAAAATGCCGGGCAGCGGAAAATCCAATTTTTCTGCATGAAAACTTCCAAAAGACAAAAAGTGGTCCTCCCTGAAGAGTTGATCTATATCGGCACCGATTACGATTTGGACTATTTTATTGCGATCAATAAAGAGCTGAAATCTTATCCAGACATGATCGAAATGCGCTTCGAACAATCTCTGGGGGAGCTGAAAAACTATTTTGCCTTTGTGAGCGAATCTTTGCACCAGATTGAGGCGGAATTAAAAGGGTTTGCCGGATATATCCCTTTTCTGAAGGAGTCTCTTTTAGAACATTTAGATACCCATTTTCTTGCTTCCACTAAAAAAGAGGTCGATTTCCCCATTGAAGGGTCTCTATTTTCTATTGAGGGCTGGGTGCCTGAAAATAAAATTGGGGAGCTCTTTCCGCTCGTCGAAGGCCTTGCGGTCCATATGGAACCGATCAGCGTCGAAGAAAGGGACCGCGTGCCCACTTATATGCAAAACAAAGGGACGGCGCGTTTAGGCGAGGATCTTGTCAAAATTTATGATATTCCTTCACCACAAGACAAAGATCCCTCAGGCTGGGTGTTATGGGCCTTTGCGCTTTTCTTTGCAATGATCATCGCGGATGCAGGATATGGACTGCTCTATCTGGCCTTAGCTGCTTTTTTGAAATATAAATTTCCCGATCTCAAAGGAAAGGGAAAACGATTGTTAAAAATTTTCACCCTTTTGTCCATTAGCTGCATTGTTTGGGGAATTTTGACCACCTCCTTTTTTGGCATTACAATCAATCCCCAAAATCCTCTCTCCAAGCTATCGCTCATCCACTATTTAGCAGAGAAAAAAGCAGATTATCATTTCAAAGAGAAAGATGAAGTATATCAAGATTGGGTCAAACGATTTCCTCAGGTGGCAGAAGCTAAAAGTGGAGAGCAAATGCTTGTCAGCGCGATTGATAATAAAGGAGGAAAAACCTCCTATAAAATGATGGAAGAATTTAACGATAATATTTTACTGGAGCTTTCTTTATTAGTGGGTGTGGTCCATATTGCGATTTCATTATTCCGCTACCTTTGGAGAAATTGGGCCCACTTAGGTTGGATCTTATTTCTAATAGGGGGATATCTCTATTTTCCTCGAGTTTTAGATACTACCTCCTTTACACAATTTGTTTTTTTCATTTCCAAAGAGGCGGCCAGTACCTATGGCATTCAATTAATCTATATAGGGATCGGCCTAGCGTTTGTCCTGGCGCTGGTCCAAAAAGGATTCAAAGGCATCTCTGAGGTCACCAATCTGATTCGTGTGACAGCAGATGTGCTGTCCTATTTGCGGCTCTATGCGCTTGCTTTAGCCGGAGCGATCATGGCGCGCACTTTCAATGATCTGGGAGTTGAGATTGGGCTTGTTGTGGGATTTCTTGTGATTCTTTTTGGGCATATAATTAATATTCAAATAGGTACAATGGCGGGAGTGATACATGGGCTTCGTCTTAATTTCATCGAATGGTATCATTACTGTTTTGATGGGGGCGGCAAGTTGTTTAACCCTTTAAGGAAGCTTAAGACCCATGCAAAGGAGTGAGTAGACTATGAATTTTAATATGATTGGGCCCGCGCTAGTGTTGGCTCTAGGCTGTATTGGGAGTTCGATTGGGTGTGGAATTGCAGGGATGGCTTCTCATGCGGTGATGAGCCGCGTCGAAGAAAATCACGGGATCTTTATTGGGCTTTCTGCCAGTCCTTCTTCACAAGCGATTTTTGGCCTCGTGCTGATGATTCTAATGCGCAATAGCATCACTGCAGGCACTCTCTCGGCCCTCGCAGGCTTAGGCATTGGACTTGCTGTAGGACTCGCTCTGATGATTTCATCCATTTACCAAGGGATGTGCGCTGCTTCAGGAATTCAAGCATCCGCTAAGCAGCCAGCAATCTCAGGAAAATGTTTCGTAGCAATTGGTATCGTGGAATCCTTCTCGATCTTTGCCTTTGTCTTTGCTCTATTGCTAATCACTTAATAGTTACTTAGGAGCTGGTAAGAGTTGAATGTTTATGCTCGACAGGTTGTCCGGGTGTAAAAACAGATGCTCTTGAATTAAGAGAAGTAGATTGACGGGGGAGAGTATCTGGCTTTTGAATGGGCGCAACTGTTTGAGGCGGCTGCTTTGGGTGAGCTCTTTTTTCATGTTCCTTTGTTGCCAGATTAATCATTGAATTAGAAGATTTATGATAAATACAGCGCCCTTCAGCTCCAAGAGACCATACTCCAGAAAATAGGGGTATATTAAATATTCTTTCAACTTTCTTATCAGGAGGCAAATGCATATCTAGCTCTTCACGTATTATTTTTTCAGGTGTCAATGTTTCTACAAGATCCATTCCAATTGCTTCTACAAAAGTTTCTCCTTCTCCACGTTTAAAATTACTATTGTATGTGAATACTTTTTGATTAGATGGGTTAAATTCCCATACACTGGGAACTGTTTGCAAAAAAGACCGTAATTTTAATCTACCATCCATGCTTCAAGAGTAATTGCTTCTCTGATTGGCAGTAATTCATAAGAAAATTCACCAGAAGGGGATGTTGAAACTGGATTGCCATAATTATTATTTAAATTTTATTATTATAAAAATATTTTACACTATTTTTGTTATTAGAAACAAGTTTATTTTATAATATTGCAACTAATTGATTATAAACGTTTAAGGTCGGATTTAATTTTAAGTAGGTCGCCTAAGATTTTGCCTGTTCCACCTTCCCAGGGTTTCTGTTCCCACTTTTCAAGATCACCCAGAAGTTGCCTAAGAAGATCGATGAGAAGATCATCGTTGCATTTACGCGTGTCTTCATATATGGCAATACGGATCGCTTGAAGCTTTTTATGATTAGGAGGGTCCTCTTTAAGGGCCTGTTCTAGCTCTTCTAAAGCTTTAATCAATTTTGCACTGCCCCGATTGGGTTGCCGAGGATAGGGGCGTACATGATACTCCATTATATGCTCTCTATTAGATATTAAATTCCTTTTTAAAGATTGGCAGAATCAAGTACAAGAAAAAAAAGATGCAAGAAATCATTGTTTATCTCACTTCTGAATGTCCTTACTGTTTAAAGACGAAAGAACTCTTTGAGAAAAATGGGGTCGCCTTTAAAGAGATCGATGTGCAAAAAGATGAATTTGCATGGAAAGAGATGGTGCGAAAATCAGGGCAAATGGGCGTGCCAGTGATCCAAGTAAACGGCAAAATCATCATCGGCTACGACGAGCCTAAACTGCGCGAAATCTTGAAAATCTATGCTTAGAGGGTGTCTAAAAATTAGGTCTTTGCCATTTGAATAGGTCTCGCGATCTTTTGTATCAATTTCCTCGGCCATATGCAGCTTCGCATATGACCTTCGTCTATTGCTACAAAACCTCATCGAGCCCTTTTTCAAATCTCTAAAGCCCGAATTTTTAGACCCCCTCTTTTAAAACCGTTGGCTATATTCTATTTGAACTTTGACATCCCAATATTTATGCGCGATTTCTGTATCAAATCTTGCTGTACAAATGGCTTGTTGATTGAAAAAATAGGTCGAGAGCGCGAATCCAGGGACAAAGAGAACACGGTCAGGTAACATTCCGTCAACAGTGAAATCCACATCTCCTACTTTGAAACGGGCGGTTGTCTTTTTTCCACTAAACCGCCACTCTTGCGCTGTGGCAAGGCGGATCTCTGGAACCATGGTGATGGTAGAGAATATTTTGCAAGCCGATAGGCGAAGGCCTTCTTCAGCACGCAACAGATCAGAATTTTTCGCGCGTACTTTCAGATTAATACAATCGCCTTTACTTTCTTTATAGCTGGTCTCATGTATAAAAATGTAATCTGCCATTGCATAGGGAGTACACCATGCATCTCCTAGTTTTCCAGAAGGGCCTAAAGGAAAGCCTAAAGCAAGATGGGCAGAGCCTTCATACCCTGTATTATTATGATGAGGATTTTCGTCTAGAGAGGCAATCTCACTGCTGAATTCCACGTGTCGTGATCCGCTAAAAAAATCAACCGATCCTAAAAGAGCTAGATCCAGAAAGAAATGTCTCTTCCATGTAGAACCGTAAAGAACTAAATAACCGGTATTAATATGTCCTTTCCCTTGAGCAGCCGCACCCTCACCAATAAATAGTTCAGAATGGCTATAACTGAGGCTAGCTCCAACAGTTGCCTTAGGAAGGATCTGATAATCACCTCCGAGAACAATGCCAGCAGAATAAGTTGAAAATCCTGGAGCATGGCCTAAGAATTGTTGATTAAGGAAATCTCCAAAGGGTGTGATCCATAGATCTGGCCCTGGACAAAAATAGACATCTTCACATTTATATCTTTGATCTTCTAGATGCTGAGTAATGGTCTCTCTAAGCGCAATGGTGCAACTTTCTTGTGAAATGGCAAATGCATTAAAAAGAGCGGGGTGCAGCTGGTTCAGTTCATTGGCAAATTTAGTCACTGAAAGTGGATTGAGTGAATTGAAAAGATTGGTGATGCATGCACTGCTAGTCGGGTCTAGTCCACTCAATACAGGCAATAATGTTCCAGCGTTTCCAGTCACAGGAATAGTGACAAACTCACTGGCATCAAGTGTCAAAGAGAGTAAGATATGATCTGAAAAATAGGTCACTTCTGGAATATAGAGATTAGAAGTGACTGTCACTTGGCTAAAGGTTCCAGATACAGGGCTCGCAAGAACGATCGTATACTGAGCAAGCGGAGGAAGAGTGGCAACCGGTTCGATTTTCAAAGTGGATTGCGGTTGGATCGTGAATGCGCCAGAAGCCACCACTTTAGAAGATTGCATGCCGTTTACTTCTAGGGCCAAAGTAGATCCTTTAGCCAAAGTAAAGCTTGGATCTCCCTGGATGACCCCAATAGAATTTCCAGGGGAAAGAGTCCCTGAAACAACGGTAACTCCTTTAATGACTCCAGTGCCTTTTAGCGACGCTCCTGCGCTGACAGTGACAGGGCTTGTGACTGTTGTATTGATCATCCTAAGCGTGCCGCTTTCTACTGCAATTTTCTTCTGTGTATGCGCTGTAGAATCAAATGTTAAAGTCTCATTTCCGCGCTTTGTAAATAGTCCATTTCCTGAAAGAGTTCCGGTATACACTCCGGGAGACTCTTGGTTAAAGATGACATTACCATCATTTTCAATATCGCCGGGAATGCTAGAGGTATTCCCAATGAGAGTGCCAGCACTTACAGTAGTTTTTCCTAAATAACTATTTGTACCTATTAAAACTAAAGTATTAGTTCCTGTTTTTGTGAGCCCGCCATGACCAGATATTGATCCAGAAAATTTTGTTAAAGGAGAGACTGGATTGACAGCTAAAGTGGCATAGCCAAGCAAGATTTTTCCAGACCCTGCAAGATCTTGGATCGATTGTGCTATATGATTGAGATCAAATATGCCTTCTTTATTGATCATCAGGCCACTGGAGCTGGCAATGCTATTTTCCATTCCCGCGCAGAGAATGCCATTGCTTATGAATGTAGGTCCTGTATAACTATTAGTCCCCAAAACAAGGGTATTAGCGCCCCATTTAGTCAGGCCGCCTGAACCGCTAATGTTTCCTGCAAAAAAACTACGAGAAGAAACAGGATTCACTGAAAGAGTCGCTTTGCCTAGTACAATGTTTCCTGAACCAAGAAGATCGTGTATGTCTTGATTATAATGATTTAAATCAAATGTCCCCCCAGAGTTAATTACTAGGCCAGACGAATTTTGAATCGCATTAATAATTCCTGCTCTTAAAGTGCCCCCATTCTGCTCAATGATAGTGTTGCCCGTGTAACTATTAGCTCCGCTGAGCACTAGAATATTGCCCCCAGATTTACATAAAGAGCCTGCGCCTGAAATAATGCCTGAAAAGGTGGTTAAGCCTGAAGTAGGATTGATAAAAAACTGAGTGGTTTCAAGACAACCCAATTTAATATTACCTGAACCTGCAAGATCTTTAATGTGTTGGTTGAAATCATGAAATAGAACATTACAATCGCGATTTATTATGAGTCCGCTTGATTGCGCAATCCCATCGGCTGTTTGTATATGAAGAGTCCCTTCATCCACAGAGGTGGCACCGGTGTACTTGTTAGCACTATTTAAGATCAAACTATAGGACCCGAGTTTAGTGATGCCTCCTGAACCTGAGATCACACCAGAAAAACTGTTTTCCGAAGTAGAGTTAATAGATAGTATTGCTGTGCCGAGAACCACATTTCCACGACCTGAAAGATTATTGATGTTTTGATTAAAGTGGTTTAAATCAAAAATTCCATTTTCATTGACAATAACAGCAGAAGAATTGGAAATGGCATTTGTGATTCCCATGCGTAAAACAGGACGATTCGCTGTAGCCGCACGATTGATAGTGGTAGAACCAGAATAAGAGTGGGTGTCTGTAAATAAAATCGCGGTGGTTCCTGAGCTACTGTCAATTGTCAAATCGCCAGGGCCAGAAATGGTACTCGCATAGGTCCCTTCTACTCTTTGGTTAAAGGCCACTATGCCATAGTTAGATATCGGTCCTTGAAGGCTTTCTGTGGTCCCTTCTAAAATTCCTGCGCAGACGCTGGTCCCTCCACTATAAGTATTTGCTCCAGAAAGAATCAGTTTATCTTTTCCTTCTTTGATCACGTTTCCTTGGCCTGCAATGACGTGAGGATAGGTCCCAGGAACTGTCTGTGTGAATTGAACAGTTGCATTGTTAATGATACTAGTGGGGAGACCTGCAGTGTTGCCCTCTAAAACTCCATCACTGACAAGAGGTATGGCACTGAAAGTATTATGATCCGATTTAGGTAAAAGCTGCAATGTTCCCGGTCCAATTTTGATCAATGGTTGTGATCCTGTCACTTTGCCTGTGAAAGACAACACCCCCTCGCTCACATGGATTGAAGGCGCAATAGACATTTCCGAAATTTCAGTCCTTTCAATCCCATCGCTCCAACCTAGGGTAACGGTACCACTTACAGTTCCGGTTCCTTGCAAAGCCCCAGTGTTGTGGATACCTGTTCCATTTAATAGAATATCTTTATCAATCGTTGCCCCATGGCTGATTAAACTGCCTCCCCCTTTTACGAATACAGGCGATCCACCAGCCTCTGTAGAAGCACCAAGAGCGGAATTTCCTTCTATATCCAAACTACTTCCATTGAAGACAAAGGTGCGGCAAAGGTAGTCATTATTGCCAGAAAAAGTCTGTTTGGCACTAAATCCAATGGATACCCGGCTTCCTGAGTGAGAATCAAAACTAGCAGACTGAATTCCTCCTGTGATGCGTCCTTCGTAAGAACTGGTTGCCAACTGGATGAGAAATTCCGATCCTGTTTCAGAATCCAAGATTAGAGTAGGTTTTGCTCCGCCAGTTGCATTGAGACCGCTAACAGTGAAATTGACGCCGGGCGCTTGACTGATTTTTGGTATATCTAGAGGGGAAATACCTGCATTTAAAAAATAGCTGCTTCCTGGGGCTTCAATGCGAAGATGCACCTCTTGAGAGACATAGACTCCCTGTGCTAATGTCGAACTTACTGGGAAAGCAGTATCCAAACAGCGAATCGTTCCAGAGCCACTTAAAATGGTGCCCCCTTGAGAAGGGTGTACAGAACCTGTCCAGGTTCCTGTAGAATTCAATAAGAGTATAGAGGCAGGCGTTGTGCGTATCGCGACAGTCGCTTCAGTTCCGCTAATCATCGTATTAAGTTCCCATGAACCCATCACAGGTCCAATCGTCAGTGGGTGCTGACTAGGGGAGCGGATTGTGATAGGAAGGCGGGTCTTAGCTGTTCCAAATTGGACACCAAGAGTCGGAGGGCCGTTTTGAATACTAATCGAAGGAGCGACAGCGCTATTGTTAGAAAAATTAAGTATTCCACTATTTGTACGTGAAAACTGGTAGGCACTATTGGCAGCGCTATTGAGAAAAAGATGAGTGAGTTCAATACGGGGATCATTGATATTTACATGGATTTTAGTTCCCAAAGCCGAAAAGTGGGCAACATCACCAGATCCCTTGGGAACACCCATTGTCCAACTTCCAGCATCGGTCCAATTTCCACTAGGCGTATTCCAGTGTGTTGTAATTCCAAAAAGGAGATGGGATCTCCAGAAGAAGAAACAGAGAAAAAAAGCAGCAAGTTTTTTCATTTTAAGGTCATACTAGTTCAATGTTGTTTTAAAAAAAAGGCATTCTTTCGCGGCACAGTGGCAAGAATTAGTAGCAAAAGACCAATAAGAATGTCATTTTGCACAGAATTTGGCAAAGGCGATTCGAAAAAATAGCCGATGAAGAAAAGCCAAAGCCCAATTCCTAAATTGCCAAAATGAAAAGGACGATAAAAAGAGAGCCAGGAAAATAATAGTAAAATGGCGCCACAACTTATATCGCTCACCCGCAATAGAGTCGTTGTCTCAAAAATAAGAGAGCTGAACAAGAGCCAAACGGCGAGAAGTAATTCTCCGATTCTGGCCCACAAGCCATTTTCTAATTTTTGTTCCAAAAATCCTTTCATAAATTTCCTATTTAACAAATTCTTTCTTTTGCTGCAAAGCTTGACAACTTGGCCTATTTTTGAAATAAAGTGTAGTAACCTATCCAAGTGAAATAAAACGTTGATTTTTGAAAGATTTTTTCAGGAGTTTCAGAACTGCTTCGCAGCACATACTTGAGTAAGTAGGGCAAGAAGCAGTTCTAAAAGGCATGGAAAAAGATTCAAAAAGCATGTTTTTCATTTTACTTGGATAGGTTCATATGCAAACAAGAACCGAAGAAGACTCCATTGGTAAGATCAAAGTGAATAAAGCTAAACTTTGGGGTGCCCAGACGCAGCGTTCTTTGCAAAATTTTCGTATTGGCACCGAAAAAATGCCCCTCGAAGTGATCCATGCCATGGCGATTGTGAAAAAAGCGGCCGCCATTGTCAACGCAGAACTTAAACTTCTTTCCCAAGAGAAAAAAAGACTCATCGTGCAAGCGTGCGATGCCATTATTGCAGGGAAGTTAGACGATCACTTTCCACTGGCTGTCTGGCAAACAGGTTCTGGCACCCAAACCAATATGAATGTTAATGAGGTGATCAGCAATTGGTGTATTAAAAAAGTGGGAGGGGAACTGGGATCAAAAACACCCATTCATCCCAATGATGATGTCAATAAATCGCAATCTTCTAATGACACTTTCCCCACCGCAATGAATATTGCAGCCGTCACCTGGATCCATAAACTGCTTTTGCCCCGTCTTAAAACCCTTTCTAAGGGACTCCATCAAAAAGCGAAACAGTATCAGAAAATCGTGAAAGTGGGCCGCACCCACCTGATGGATGCCACCCCACTGACCCTAGGCCAAGAATTTTCAGGTTACGCCTCCCAAATAGATCATGGGATCCAGGCCATTGAAAAAGCGCTTCCTGCGCTTCTAGAAATCGCTCTTGGAGGAACGGCTGTGGGGACAGGACTTAATGCTCCGAAACAGTATCCTAAACGGGTGGCAGAAGCCATCCGTAAAATTACCGGATACCCCTTTGTCTCTGCACCAAACAAATTTGAAGCCTTAGCAGCCCATGATAGCATGATCGAAATGAGCGGCGCCTTAAAGCGGGTGGCCTGCTCTATGATGAAAATGGCCAATGACATCCGCTGGATGGGTTCCGGGCCGCGCTGTGGGATAGCAGAGCTTTTCTTACCTGCAAATGAGCCTGGCTCTTCGATTATGCCGGGAAAAGTGAACCCGACCCAAAGCGAATCGCTGACCATGGTGGTCACCCAGGTAATGGGCAATGACTCCACCATTGCGATGGCCTGTTCCATGGGCAACTTTGAACTCAACGTATTTAGACCAGTCATGATCTATAACCTGATGCAATCGATCCGTTTATTGGGCGATAGCGCGCATAATTTCTATGAGAAATGTCTTAAAGGCGTCAAACCCAATTTAAAGCAGATCCAGCACTATTTAGACCGTTCCCTAATGCAAGCAACGGCCTTAAACCCTATCATTGGCTACGATAAGGCAAGCCAAATTGTTAAAAAGGCCTACAAAGAGAATATCACCCTTCGAAAGGCAGCGCTCTCTTTAGGCTATCTCACTGGGAAAGAGTTCGATAGGATCATCAAAAACTCTCTAACATTCTAATAATCAGCTAGTTACAAATTAATTTGAAATTATTTTTATAAAATGTTATAATAATTGTTATAATTAATACAAATAATTTAATATTTTATGTCATCAAAATTAATATCAACATTAAGTAATTTCGATCATAGTTTAGAACGCTATTTAAAGGATAAAACCAAAGGCGCCGAAGCAGTTTTTCAAACTGCGGCAGAGGTGCATAAGCTTCTAGTAACACCCGGTTTTCATGCAACCATTCTAAGGCAGCCGGCCTCTCATGTGCCATTGTCCCGTTCGATCAAGGGGATCCTAGGAAGAATAAATACACATATAGGAAGCATTCCGATAGATGTAGGTAATGGCCAAAAAGTGGATGTGCTTAGTGAATTAGTCGATTTAAACAATAAGAGCCTTCTCCCCCGTTGGGTACTCAAAAAATTTGAGCAGTTATTGACCGCTCTCGATGCTTCTCAAGGTCAAAGTATAGAAAGAATAAAAGCAGCTGCAGATGCTTTAACTAAGTTTATTGCAGATCATGAGAAAGAATTAGATTTTTCTATCGCGACAGATGAAGAATTAAGCAAGCTTGTTCAACTCTATGGCCACTGTAGTGAGAACAACCATGAAATGGTAGGCGATGACCGTGTAGTTAAAAATCAAGATCTCAAAAAAGCCCTTCAAACATCTGCTTTTCTATTTCAACCCATTGATGATGAAATACAAAAAAGACACCAGGGCAGGGAAAAGGATTGGTTAGAGAAAATGAATCAACCTATTCCAGAGCATGATTTTGACTATTTTTTAATGCATGCAGAAACAACACCACCTCCTGAGGTTATGCCAGATTTTTCTTTATGCGACCGTGAAATTCTTCAACATTACCAAAAATCACTCAAAACGATTATGGAAAATCAGCCACGTCTAGCAGACAAATTAAACCCTATTTATGAAGAAGTGATGCGTTGCGAGCAACTTCCTAAAATGCCTCTTGAAGAAAACCGGTTAAACGAGTTTGAAAACTGTTTAAAAAAAGCATTAGGGGGGAATTTACATATTCATCGGATAAAAAAATATCGATTTTCCAATGATGTAAATGCTTTATTAGAGAATTTAAATAAGTTATTTAGTACGGAGGCCCCTATCGCTGATATTGAGAAGTTACTTAAAAAGTCCTATAGGGTAGAAATCCAGAAGCACTCTTTGCAGATTGCATTGAATGAACCTAAGTTTTTTCATATTTACATCCAGTATGTGGATAAAACACAATTTTCATTAAACGATTTCTATAAATCAATCCCAGCTAGCAAGAAAAGTCAGTGTTATGCTGTAGGATGTGATGTGAAAATGTCTCCCAAACAATCCATGCTAAGACAGATTGTAATACAAAAAATAGAAAACCTTAAGAAACTTGCGCCAGGACAGGAACAGCCAAGTGAAGAAGTGATCACTACCCTGATGGGTCATGAAGCTCTAAAAATGGCGGAGCTATATAGAAGAAGCCCTAGTCTGATCTATTTTGTGAACCGCGTTGAGGGTCAAAATCTAAAAATCAGAGAAAACGAGCATCAGCTAGATAGCGCCCAGTTCAACCAGCTCTTAAATGAACTTCGCGCTTTAGAGCGAATTTCTTAAGTCACTGATTATCAGAAAGATATACTTATAATAAATAATTTACAAAATTAATATAAAATTTGTTATAATTTAAGTATTAATTATTATATAGGTTAATTATGTCAATTTCAATATTAAATGATTTATTTAAATCAATTGATGCTAATGGCGCACTAGATGCAAAAGTAGTCGAAGAGCTGCAAAATACGATTAAAATTTCAGAGCTTTCTGGACAAGTACTGGCGGAAATAAGTAGTCGCATTAGACAGGTGATAGTCCGCGCTGCTCAGATTGGTTTATTTGATCCTTCTATTGGTAAAACTAATCCTTCTATTGATAAATTAAAAAAGCTTAATAAAGAAGTTAATCGTGCTTGTGCACTAAAAGTGCGTCCAAAAAAAGATGGTGCACAACAAAAATATCAGATTTCTGAAGAGCAAGTAGAAGCTGATGATCGACAAAAAAAGACAATTGATGCGCTTCATAAATCTAACTATACAATGAAGGTTGATGATCTTATCAAAAAGATTAAGACCAAAGATCACGCACTTGAAATTTGCCTCATTTTAAAAAGTGTGGGCGAAGCTGAAAAAGCGGAAAAATTCAAGCTGCTATTTGAAGATAAACTACCCAAAAAAGCCAAAAAGAAAAAAGCAAAACAGAAAATAGACCGTTATAATACCTACACCTGTGCTGTACCCGAACCTGTCGCGCAATTCACAGCAGAGAACATACGTAATTTATTTAAAAATAGAAAAGCAGAACTCATCACATGTGGACTGTTAATTGATATATGTCCTTCGGAATTTGCATTGAAAGAAGCGGTAATTAAGGAATTGGGATCCATAAAAGATCTTAATTTAAAAGAAATAGAAAAAAATAAAGAAGAGTACTACTTTTTTATGGGTTTTGCGCTAGAAAGTATCTATCAGACATCTAGTGACAAGAGATTAAAAGAGGAAATTGCCGAATTGATAGTAGTCCTTCAAGAAGTTGCTGATGAATCATCTGATGAGCCTGATTTTTCTTCTAAGGACCCTTATGAAGTTTTAGGGATTTCAAGAAAAGCAGATCTCAAAGCGATTAGAAAACGATATTTGCAATTATCTCTGATACACCATCCCGATAAAAATCCGCCTCAGCTTAGAGAGCAAAAGAATAAAGATATGCAAGCGATAATCGAAGCTTGGAAAAAGTTACAGAAATAATTCTGAATTAACTATTAAAATGGATACCCGCTTTTGTCAGCAAGAAACGGCAGACAAGATGCGGGTGTTTTATTAACAGCTTCACTAAATTCCAGTAGGAGCTGCTCTCAATCTTCTTTTCCAAAACAGTGTTATGATTTGCCATAGCATCTCCAATCCAATCGGGATAGGGAGGCGCTAACTGTTTTGGAAGATTATTTAATGGAAAAAAACGGACCTCTTTTGTTTCTACGCCCACTGTGGGGTTGCCAGATAAAATGGCGCACTCGAAAAAATGGGTGAAATGGGTCAGCCGGTTGATCGGGGAATAGTGGGCTACTTTCCGTTGAATCGCTACAGTGAATCCAGTTTCTTCTAACGTCTCGCGCGCTGCCGCTTTCTCTGGAGTTTCTCCTGCTTCTAACCCTCCGCCCGGTAGCACCCAGACGGGAATATCGCGCCGCTTAATTAAAAGAATTTCTGTTCTTTCTTGGTTAAAAATAATTGTACTGACAGCTTGCTTCATTATGGGGAATTATTCTACCCTAGACCTCCTATGAAGTACATCATATCTTTGGTTCTTTTAACGCTATTTCTCTCCAGCTGCCAAAAATATGGGATAGCTGTGCGTCGGCAAAAAGTGGACAACACCTATTTGGCAAGTACCCATGTGGGATCGCCCGACCCAAGGCAAGAATGTCCTCCGTGCGGGCAGATGGTGGTGGTCGAATGGTGGGTGCCGCGCGAGCTGCTCTGTTGCAATCCAAAAGTCTGTCTCCATTTGCTGTTCTGGGACTTTACAGACAGGACGGTGGTTTTTCCCATTGATCGGCGCATCGGATATGAGACCTATTTTGTCATTGGGGAAGATTTTGCAACCACCTGTGGGTTGATCTCCTATAAAGCAGAGATCGTGACCGAAGATGGGTCTATCTTTCGTGATTGGAAACATCAGTTATGGGTCGATCTGATTCAGATCGAAGAAGAGAGCAATGAAGAATGTTCCTCGACTGAGAGGAGCAGCTGCTCTGTTTCTGCCCAATCGATGCAAGGATCGGTGATCGATATCCCTTCTTCTAAGTAATCGGGCAGGTTTTTGAGCGGCTGCGCGCCCGCTCTAAGATGGCTCTCTAACATCATGCCGATGATATTGCGATTTCCTGCTTCAACTTGCTGCAGCACATGATAGAATACCTCTTTTTGCTTTTCATGCTCTTTTTGGCTATTGCCATGGGCGCAATCGACAAGTAGGCGTGGTGCCAGCCCGGCATCTTCTAATTTTTTTAATGTGTCCTGAATATTCTGTTCATCATAATTGGTCGTTTTGATGGCGCCTCTATGGACCACATGGCCATAAGGATTGCCAGGGCTCTTGATTTTGCACAATTTTCCCTGCTGATTGACATGGAAAAACACATGAGGATCACGTGCGGAGATCACACCGCTAATGGCAGTGTCCACATTTCCATCTAAACTATTTTTAAATCCAATGGGGAAAGGAAAATAGGAAGCGATCTCCCGATGGATTTGCGAGGCAGAAGTGCGCGCTCCAATAAAGCCCCAGGTGATCAGGTCATCGATATAAGCAGAGACAAGAGGGGAGAGGAATTCAGTGGCTGCGGGAATCTGCATTTGTGCAAGGGACAATAAAAAATGTCTTGTTTTCTCCAAGCCTTCTTCTAAATCATGGCTCTCATCTAAATCAGGGTCGTACACAAATCCTTTCCAGCCTGTCAATGTGCGCGGTTTTTCTATATAGGCGCGCATGATCAAAAAACAGGAGGACTCTACTTTTTGTGCAAGCTCTTTGAATCTTTTGGCATACTCTAAGCCTTGCTGAAAATCATGAATAGAACAGGGGCCTACTATGATGGCAAGACGCGGATCTTTTCGCGTCAGGATTTCTTTAGCTGTTTGACGTGCAGAGTGGACAAACTCCAGTTCTTTTGCAGAAAGAACATAGCGCGTTTTTAATTCCTGCGGCGATGGTAAGTACATATCCAAGAACTATATGCAAAATCAGATAAAATTTTCGACTGTTTATTTTTTGCAGAGAACAAGATGCGCAGGATCGCTAACGCATTAAGATAGCTATGATCCACTCTTCTCTAACTCATAGAGATCGTCTGCAAAATAGTACCAGGACTTAAGAGTATAGATCGTTTCTGTGTCGGTAGCCCAGCCGCAATCTATTCTAGAATACTCAATCACAACTCCATTACTAGTTTTAAAATTAAAATACCAATCCCAGTAAGATGCATCCGCAAGAGAGATAAGATGATCCATAAATTCTTGTGGCACTTTTTTGTCTGTCAAAATTCCATATTTTTGATTGAAACATACGGTGTAGTGAAAGTTAGGATCACAATCAAGACTAAAAGAGTGTGTGCCATAAAATGTCTTTTTTTCAGGATTATGAATAATGCGCACTTTATAATAGTCTTCTCCTAAGTGGTAATAGAAGACTTTGTTCACAAATTGGGTAGAATGGAACAGCTCTTTTATTTGGGCATCAAAAACAGGGTCGTCTATTTTTTCTGCACATTGAATCGCATGGACTACATCAAACCCCATGTAATAATTGCAATGCAGATCTATTATTGAATCTAATTCATCGATTCCTACATCAGATAATATCTGTTGCAGATGAGAGGAAAGTTCTAATGGCAGATAGGCTACCATAGTAAGCGATAAAAAATTTGGACTAGAACTGAAGCAGTCCGCCCAAAGAGCTAACTTTTCTGGATTATGGATCACGAGAATTGGATAATCTTCCCCTTTAAATGGATATTTAAAAAGAGTGTGTGAATATTTACTTGACTGAAGGCATTCTATAACCTGCTGATCCACTGCAGAATCAAAAGGAACCTCAGCATGAAGCAATGCGAAAGAAAGAAAAATGGAAAGAAAGAATAATTTCATAATCCTCCTGATTTTAAGGAGAATTTTAGAATGAAAAGTGAATTTTGTCTATCTTCTTCGTTTCAGAATGCGGTCTAGCTTTTCTGCTAGCCTTTTAAAAGAAACAAAGAGAATGAGCGCGGGAGCCAGTAGGAAGATGGCTACGGCACTTAGGATCACAGGGAGGCCAGCTTTAATTTCCGCCGTTTGGTTCTGAAATTTTTGCATGACCGCGGTCGATTTTTTGACCTCGTCCGTGTTTTCTTGAATCACGCAGGAGCTGGTTTCGATCATCTGTGTATTGATCTGAATATTCTCATTGCTCCTTTCCATATTCTCATTCATGCGGTTCAGTCCGCAGCTGGCTAAAAATAGGAGCATGACGACGAGCGCTCTCATGGGTTAAACACCCTCCCAGGCCCATCGTTAGTATTTTATGATTTTATTATCAATAAATAATTTTAAAATTGTTGCAGTTTTTTCAAAAGCTCTGCGAGCTCTTTTTCAGATTGGTGCAGCTGCAGTTTAAATTTCTCAACGAGCTCCTTAGGGGCTCTCGAGAGAAATTCTTGATTGGCGAGTTTTTCGCGTGCGGTGGTTTGATCACGTTGCAACTTCTCTTTTTCTTTCTGAAGACGTAACTTTTCTCTTTCTTTCATCTCCTCGGGAAGAGGGATGATCAGTTTTAAATCACCGACTAAGCTGCTGGCATTAAACCCAACCGCTTTTTCTTTTTCTTCAAAATAGACTTTAGCCGTCCGTGTCAATGCAGTTAAAATAGAGGACTGTTTTTTTGCCAGTTGCATCTGAGGATGATCTTTTTTCCCGACGATAAAAAGGTCGCTGGTCACATTAGGCGCCAGCTGCATCTCTGCGCGGATCGTGCGCACGGCATGCACGAGGCCATTCATAAAGGAAAAAGTCTCTTCGATGTCAGGATTGATATCTTGGGCGTGGATCATTTCAGGATAGGGCGCTACGATACAGGCAGGCGCGTGCAGCGCTTTTATCGTTTCCGCTGTATAAGCTTCTTTGTCTACTGATGCCGCTCCAAATTTGGTTTTTAAGAGTTGAAACAGCTCTTCAGTAATGAAGGGAGCCATGGGATGCAATAAACGGACTGCTTGGCACAAAATCACAGTCAAAAGCCGCTGCTTATTTTCTTTCTCTTTTTCTGTGCCCGTTTTTCCAAATAGAGTGGGTTTGACAAGTTCCAAGTAGTAAGCACAAAATTCATCCCAGAAAAAGCGATAGACCTGTCCAGCTGCTTGATCAAAAGCATAACTGTCTAAATGGTGATTAATTTCTGCGGCAGTTTTATTGAGCCGCGAAAGGATCCAGCGGTCTTCTAAAGAGAGCAGAGAGGCATCGATCCCTTGTGAAAAAGCGGCAGGCGTGAGCGATTCAATATTCATAAAGACAAAGCGGGCGCCATTCCAGATCTTATTTACAAAATTGCGGTATTCTTCAAAGCGGCGGCGGTCGAGATCGATCTGTCTTGCTTGCGAAGCACAAGAAAGAAGGCCGAGGCGGATTGCATCGGTGCCAAAAGTATCAATGATCTCAATTGGATCGATGATGTTGCCTTTGGATTTGGACATTTTTTCCCATTTGGACTGCACATCGGGCGCCGCGGGTCCGCCTAAATCAAGCTCTATTTTTTCTTTGCCTGTGATGTAGCTGATCGACCCATCTTTATGCGTACGCCAGTAGGATTTGCCATAAATCAGGCCGTGAATAAATGTTTCATGAAAAGGCACGTGATGGAGCGCATACTCTCCCATGAGAATCATACGGGCCACCCAGAAAAAGAGAATATCGTAACCAGTGACCAGAGTAGAATTGGGATAGAATTTTTTCAGGTCAGCGTTTTGTTCAGGCCAGCCTAAAATGCTAAAAGGCCATAGCGCAGAAGAAAACCAGGTATCGAGCACATCTTCATCTTGCCGCCATTTTTCAGGCGCTGCCTTTACTTCGGGAGGCTCGCCCTCACCGCTATAGCAGATCATTTGATCTGGATCGTCGACATGATACCAGACAGGAATGCGATGGCCCCACCAGAGCTGCCTAGAAATGCACCAGTCGCGCAAATTATCGATCCAATGGAAATAGGTGCTCTCCCAATGGGAAGGGATCATCTTGACTTTTTTGTCTGATACGGCGCGCTTGAGTGGTTCTTTAAACCCGCTCATGCGCACAAACCACTGCTTGGAAAGGTAGGGCTCAATCACCGCTTTAGAGCGGTAGGAGACGCCCACGCGCTTGGTATGTTTTTCTATTTTGTCTAGGAGTTGTAATGCTCTTAATTGGTCCACAATGGAATTTCTGGCTTCTTCCATGGTCAAGTTTTGGAACTCTAGTCCATTCTCATTGATTTTTCCATCAGGAGTCATGATGTTGACCATCGGCAGCTGATGCCGCAGCCCCATCTCGTAGTCATTGGGATCGTGAGCAGGTGTGATTTTGACCATGCCTGTGCCAAAGGCAGGGTCTACAAACGGATCTGCAATGATCGGGAGGTGGCGATGGAGAAAAGGAAGGATCGCTTTTTTTCCAATCAGAGAACGATAACGGGGATCATCAGGATTCACAGCAATAGCAACATCGCCGAGCATTGTCTCAGGGCGGGTGGTCGCAATCACTGCAAACCCTTTGCCGCCCTCTAAGGGATATTTAATATGCCAAAGAAAGGACTCTTTCTCTTCAAATTCTACTTCATCATCGGCCAGAGCTGTTTGGGTCACAGGATCCCAGTTAACCAGATAATCGCCTCGGTAAATCAGCCCTTCATCAAACATCTTCTTAAAGATCGTTTTTACGGCGCGGCTACGCTTTTCGTCCATGGTGAAAGAGAGGCGGCTCCAATCACAAGAACAGCCCAGCTTTTTGAGTTGGAACAAGATTCGTTTTTCGCTCTCTTCTTTCCATTGCCAGCACAGTTTTACAAACTCTTCTCGAGGAAAATCTTTGCGCCGTTTTCCCTTTTTTGCGATCAGATCTCTTTCCACAACTGTTTGTGTGGCGATACCCGCATGGTCAGTGCCTGGGACCCAAAGCGCTTCAAACCCTTTCATCCGCTTAAAACGGATGAGGGTGTCTTGCAAAGTATCGTCTAGAGCATGGCCCATATGCAGCATACCAGTCACATTCGGAGGCGGAATAGAGATGGAATAGGCAGGCTTTTTAGATTGATTGTCGGCTTTAAAAAAACCGCGGCTTTCCCAGAAGGAATACCATTTTTCTTCGACAAGTTTCGGATCGTAAGATTTAGAAAGTTCTGACATTATGAACCTATCTCAATAAAAACAACTATGCTTTTTGATTCTTTTTTCGCCTATTTTAGGCTCGCTTCTTGCCCTACTTATTTAAGTATGTGCTGCGAAGCGAGTCTAAAATCTACGAAAAAATCTCTCAAAAATCAAAAAGTTTATTTATTGAGATAGGTTCATAGGTGTTACAGTGTCTCAGATCGCTGCTTTGTTCTCAATCGTCGCAGTTTTTTTGAAAAAAAGAGTTTGAGTTTCCACTTTTTGGCGCAATGGCAAAAGAGCTGTAATTGCCTAAAAAGCTGCACTTTTTCCCAATAGAATAGGGTATTTTTTCTCAGATCGATCCTTCCTAAAAGGTAATGCGAAAGTAAAAGAGAGAGGGGAGGCGTACGGCTGACCATCACATCGGTAAGAAACGGGATTCCCTTTTTCTCTCCTTTACGCGCAGTTTGCAGACAGCCATAAAGAAAAAAGAGCGGATCGGTTTCTGTGGGGATTTTTTTTAATAGCTTGGCTGCTTTGGTCCACTGATTTTGCAATAGGTAGGTCCAGATCCGGTACAGAGTCAACCCTTTGAAATGGGAAAAAAGCGGCTCTAAAGGTTTTATATTCTGTTCGTCGATGCCTCTTTCGATCAGAGCGATCACGGTGCGCTCTTCTGCTTTTTGCTCTATAGCTGCTTGCACTGCTTGAGGCAGCGGAGCCCATTGGCAATAGACATCAAGAGTTTCTGTTTTGATCAAATCGAAATAGCGCAATTGCAAAAGAGCAAATAAACTGTGTTCATTTTGATCAAATAGTTCTACTAAGGTCATTGGTTTACCCAGCCAGAAAGCAAGCTCTAAGGCCATATCCAGATTAGGTTTATCGGTGGGCTTTAAAAAGTAGAGCGGCTCGAGATGTTTTTTCAGACTGTCAATCAATGTTTGATGGTCTGGATTGGAATAGATTTGAGGCAGATAGCGTAGAGCCAGCAGCGCAAAATGGAAAGCAGCTTTACGGTCCGTGCGTGCACTTTCATGTAAACGGGAAAGTAGATTCTCTTCTAAGAGCGGTTTTAGGGGATGTTTCGGAAAGCGGCGGAGGGCAAGCTCCAAACATTTGACCTCTTCTTCTATTTCTCCCATTGCCTTATAGACAAGTGACTTTCCTAAATATTCTAGGGGAGCGCCTGGCGTGCCATGCAATTTTTCAAATTCCTCTAAGGCGCGCGCGTAAAAGGCCTCTCTTTCCTTTTTCTTTTTTTGGATTTTGGCTTCTTCCAAAAGAGTGATGCCGGTGCGGAAAATCGCCTCTCTTCCTTCGCGCCTTCCGCGGAAAGCACTCGCGATGCGGCGGTATTCTGTTTCGGCTTGAGAGAAATTTTTCCGGGCCAAAAAGGCATCGGGAATAGAGAGGCAGTTCACCATCACATTTTGGCTTCCAACAAACACGTTGAGTCCATCCATTTGAAAATCATCATCGCGATAAAACAGCCCGATCTGTTTCCCTAAAATGGGCAGATGACTTAAGTAACCAAACTGCAAGAGACCATCTAAAGAAAAACGGAGATGGTTCCCAAGCTTTTCAATGCGGATCTGCTGCGCACGATTTTGTTTAAGCGCAATTTCAGGATGGCAGAGTACTTCTACGTGCCCGCGATAGAGCCGCGCACCTGGATGGGTTTCTGATCCGATCCAGAGAGCGTATCCCTCATCTAGACTTTTGCCAAATAAAAAACCGATGCCTGTACCTGTATTTCCCAGTTGAATCTCTGTTTCTAGCATCACATTCTCAATGAAAGAGGCCTTTGAGATCATGACACTGATCCATTCCATCTGATCTGGCTGCCGTGAGATCGCCATATGTTTTGCAAGGAGAATATTTTCCTGAAATTCCCAATCTTGTTTATTTTTGATATGAAGCGTGGCAGATAAGATCCATTCGGGGAGTCCTTCAATGTACTTTTCTAAATCAGCGATCAGCTCTTGTATGGTTTGAATACGTTTAGAAGGGTCAGGATGAAGACATCTTTTTGCAATATCGGATAGTTGTGGCGAAATATCGCGATTGGGGGCGATCTCTTCAGGATCGAGCAATTTTTCATGTTTGAAATATTTGCGAAACTCTTGCAATCCTGTGCGATGAAAAGGAAGCTGCAGAGTGAGAATTTGATAAAGCATCACGCCCAAAGAGTAGATATCAGAATGGACAGAGGAGGGCTCGCCAAAGGCACGTTCAGGCGCCATGTAGGCCAAAGTGCCCGGGATTGTGGTTTTATCTGTATCAGATTTCATTTCTGGCATGCCGATGTAGTTGGCCAGTCCCCAGTCTAAAATGATCACTTCGCCATATTTGCCCACGATAATATTTTCCGGTTTAAGATCGCGGTGTAGGATCCCTTTAGAATGGGTGTAGGCGAGCGCGCTGCACACATTGAGGAAAATACGGATCAAGGCAGGGATAGAGGAGCCAATCGGGTGAGTGATCTCTCCCTTTTTTTCTTCGAGGCGACTTTGGCGCAAAATCGATTTTAAAGTTTCCCCTTCGATATAGGGCATGGTATAGAAGATCAGCTCTTTTTCTTGATGGATGGCGTAGATGGGGATGATCGAAGGGTGGGTGAGTTGCGAGGCAATTTTGGCTTCGCGCAAAAATCTTTCTTGCATGCTTTTGCTATGGATCCAATCGGCGCGGATTTTTTTGAGCGCGACGTCCCGGCCGCAGATCGGGTCATGGGCAAGCAACACCTCTCCCATCCCGCCTTGGCCAAGACTGCGAAGAATCTGATAATTTCCTATATGCATTTGCGTTATTTAGACATTTACTAGATTTTTTTGCAAAAGAGAAATAACCTTGAAATTAACCACAGAGAAGAAGAGAACACAGAGGGAAGAAAAGAAGGGGGGAGGGAGATGTTTTTTGGGCTGAGCCCAAAAAAAAGATCCTCTCGATGCTAAAGCATCGAATAAAGATTTTAAATACTTTGAGAACACAGAGAGAAAAGGAGAATTTTCTCTTTTTCCCTCTGTGTTCTCTTCTTCTCTGTGGTGGTTTTTCTTCCCATAGTTTTTTAATGGACAGAGGATTATCATTCCAAAAATGACAAAGAAAAAAATCATCTTAACAGGGGATCGCCCCACAGGGCCGCTCCATTTAGGCCACTATGTGGGATCGCTAAAAGCGCGTGTCGACCTGCAAGACAGCTGCATCCAGTATGTGATGCTTGCCGATGCCCAGGCGCTCACCGATCATGCCAAAGAGCCGCAAAAGGTCAGAGAAAACATATTACAAGTAGCGCTGGACTACTTAGCTGTAGGCATTGATCCGCATAAAACCACAATTTTTATTCAATCGCTGATTCCTGCGCTGCCAGAACTCACCATGTACTTCCTGAATCTAGTGACCTGGAATCGGCTAAAACATAACCCAACAGTAAAGCAGGAGATCAAAGACAAAGGCCTTGAAGAGACAGTGCCCGCAGGATTTATGATCTATCCTGTGAGCCAGGCGGCCGATATCACTGCTTTTAAGGCAGATCTTGTTCCTGTAGGCGAGGATCAGCTGCCCATGATTGAGCAGACACATGAAATTGTGCGCCACTTCAACCAAACCTACCACTGTGAAGTGCTCGTCCGGCCCGAAGCAGTCATTCCAAAAGTTGCTCGTCTGCCAGGCACCGATGGAAAACCCAAGATGGGCAAAACATTGGGTAATTGCATCTATCTTTCTGATAGCGCTGACACGATCGCAAAAAAGGTGAAAGGAATGTACACTGATCCTGGCCACATCCGGGTAGAAGATCCTGGCAAAGTGGAAGGCAACCCAGTCTTTACCTATCTGGATGTTTTTGATCCTGATAAGGAAAAATTAGAAGCCTTGAAGGCCCACTACCAGAGAGGCGGCTTGGGCGATTCCATAGTAAAAAAACATTTGAATGACCTATTACAAACATTTCTTGAACCGATTCGCAAGCGGCGCGAAGAATTTGCAAAAGATCCCGGCGGAGTGATGCAGATTCTTAAAAAAGGGACGGAGAGAGCTGAAAAAGTGGCCGCGCAGACCCTCGCTGAGGTGCGCCGCGCGATGCATCTCGACTATTTCTAATTCTTTACCTTCTTTTTTTATCCCCAATCAATTAAAATATCGCCCTATGAAAAAACGATGGCTAAAGATTTGCTTTATAATTTTAACTTTAATTTCCGCCTCTGGACTTCTCCTTCATGCTGAGGAAAATAGTTTTTTGAAAGGGATTGAAAAAAGCTATCTGGCAGGCGAGTATAACAAATTTTTAAAATCTCTAGATGAAGAATACCGGAAAGCAGGCAAAGCGGGGATGATCGGCACCGTATTTGCAGAAATGAAAAAGTGGAATGCGACAAATGAGGCGGAGCTGTTTCAAGATTTTCGTGTGAAAGAGATTTGCAGTGCCCATGAAGATGCCGATGTTTGTAAAAAGATCGATGCGATTGCCAGTCTATCGCTGACCGATAAGCAGGTCGAGGCGGTGAAATTTCTCCATTCTTTAAAGAACAAGATGCCCGATCAAAACGCCAGCACGCCTGAAAATAAAATCGCGGCCGTACAAGCAGAATATGATCTCAAAATGACAATGCTCCGACTGGCGCTGGCACGAAAAGATGCCAAAGCGGTGCTAGATCCCAAGAAAAGAATCGTGTTGACTCTAGAAAAATTTAAAAAAATGGAAGAGGTAGCGTCTAAATTTGAAGATCCCAAATGGAAGCAGCTGGTTCAAGATGCCAGGGCCGCTTTTGCTAATTCTTATGAAGCGCGCAGTGAGTTTGCCTATTTAAAAGATCTTGCTGCAGGAAAAGTAGTCCCCAAAGATCCAACAGAAGAAAAAATCAAAGGCTTAGTCAACGACTTTTTGGCCAAGTCTCACTAAACAAGGAGAATTTATTATGTTAGCAAATGCACTAAATACAATTAAGGACAGTCTTTTGGATGTTGTACCTTACGTACCAGTGTTAGGTGATTTTCGAGAAGCGAAGATTACAGGCGTCATGAATTCAAGAATTTACAAACTCGTTGAGGGAGCAAATACCCCGGAAGCGCAAAAGGATGCAATTCCTCTTATAACTAAAGAACTTCGTGTCCTTAATGCTATTAGAAAGGAAGGTTTACAACGGCAACACATCGCATTGGTACTATGTATTATCGGTTTAGTTGCAGGTTATTTTCTAGCTGCTGTTATATGTATTGTATTACCAAGTATTTATGCTGACACAGCATTAAGGCAAATTAAGGACACCTCAACTCTCATCGACTTACAATTAGAGAATGGCATTTTCAATAAAGGCCATATTTTAAGAATGGCACATATTAAGCCTTCATTTGAACCGTCTTTATCGCATGCCTAAGAAAACAGTAGAGGCTTAGCCACTCAGTTGGCCAAGCCTCACTAAACTAAGATTTGTATTATTTTTTTCTTAGTTTTTTTTCAGCGATAGCCTCTTCGATCTCTTCGTTGAGACTTTCCTCTTCTTCCTCTTCACTTCCACTTTTGCTTTCTAAGTATTCTCTAAAAAAGATGTAGATACCGCCTAAAGTGAATAGAACGGGAAGAAAGATTTGCCATTCAATATCGAACTGTACTGTGACAAACACTCCAATAAATACAAACAGAGTGATCCACATGTCGTAGGGGCGCCCTAAGAGATGCTGACGCAGGGCTAGGGGAATCCCGATCACAAGCATGATGGCAGGCCAAAATTCCTTGTAGTAGGTGATCACAGCCATGCCAATCAGAAAAAGAACAAAGGAAAGAAATTTAGCTCTTCGCTTAGAGGCTAATGACTTCGCCATATGAACCTGTCCTAATAAAAAAAACTTTGATTTTTAGGGGATTTTTTCATAGTTTTTAGAACCGCTTCGCAGCACATACTTAAATTAAGTAGGGCAAGAAGCGGTTCTAAAAAATATGGAAAAAGACTTAAAAAGCATGTTTTTCATTTTATTAGGAATAGGTTCATAAGCTTACAATTCCTTAAATTCTAATTATTCGTCAATAAAGGAATAACCGCAGAGAGCATAGAGAATACGGAGAAAAGAAGTGTTACTGTAGAACTTTTTCAAAATTATTTCTTTTCATTTAATATCTTCTGTTGTTACAATGCCCCACACTGTGGTATAGGAAATAAAAGATGAGTAAATTATTTAAAGGTTTGAAGAAGGGATTGGAAGAAGTTCTTGCCCACAAAGAAGGTAAACTAACTTTAAGATCTGAGCATATTGAAATTCCTGAACCCCCAAAAGAATACAAACCTGGAGACATCAGAAAAATTAGAAATAAAGGAAACTACTCTCAGGGAATTTTTGCCCTTATTTTAAATGTCAGCTTAAACACAGTACAAGCTTGGGAAGCAGGGGATCGTAATCCCAATCACGCCGCACTTCGTTTATTGGAAATTATTGATAAAGGAATATACCGTCCTAGGATTTTTAGAAAACATTTATGAGCATTGTTTTTTATCTCTTTTTAAGATAATCGGCTAAATACTTCGCTGTATACGACGTCTTATCCCTTGCCACTTCTTCAGGCGTTCCAGACACCACAACCTCTCCTCCCTTAGCGCCCGCATCCGGGCCCAAATCCACAAGGTAATCGCAGTTGGCAATGATATCTAAATTGTGCTCAATCACAAGGATCGTATTGCCCTTATCGACAAGCGCATGGAAGATGGCCAGCAGTTTCAGAATGTCTTCGCTATGCAGCCCAATCGTGGGCTCATCAAGAAGATAAAGAGTCTTGCCAGTGGACCGTTTAGAGAGCTCGCGGCTTAAGCGCAGCCGTTGCGCTTCTCCCCCTGAAAGGGTGACGATCTCTTGCGCCAGTTGTAAATAGTCTAAACCGACAGCCACCAGTGTATCTAAAATGCGTAAGATTTTTGGATGGAACGCAAGCCATTCTTTGGCCTCGGTCACTGTCATTTGTAGAAGCTCGCCAATATGCTTGCCTTTGTATTTCACTTGCAAACTGACCGGATTGAGGCGATAGCCATGGCACGATTCGCAGACCACTTTAATTGGCGGCAAAAACTGCATTGGTATTGTGCGGAATCCTAAACCAAAACAGCTTTTGCACATGCCCTTGCGATGGTTAGAGCTAAAATGTTTGGGCTCTAGCCCGCGCGCTTTGGCCTCTGGCAGCTGTGCAAAAAAGGCGCGCAATGAAGGCATCAGATCGGTATAAGTGCTCACATCGGCACGGATCGTATGGCCAATCGGATTCTGATCTAACACGAGCAGTTTATCAAAATGGGAAAAGCCGCTGATTTTAGCCCCCGCATAATCCACCTGATCCGGAGGAGTACGTGAAGAGAGCGCCAATTCTGCCGCAGGGCTTAAAAGATCGTTCATCAAGCTGGATTTGCCCGATCCTGACACTCCTGTAATGCAGCTGAGGCAGTGTATGGGGAAAGTGGTCCGGACCTGTTTTAAATTGTGAATGGCGCCATTTTCAATGGTGATCCACTCTTTAGAGGTGCGCCGTTTTTTTGGTAGGGCCACTTTTTTTCTTCCGCTTAAGTAGGCGCCAGTCAGTGATTGAGGATCTTTTTTAATCTCTTCTAATGTGCCGCGCGCGCTAATTTCTCCGCCTTCTTTGCCTGCTTTGGGGCCAAAGTCTAAAATGTAATCGGCCATTTCAATGGTCATGGGATCATGTTCCACAAGCAGCAGCGTATTTCCTAAATCTTTTAAATGTTGGAGCGATTCATTGAGGAGATGATTGTTGTGCGGATGGAGTCCGATCGTGGGCTCATCTAACACATAGAGGCAACCGGTGAGGCCGCTGCCCAATTGGCGCGCAAGCCGGATGCGCTGCATCTCGCCGCCGCTTAACGTGGGCGCCGAGCGGTCTAAAGAGATATAATCAAGTCCGATGGCGATCAGAAATTTTAGCTTATTGCTCACCTGGTCCAGCGTGTCCTGTAAAAAATGGTCCGCTTTTTTTAATTTTAATGCGCTCACAAAAGCAAACGCTTGATCAATTGGCAACTGGCATAGGTCAGCAATGGACAGCGCGCCGATGCGGACACTGCGTGCCAATGGGTTCAGCCGACTGCCTTTGCAGGCCGGGCAGGAATGCTGATCGAATAGGAATTTCAATTCGTCTTGGATTTGCCCTAGAGATGATTTGGCCAGTTTTTCAAACGCATCATTGAGTCCATTAAAACGGAAACGTAATCCTTTTTTCGAAATCCAGCCATCTTCTTTAGATCCCTGCAAAAGAAGCGACAGCTCCGCTTCTGAAAGCTCGGATAGGGGAACATGCAACGGGATCTTAGCCGCTTTTAGAAACGCCTCAAAACAGTCTGTGGCAAATACGGAGGCAAACTCTTTCCAAAGTCCGACAATGAGCTCGTAAGGGGTTAATTTCATCAAATGGCGCTGCTTTTTTAAATTAGCGCCGTATTGAAATCCCAACCCGAGACAACTTAGGCACATGCCTGTTTCAGTATTAAATGAGAAGCTATGGGGAGTGATCGGAGGGTAGGACTTCCCCGTGCTTGGCACCGCAAATGAAAGATTAAAGAAACGGTCTTTCTGACCATCAGAAATCACCATCCGCCCTTTGGAAAGGGTGGCCGCCAGATCTAGAGCATCATAGATCCGTTTTTTATTATTTTCAGAGACTGTGAGCCGGTCAACCACAAGTAAACATTCATTTTTTCTTCTTTTATCAAACGGGATCTCTTCTTCTAATTCATAGTAGGTTCCATTGAGTCGAATGCGTAAAAATCCCTCTTTTAAAAGCCGGTTTTTTAAGGCTGCAAAATCTTCGCCTCCCAAAGCAAGCGGGGCCAAAATAATCAGCTTGGTTTTTTCCGGCAGTTGCAAGATCTCTTTCAGCACATACTCTTTGCTAATGGAGACGATTTTTTCTCCTGTTTCTGGATCGTAAGGGGTGCCAAGATGGGAAAAAAGCACTCTTAGATAATCATAAGCTTCTGTGATCGTGCCCACGGTGCTGCGCGGATTGCCTGCATGCGCTTTTTGTTCGATGGCAATAGGGGCCATCAGGCCGTCCATCTGCTCCGCTTTTGGTTTGGGCATCTGTTTCACATACTGTCTAAAGTAGGCAGAAAGCGTTTCGATATAGCGCCTTTGTCCTTCGGCATAGACCGTTTCAAACGCAAGAGAGGTTTTTCCTGAACCAGAAGGCCCTGTGCAAACGGTCATTTTTCCATGCGGGATCTGCACATCGATCGATTTTAAATTGTTTTGGGCCGCTCCGTCGATCAAGATAGCTCCTTGGTCTAGAGCTAGGGTGAGAGGAGGTTTTTTTAATGGATGAAACTCATGATGGAAAAGAGCTTTTAAAGCGACCCCCGTGGGGCTTTTCATCTGAGCGATTTTTTCTGGCTTTCCTTCGGCAATGACCTCTCCGCCTTCGTCCCCGCCTTCAGGACCTAAATCGATGATCCAATCGGCCGTTTTAACAAGGTCCATATTGTGCTCGATCACTGCCACCGTGTTGCCATGATTGACAAGTTGCTGGAGCACATCGATCAATTTATGAATATCATGGAAATGGAGTCCTGTCGTTGGCTCATCTAAAATGTAGATGCAGCCTCCTTTGGAAGGACGGGAAAGTTCTTTGGCCAGTTTAATTCTCTGCGCTTCCCCTCCAGAGAGGGTAGGCGAGGCCTGTCCCAAAGTGAGGTAATCTAATCCCACTTTCAACAGAATGTCCAATTTCTGTCTGATCTTGGGAAAGGGTTCAAAAAACTCATAGGCTTCGGCAATGGTCATTTCCAGCACATCGAAAATGTTCTTATTTTTGTAGCGCACAGAAAGGGTCTTATAATCAAATCTTTTTCCTTCGCAATGTTCGCACTTGACCCACTCATCTTCCATAAAGTCCATATCGATTTTGATCATGCCCATGCCAGTGCAGAAAGGGCAGGAACCTTCTCTTACATTAAAGCTAAAACGCCCCGGCCGATAGCCTTGCGCTTGGCTCTCAGGTAAAGAGGCAAAAAGATCACGGACCTCGTCAAGAATTTTGATGTAAGTTGCCGGATTGGAGCGGGGCGTTCTTCCAATGGGGCTTTGATCGATTGCAATCACCTTTTCCAGCTCTTTAATGCCCTCGATTTTTTTATGTTTCCCCACAGGAAGCTGCGATCCCATCAGCACATTGGAAAGGGCAGGATAGAGAATATCGAGCATTAAAGACGATTTACCCGAGCCTGACACCCCTGTGATCGCTACAAAAAGTCCGAGAGGGATTTTCACAGTCACCTGTTTCAAATTGTGATGGGAGGCGCCCTCAATCAGGAGGAATTTCTCAGTCAAAGGCCGCCTTTCTTTGGGAATTGGAATCGAAAGTTTTCCTGACAAATAGGCGGCAGTGAGCGAGCGGTCACAATGGAGAAGTCCTTCTACATTTCCTTGGAAGAGAATTTCGCCTCCCTTACTTCCCGCTAGCGGCCCCACATCGATCACCTGGTCAGCATGCCGGATCGTTTCCTCATCATGCTCTACTACGATCACTGTGCTTCCTTTGGCACAAAGCCGGTTCAAAGAATTGAGTAATTTCAGATTATCTCGAGGATGAAGCCCGATCGAAGGTTCATCCAAAATGTAGGTCGCATAGGCAAGTCCGGAGCCAATTTGAGAGGCTAAACGCACCCGCTGCGATTCGCCGCCCGACAAAGTGGGCGCCGTACGATCTAGCGTCAAGTAGTGCAATCCCACTTCTTTTAGAAACAGCAGTCGTTGTTTGATCTCTTTAAGCAGCTCTTCTGCGATGAGCGCTTCTGTTTCAAAGAGCAACAGCGTCTCGAAAAATTGCATGCATTTATCAATGGAAAGAGCAGTCAGTTCCTGAATTTTTTTTCCGCCCAGCTGTGTGGCTGCAGGGTAGGGGCGGATCCGCGCGCCGTGGCATTCAGGACAGAGAGACTCTACCATCAACTCTTTCATGTTCTGACGATAGAAATCGCTTGTGGCCTCTTGCAGCCGTTTATGCGCTTCAAAAAGAATCCCTTTCCATTGCACATAATCGGTCCACCGTTTTCTCTTATGAGGGTGGACAAAGACCATTTTGGTCCATTTTTCTTTCGTGCCGTAAAGAAAAACTTCTTGGGCTTTCCTGGGGAGTTTTTTCCAGGGGGTATGAATGTCAAACTCATAAATGCGCGCTAGATTATCGTAGATATTGCCAAAGCGGACTGTGGTATAGGAACTTGCAATTTTGCAGCAGTCTGCTGCAATACTGAGCTCAGGATCGATGATTCTCTCAAGGGCAAATTCGGCCACTGCTCCAAGTCCGTGGCATTTAGGACACATGCCCGAAGGATGATTAAAGGAAAAATCTTGAGGATTTAACGGGCCATAAGAGAGCCCAGATTTTGCGCTATACGCATGTTCAGAAAAGAGCGTCTCTTCTAAAGTGTCTGCATTTAAAAGCTGCATCACTCCTTGGCCTGCTTCCAAGGCGCGCAGGACCGCCTCTCCGATCCGTTTATGCTCTTCTTTTTTTAGCACAATCCGGTCAATCACAAGGTCAATATCATGGGCGATTTTGCCGTCTAAAGAAATCGGCTCTGTTAGTTCTAGTATTGTGCCATCCACTCGAACCCGCGTATAGCCCTTGCGCAGAAGCTCTGCGAAATCTTCTTTAAATTCTCCTTTTCGACTCTTCGCATAAGGGGCTAAAATAATCCATTTGCTCCCTTCAGGAAAGGTAAGAATTTTGCGGATGATTGAAGAGGCACTTTGCGGAGATACTATTTCTCCACTGACGGGGCAATGAGGAACGCCAACACGGGCATAAAGGACGCGCATAAAATCGTAAATGCCAGTCATAGTGCCCACGGTGGAGCGCGGGTTTTTTCCTGCTGTTTTCTGTTCGATTGCAATAGTGGGAGAAAGGCCGGAAATGAGTTGGGCATCTGGTTTAGGCATTTCGCCCAAATGGCGCCGCGCATAGGCCGAGAGCGATTCGATATAACGCCTTTGCCCTTCCACATAGATTGTATCAAAGGCAAGCGACGACTTTCCTGAACCGGAAACCCCTGTAAAAACAATGAATTTTCCCCGGTCAAGATCGAGATCCACATTCTTTAAATTGTGGACTTTAACCCCACGTAAAGTAATTTTTAACTTTTCATTCTTCATGCGCAACGACTATGATAAACAAAAGGAATAATAAAGACAGCTCTATGAACACACGCACAAAAATTATTTGTACTATGGGCCCCGCTGTGGCCAGCTTAGAGAAAATGATCCAGCTCATTGATGCTGGAATGAATGTAGCCCGATTAAATTTTAGTCATGGGACCCATGCGGAACATGCCAAAACGATAGAAAACCTCAAAAAGGCGCGCGCTAAACGTAAGGTGCCTCTTGCTATTATGCTGGATACCAAAGGCCCTGAAATTCGCGTAGGAAAGCTTAAAAATGAGACTATTTCACTCAAAACGGGTCAGAAGGTCCATCTAGTTGAAGAAGCGGTAGAAGGGGATGAAAAGCATATTCCAATCCATCCTGAGATGGCTTTAAAGGCACTAAAACCAGGCCAGGCGGTGTTATTTGATGATGGCTATATCACCACAATAGTTTTAGAAAATGGCGCTAAAGGGCCTATCGTTGAAGTGCAAAATGATGGCATTTTAAAGTCGAAAAAAGGAGTAAATATCCCCGGTATCGATGTCGGGCTTCCCGCCATGACCAAGCAGGATGTTGCCGATATCATTTTTGGCTGCCAGCAAGATGTAGATATTATTGCCGCCTCTTTTATACGCTCTGCAGAGCATGTGCGGGAGATCAAAAACCTACTGGAAAAACAGAAAGGCCGTCCTCAGATACTTGTGATGGCCAAAATTGAAAACAGCTTAGGCGTCCAGAATTTTGGTGCCATTTTGCAAGTGGCCGATGGCATTATGGTTGCGCGCGGTGATTTAGGCGTAGAGCTGCCTCTAAAGGAGGTGCCGGTCCTTCAAAAAATGATGATCCGCAAGTGTATTGAAGCGGCAAAGCCGGTGGTCACTGCCACTCAGATGCTCGAATCGATGATTAAAAATCCGAGACCGACAAGGGCGGAAGCTTCAGATGTGGCCAATGCGATTTATGATAGCACCTCTGCCGTGATGCTCTCTGGAGAGACTGCTATTGGAGCCTATCCGGTAGAAACTGTTGCGCTGATGCGCAGCATCATTGAGGTGGCAGAAGACGATTTTAATTATCGCGATTTTTTCAACCAGCACTCCCGCCAGGAGTCTCACGACATTTCCTCTTCCATTTCTTTGGCGGCTGTTAAAACAGCCTACACCTCTGGAGCAACCGCTATTTTTGCTTCTACAAGTAGTGGTCATACCGCGCGGATGATTTCCCGTTTCCGTCCCCAAATGCCCATTATTGCTTTGAGTGCCGATAATAAAACCTACCATCAAATGGCCTTTGACTGGGGGGTGATTTCGGCGACGCCAACAGACATTACAAGCATTGATGAAGCGATGACTGTCTTAAGCCATTTTGCTAGAAGCAAAAAACTGGTGGAATATGGAGATCTGATTGTGCTGACCGCAGGCACGCCGCTGGGGGCCTCAGGAACAACCAATATGATGATTGTAGAAAGTATTGGGGATGTCCTGGTGAGAGGCCATCAAGGCAAAGGGGAAAAAGTACAAGGAAAGATCAGCCTCCTTCTTTCTCCAGAAGAAAAAGCACCAGAGAAAATGAAGGACCGCATTGTGGTCCTGGCACGTTTTGATGATACATTTGAAGGCCATCTAAAAAAAGCGCGCGGGGTCATTTTGCAAAACCATCCCGAAGATAGAGATTCAGAGTCTGGGGCATTGCTAGTCGCCAAGCGGCTGAATTTGCCCATAATCGTCCGCGCTGATGGCGCTTTGAGCCGCTTAAAAGAGGGCGATGTGGTGATTTTAGATCCAGAAAAAGGGATTGTCTATAAAGGATTCCACGGGAACCAGGAAGAAGAGATGGTCCCTGCGATTACTGACCCAAGAGATTAGCTTCTTGAACCGCCGCGATAGTGGCTTTATTCGCCAAGTATTCTGCCATTTTTTTAAACTTTTCCTTCGCTTCTTCTGGGCCTTGATCGAGTAAGATAATGGTCAAACTGATGGCAGCAAACAAGATCAATATCGGGGACAATAGAGCTAAAATGATTTTTCCTATTGGGATCCCCGTGCGAGGCTTTGGTTGCGCAGGTTCTGGTTTTTTAATTTCGGGAGACGGAGCATAAATAATAGCGACGGCCTTTTCGACTAATTTTTCTCTAGCTGTAGACAAGCCATCACGTATATCACCCACAACAGTGCCAGGGTCTCTTGCAAAATCAAAAAGCTTCAAAGCAGCCATTTTTGCAATGGCAGGGAGGCTAGGTATCAGTGTACTGTCCATGGATCCCAATTCTGGAATCACAGATTGAAGAGCCTGATTTGTTAAAGTAGTGTTAGTAGTATTTGACATATGCCTATATTATAGCATAAAAATTTTAATTTTTCAAAAAAAATTATTTAATCTTAACTAACTTATAATAAGTAGGTTGCAAATATGGAAACGAGGGCAGCAGTATCCACGCGTAGAATATTGTCGTGGAGCTTCACCCCTTGGGCACCCAGGGCCTGCTCTAGAAAGCCCACTTCTGCAGCGGCAAACCCTTTTTCCGGTCCAATAAAGAAGTAGACCGTTTTTTCCAAAGAACAGGTAGAAAATAGAGGGGCCTCCGGACGCAGATCGCCGAAGAATTTTTGGCCTGAAAAAGGCTTCCATTTTTCTAGGGATGGCTTCATATGAATCGCGGGGAGATAAAGCCTTCCGCACTGTTTTAGGGCGCTAATAGTGAGATTTTTCAGGCGCAACTCTTGGGAGGGAGTTAACGCCTTTTTCTCACTCAGGACAGCAGGGAATAACCAAAATTCAGAGACCCCTAACTCGGTCCCTTTTTCAATGATATATTCTAAAGAATGAGGACGTGTTAGTGCTTGGATTAGGACGATTTTTCTTCCTTTTTCAGGCTCCTGATCGCAGGTATCAATCTGAATCATGGCAGAGCGTTTATTAAGCTGCGTAATTGTCCCATGGGCTAGATAGCCTCTTCCATTGACAAGTTCGATGGGATCGCCTACTTTGCGGCGCATCACCTGCAAGTGACGCAGCTCCTCCCCAGAAAGTTCAATCTCATGCTCTAAATCTGCATCAAGATAAAATCTATTTTCAGGCATATTAAAAGCATTAATAGTATCTTACATATCCTGCCGCTTTAGCGATCCTGCTTATCTTGTTCTCTGAAAAAAATAAACAGGATGATAGGATCGTGCTGCGGCAGGATATGTAGGATTATGCAATATAGCCTTTAATTGTGCGATGAAAACTAGGATACTCAATGAAAATTGATGTTTATGACGCAAAGATACATTTTTCCAAGCTTATAAATTCTGCAGTACATGGGAATGAAGTCTTGATTACAATAGCTGGGAAACCAGTGGCCAAACTAGTGCCTATTGGTAAAAAATCACAGCGGCGTTTTGGTGTGCTTAAAGGAAAAATTAAGATTGCCAAAGATTTTGATGCTCCTTTGCCTAATGAATTTCTAAATATTTAAGATGGTTTTTTTGAGCATTTCGGAGAGGTTATCTTCTATTCCTGAGGCTCTTTTTAATTCGTGAAGGCTGACTGTTTTAAGAACGCTGAAAGAGCGGAAGTGACCATTGGGTGCATGGTATTTGCTGAAATTGAAAAGGAGTTTGGGGCGATAGTCGCGCACAAGGATATCTTCAGCGGTTTCATAGATTTTGATTTCAACATCTGAAACCTCTACTCGATAAGCAAACGGTTCAGGAACGAAAAATTCAATAAATTCTGTCGGGTAGATTTCACGAAAAGTAGGCAAATGGGGAAGTAATGTCTCAAAAAGCTCCTGTTCATCGGGCAGGATCACAGCAATGGCGTCTTGGCGGAATGGCCTTCTGATCTTGTCCAAAGTCTGCTGCTTCCAGCGATTGTGCTGCCAGAGCCATTGTCCAGGCAGCTCTTGAATGCTCTCTTCTAAAATCCTTAGAGCATCCATCATCAAACGCCTCCCTTCTTCATCAATGGGGGCTGCTGCTGGTGGATAAATAGGGTCAGAGTAGGGAATAAGATAACTTCCACGGACCCGTTTAGTAATGGCCACAATAATGGGGCAATCCATTTTGTACGCTAACATGGCAGGGATCGGAGAGGTCCAGGCCATACGCCCAAAAAAAGGGGAGCAAAAGCCGCTATCGGGCATGCCTTGATCGCCCACAATGCCTAAGAAGGATCTATTTTTTAGAGCGCGCATCCCTTCTTTAATCGCATTTTTGGGTGGTATGACTTTACCGCCATATTTTTCACGGATCGATAAGACCCAGCGATAAAGAAACCGGTTTTTTATTGGCCTGCCAATACAGACGCCAGGCATCCGCTTGGTTCCTTCTAGAAACAGGATCTCCCAATTGGCCTGATGGCCACAAAAAAAGATGATGCCCCTGCTTTTTAAGATCTCCTCTGCTTCTTCAGGATTTTCACAGGTGGCGATCTTGCTCACATCTTTTTCCCATGAAAGTTTCGGATATTGCAGACAGGTAATCATCAGATTTTGAAACGCTTCTTTTGCCACTTGGATCATTTCGGGCTCTGTTAAAGGGAGATTTTTGGCCAGCGCTAGATTGCTAAGGGCGGTTTTGCGGAATTTGGGCAACAGATAGTAAGCCAAATTTCCTAAATGTTTTCCCAATGCGTTGATCCAACTATAAGGAAAAAATTGCAGAGGAAAAGTGAGGATACGGATCAGCAAATAGCGAATCATGGAGTGCAAATCTTAATCAATTGTTCTAATTGGTGGGAAAAGTCTAAATGGCTAATGGAACTGCGGATTTTTTGTGCGCTAACAAAACTCTTTTTCTTCTCTAGGGCACGCTGAAGGGCAGCGATGATTGCATCGGTAGACTGAAGGGCCTCAATCACGGTCCCATTGCCCTCATTTAACACTTCATGGCCGCCATTGGTTTTCGAGGAGACCACAAACAGCCCCATCCCTAGCGCCTCTAGAGTCGCATTGGAAAAAGGATCGTAAATAGAGGGAATCAGAAGGGCATCGGCGATCTGGTAAAAGGGGCGAACCTTCTCTTGGGGACCAAAGAAAAAAACATCTTTTAAGTTTTTGGCCAGCGCGCGGTAGTAGGGAAGATTTCGATCCTGTCCCACAACAGAGAGCTGGCATTCTTTGAGCTGAGGCCATGCCTTTAGAAGAAAGGGGAGTCCTTTGCGCCCATAGTTGTGCCCCACAAAAAGAAACTGGAATTTTGAAGGGTCTAGGCCGCGGCGCTCCATTTCTGAGTGCCGCTTTTCTTCCCACTCTTCAAAATCTTGGGCCATTCCATGCCAATCGACTCCATTGTGCAGCAGATGGATTTTGGAAGGATCTACTTTGTAGTAGTGCTGAATCTCTTTTTGGACCATCGCAGAATTAGCAATCACCACTTTCAAATTGGGATGTTCTAGGGCTGTTTTTTCAAAATTTAAAAAAGTGTAGTGCCCAGGATTAAATAGATGGGAGAAGCGTTGCCAGGAAGTTTCAAATTGGGAGAGATGATGAAGATAGGCGCGGTGGATGCCGTTACCGAGGCGCAGGTGGGTTTGAAAACGGTTGCGCTCCATGCCAAAAACCAGATCGCAAGGGTTCGCTTTGAGATAGTTTTGACACTGGCGATCAAACTCATGCACTTTTAAAAAATTGATCTTACTCTTCAGAGAAAAAGCGTGGAAATGAAGAGAGGAGCGTTGAAAATCAGGATGGATCGATCCACTTGTTAAACAGGTGACAGTAAATCCTCTTTTTTGGAAAGCTTGCGCGATTTGAAAGGTCTGGTTTTCAAGACCTCCGCGCCCCGATAAATTTTTCTTAAGGATTGTGATCTGCTTCGTCATATTTTTTGGGGAGTGCAATGAACCTATCCAAGTAAAATAAAACATTGATTTTTTAAAAATTTTTTCAGGAGTTTTAGAACTGCTTCGCAGCACATACTTGAGCAAGTAGGGCAAGAAGCAGTTCTAAAAGGCATGGAAAAAGATTCAAAAAGCATGTTTTTCATTTTACTTGGATAGGTTCATAGAAGAGCTTTGCCCAGTTTCGCGAATCACCACCTGATTTTGTTCTAAGGTGATATTGAGCTCGAGCTTACGGTCGTCTATTTTGTAAAGCTGGAATCGGTTCATATAGCTGCGGAACCGGTTGCGCAAATATTCTTCCTTGTCGCTGTTTTGCAGTTCTCTTATTTCTTCATTTGAAGCATCGGCCATCATTAAAGAAACATAGCGATTTTCGAGCAGTGTAGGATTGATAAATTGCACACTCCAGTCCAAAAAGGGTTTTTCTGAAGCCGGCTCAACAATGACCATCATCTGCAGCATGCTTTCCACTACGCGCACAAAGAGTTGGCTCACCCCTTTAGCGTAGAGTGGTAGGGCAAAAATATCGGTGCCGGTCATTTTTTTGATCAGTTCATTGGACACGCTTGTCACCGTTTTAGAATTTAATGCGTGGATCGAATCGATAGGGAAATATAGAGAGATTGGGAATGGTTTGGTTAAAGGTAAGAGCGCGACGCGCACAAAATCGATCCGCAGCTCTTTGGCGCGCGGATCATCGATTTCAAAAGGGGTATCCGAGAGACTAGGAATCATCACCTTTTTCCAGAAATCAGGCACAAAAAAACTAACCTCATCGCCTCTAAGGGAATCTTTTTTGGTGCGGATCTGATCGAGATCATCTTTGGAAATATCGTTTAAATTCAGTGTCAGTTTGACCCCTTTTGTTTTGAGCCGTTTAATTAGCTCTTCGGGACCAGAGGCAGTCAGATCAAATTGATAAGGCCAGATATCCAGATATTGATAATCTTTAGGGCTTTCACCTGTGGGATGGACCACAGTAACAGGAATCTTATCTGTGACCAGTCTGACCAGGCGAATGATGATACTAGCATTGGACACACGACTAATGCCTTTGGAAATGTCAAGTTCAGGGTTCAAAGAGATCAGATTGCGTTTTGTGATGGTAGCGATCCATTCTCCCTGTTTGCCTTCGGCATCGATCACAATTTCCAGATCGCTGGGCGTCATCTCATCCAATACCGTTTTGCTTCCCACTAACGTTAAAGTGACGCGCTTATTTAAAATCCCATTGGCCTGAAGATCGGGAATGGTTTTCCCTGGCTGAATATTAATGAGCCTCACAGGAATATTGCCGATCGTTTTCGATGAGGTCAAGGATTGATTGACCAAGAACCAGATAATGATGGCTAAAATCAAAGAGATCGCTTTTCTTTGCCAATTATCAATGAAAAGTTTCTGAAATATATGTCTTATTTTTTGCTTGCCCATTTTATTATGTTAAAACTGGATTTTGACTCTTTTTCTTCCAATGGAGAAAAAATACTACGAATGATGCCTTTAAAGCGATCGATTTTGATGCCGCGCGTCATAATGCCTTCGCGTGCAATCGAAATTTTTCCTGTCTCTTCAGAAATCACCACGACAATAGCATCGGTCTGTTCGCTCAACCCCAGCGCAGCCCGATGGCGTGTTCCCATGGAGCGTGATAATTCAGAAGATTCTTCTACTAGGGGGAGGATGACAGAGGCGGCAACCACCGTCAAATTTCTAATGATGACGGCGCCATCATGGAGCGGAGTAGTAGTGGTAAAAATTGATTCTAAGAGTTCAGAAGAAAAATCAGCATTTAAAATGACACCAGTTTGTGCATACTCATCTAGGAGATCCTCATGCTCTAATACAATGAGCGCGCCTGTGCGTTTCTCTGCCAATCGATAGACTGAAATCGCTAAATCATCTAAAAATTTGTCAAATTCTGAAATTTCTTTAGGCCGTTTGCCTTTGAGCGTCAATTTTGATAAGGCAGCGCGGAGCTCTGGTTGGAAAATAATGATGATGGCGATCAGGGCCACATTGGACACAAGGACTAAGATCTGGTGGAGAATGGGCAGATTCAAAAATGAGGAGGCCGCCATGATGAGAAGAAAAGCCAGCAGTCCTAAAATCAGATCTTTGGATTTGGTTTTCCAGATGAAAGAGAGTACATAATTCAGCATGATGGCGATGATCAGAATTTCAATGAAGGGCGTGATTGAGTGGAACGTCATAATCTTCTGTATATTATCCCTTGAAATTTTTCTTAAGTCAATATTTTGATTTAAGAAATCCATTTGATAAAAGTATGAAAAAAGTATATCAGAAAATAATAGGGGAGATTTTATGGAATTGAGTACAGGGATGAATGAGACGCAGCGTGCATCAGTCAGTGGAGCGCTGGCAAAAGTGCTCGCCGATACCTATCTGCTCTATCTGAAGACGCAAAACTATCACTGGAATGTCACGGGCCCAGAATTTTTCTCTCTGCATCTTTTGTTTGAAAAACAGTACCAAGAAATGGCCGACGCTGTCGATGAAATTGCGGAAAGGATCCGCGCCCTCGGATTTTACGTCGAAGCCACAAGTGAAGCATTCAGAAAACTATCTTCCATTAAAGAAGGCTCTAAAATCATTCCTCAGTTCGAAATGGTTAAAGAACTAGTGGAAGGCCACGAAACTGTGATCCGCGAAGAGCGCCACCTGGCCTCTTTAGCAGAAAAACATGGCGATCAGGCCACTGTCGATCTGATGGCGCGCCGCCTTGGCTTCCATGAAAAAGCAGCCTGGTTCTTGCGCAGTCATCTATAAGAATATTTTTATTCAAAAAAATCCTAGTAAGTTAGGGAAAAAAGGGGTGAGCTGCTATACTGGGCAAATTATGGCGCTATCTAGACAAAAGTTTCGTGAGATCGTCTTTCATCTTCTCTATTGCCAAGATTTTTCTGAGGCGGCAGGGGAGGATATGCTCCCTTTTATGATGAAGGAGTTTTTTATTCCGCGCAAAACGGTAGCAGAGGCTCAGGCGTTCAAGGAAAAAGTGGTGCAAGCGCGCGCTGAAATAGATGAGTATATCAAAAAGGCATCGGAAAATTATGCCTTTGAGCGGATCACAAAAGTGGAATTGAATATTCTTCGTCTTTCATTATTTGAACTTTTAAAGGCGGCTGTACCTCCCAAAGTGGCGATTAGCGAAGGCATTCGCCTGTCGCGTAAATTTGGAGGTCCTGAAGGCGCTGCCTTTGTGAATGCGATTCTGGATAAAATTTATCAGGAAACACGGCATGATCTTGTCGAGACTGCAGCAGGGGAAACTGCTCAGTGAGCTGTCCACTTTTGGCATTGGCGGCCCGGCAAAGTTATTTGTTGAGGCGAGTTCGATTGCAGAAATGCAAGAAATTCTATCTTATTGTTCTCAAGAAAAACTTCCCTTTATTGTGATTGGAAAAGGTTCCAATACGCTCTTTGATGATAGAGGCTTTAACGGTCTTGTGATTTTAAATAGGATCACTTTTTGTGAATACCAGCAGCATCAGGTCTATGTGGGCGCCGGCTATTCTTTCTCATTGCTTGGTGTGCAAACGGCCAAACGGGGGCTCTCAGGGCTGGAATTTGCTTCTGGCATCCCGGGCAGTGTGGGCGGTGCTGTCTATATGAATGCAGGTGCAGGAGGCAGCGATACATTTAGCGTTCTTGCCGAGGCAACCTATATCGATGCGGAAGGGAAATGCACCATTTTCAAAAAAGAAGAAATCTCCTTCGGCTATCGCTTTTCTTCTTTCCAAAAACAGAAAGGAGCCATTGTGGCAGCACGCTTTCATTTAACTCCGCAAGAAGGGGCACGGCAAAAACAGCTTTCTCTAATCGATTACCGCATGAAAACACAGCCCTATAAAGATAAATCTGCTGGCTGTGTATTTAGAAATCCTACAACCGGATCTGCAGGGGCTCTCATTGAGGCATGTGGATTAAAAGGGGCCACAATTGGCGGGGCGGTTGTCTCACCCATGCATGCCAATTTTATTGTGAATAATGGATCTGCAACAGCTCAAGATATCAAAAAAATGGCTGAATTGATTAAAAAAACAGTGAAGGAGAAAAAAGGAATCGACCTTGAAATGGAGGTCCGCCACATTCCTTACGATTCTGTATGACTTTTCGCGCCGATTTACATTGCCATTCCTACTTTTCCGATGGGACCGATTCTCCAGAAGAGCTGATCGCGCTTGCAAAAAAAAGTGGGCTCTCGGCTCTTTCTATTACAGATCATGACACGATTTCAGCCTATGAGACCGCTGTTCCTGCAGCAAAAAAAGAGGGGATTATTTTGGGCACAGGGGCTGAATTTTCTTCCTTTTATGACACGCTCAATGTTCATATTCTCGCTTATGATTTTGACTTAGCTAGTCCTGCTATCCATGCCTTTTGTGAAAAACATAAAGAGCGTCGAAAAATTCGGAATGATCGCATTTTAGAAAAACTTAAGAAACGGCAGATGTTTATTCCTGAAGAGGAATTGGAAAAAATGGGGAAACAGACGTTAGGAAGACCCCATATTGCCGAGCTGATGGTCAAGCATGGATATGTGGCTACAGCACAACAAGCTTTTGATCTTTACATTGGAGATGGAAAAATTTGCTATGATGCAGGGGAACCTTTTACCGTCGATGAAACCATTGATATAATCCATGAGGCAAGAGGGAAAGCATTTTTGGCCCATCCCCATTTCTTGGGAGAGGGAGAAAAGGTGTTTAAACTCTTAGAAAAACCGTTTGATGGCATTGAATGTCTTTATGCCAACTGTTTACCTGAGCAGGAAAAGAGATGGATTAAAGCAGCGGAGCGAAGAAAATTACTGATTAGTGGGGGATCGGACTACCATGGCAAATTAAAGCCTAGCATCCTCTTGGGCTGTTCTTGGGTCAATGAAGAGATTTTCTACCGGATCTTCCAACATGCCATTCAATAGCTTTTATATTATGCGCGAGGCATATTTTCATAGACAAAGCTTGGTGTGACAGAATGTTGGTCCAGCCCTCTAAACCATCCTTTGATATCTCCATCAAAGGGAACACCTGCAATTTCATGTCCCACTTCTAAAAGCGCTTTATCGAGTTTGCCATTGGCTTCAATTTTTTCGACTTGTCGGCTGGTTAACCGGCTTTTTAACCCTTCTAATTGGGCCTTGACATCTTGCTTGTTATGGACTGCTGCGGCAAGGTCAAATAGCTCATAAATCAGACCCTCATCTTCTGGGGTGATTTTTTTACCTTGGAGACGCTCCAAAATTTGGGTAACACAATCTAAAAATATATTGGCCTGATCAATAAAGCTGTAACCAGTTCCATAGCGGCTTTGGAATATTGCAATAGAATTTTTTAAACTGTTCACTTTCGCAGCAATATCAGAGAGGCGTTGATTAATGACAGCCGATTGAAGCTTATGCGCTTCATCTAAAATGACCGAAATTGCGCGGGTAGCAAGCTGTTTTTTTGAGGGGGGAACGCGGCCTTTAAAGCGTCCGGAATGTGCAAATTCATCCACCTTTTCATCCAGCTGTTTTAAAGCTTCCGATATCTCGGTGATTTCATCAGGAGAAAGGTCAACACCTTCTAAAGTCTTTTCTTCTTGTTCAATTAGGGCAGCTTCACGAAAGTTAACAGATATAATTTCCATGATACCTCTTAATATTAGGATAATTCTAACTTTATACTATTATTATAGTATCTTAATGCAATATTAACAATACGATAAGATTATTTGAGCAAATCATGTTAAATCTTTTTTTGAAAGATCAGCAGGGAAGGGCTTTTTAAGCGATTTAAAGCGCGATGGTGGCAGATATTCCAGATAGAGGGATCTAGCTGGTTTATAAACGAAAGGAGAATATTTTCTTCTCTGGCTCCTTCATCATGGCCAGGATAGCAGGTAATGGAGATCATTCCACCCGCCATAAGGAGAGAGAGTGCGGTTTTCAAGCTTTCTAGGGTAGTTTCTGCTTGGGTGGTGAGAGTTTTGTCGCCCCCTGGCAAATAGCCTAAATTGTAAACAATAAGCCGGATCGGTTTTGTATAGGCAAGACTAGGAAAGGTGTGATGCGATATTAAGAAAAAATGGATGTTTTTTTGCTGAGAGGTGAATAAGCGTGCTTTTTCGAGTGCTTCTGTTTGAATATCTAGACTGATCACCCCGCCGCTATCGGTGACTAAGTGGGCCAATTTCAAAGAATCTTTACCATTGCCGCAAGTGGCATCTATGGCCCAATCGCCTCTTTGAAGAATTTTTTGCCAGTATTGATGGGCAAGGTCCAGATGGGAATTAAAAACGGAGAATTGACTCATAAAGCCGATCATACTATCCTATCTGCCTATTAATTGGGATATTAGCTCAGTTGGTTAGAGCGCCACGTTGACATCGTGGAGGTCAGCTGTTCGAGTCAGCTATATCCCACAAACTATTATTTTTAGTGGCATTAGAACTTCATCATTTAAGGCGGTCCGCCTCGCGTGTGCTTGCGGCGGCAGCTGTACAGGTTTTTCCCAATACGATTCTGGTAGGCGGCAGTGAACATCTGTCCGGCTTTTACTATGATTTTGCCTTTCCCTTTGCCTTTCAAAAAGAGATGCTTCCCCTTTTAGAAGAAAAGATGCGCACCCTAATTAAACGAGGGGATGCAATTGCGCTTTTAGAAATGGTTCCTGAAAATGCAGCCCAATTTTTAGTGCATCGGGGGCAAAAGGCCCGCGCAGAGAGCGCGCTCAGGCATATAGAGCCGCTCATTGAAATTTTTCAGATCGAAGAATTTGTGGATATCTGCCCTGGTCCCTACTTAAGTGCCACAAACGAAATTAAGGCGTTCCGGCTGTACGATGCTACCGAACTTGGTGGCAATACAGTCCGCATTTGGGGGACCGCTTTCTTTTCTCTGCAGGAGCTCAAAGATTATTTTCGCGGAAAATCTAAGGAAAAACCACCTGCTAGCCATATTGAAATCGGGCAGCAGTGTGATCTTTTTTCTCCTTATGGAGAGGGGGGGTGGAGGTGGCATCCTAAAGGAGAACAGCTCAAACAATTTTTATTAAATTTATGGCGAGAAGAGCATGAAAAAGAGGGGTTTCAATTTCTAAGTACGCCTCGTGTGGCTTCTCCAGAAGAGTTGACCGCTGCCCACCTAGATTTTGTCTTGAAAAGGCCATCGATCACTTTTCCTTTTAAGATTGCAGAAATAAATCATTTTACAGAGGTGCATTTTCAGCCTGGCGAAGGGCTTTTGCGCTCTAGGGATTACTCTGCAGATAGGGCCCATATTTTTTCTGATGAAGAAACTCTTTTACAAAATACCATTTCTTCCTTGCAATTCATGCGAAAATTTTCTACACTTTTCCCTTTTGAGCTAAAAGGAGTATTATATCCTTCTCAAAAAAAGAAAAAGCAGCTGGATCTTTTGAAAGAGGCGTTGAAGGCGTCGCAGATCGACACCTTGGTTGATGAGCGCAAAAAGGCGCTGCATGGACCGGAAGTGCACTTTGTAGTGCAGGACTATTTAGGTCGGAAGTGGACAGGGCCTTATTTGAGATTGGAGTGTCTGCTTTTGGAGAAAGTAGGATTTTCAGGAGCGTTGATTGTGCAGGGCTTATTTCCTTCCTTAGAAAGATGGATTGCTCTTTTACTGGAAAAGACGCAAGGTCATTGGTCCTTTGACAAGGGCCTATTGCCTGAACAAATTAATTGAAAAAGGATGAATTAACTTGAGAGTTAATAGACAGATTCGAGCGCCGAGAGTGCGCGTGATTGATAAGGATGGGTCGCAGTTAGGAGTGTTGCCGATTACTGAAGCGCTCATGCGAGCAGAGAATGCAGGGTTAGATCTGATAGAGATTTCGGCCGGTTCTGATCCACCAGTATGTAAGATCATCGATTACGGCAAATACCGTTATCAGATGACGAAAAAAGAAAAAGAGAGCAAGAAATCGCAGCATCAGGTCAAAGTGAAAGAGATCAAGATGAAGCCACAGACCGATGAGCATGATTTACAAGTGAAAACCCGACATGCGCGGGAGTTCATTACGAAAGGAAATAAGGTCCGGTTGACCTGTGTGTTTCGTGGAAGAGAGATGCAGCATCCGGAGTTTGGTGAAAGAGTGATTAAAAAGATGATTGATGACCTTTCTGACATTGCAATACCTGAATCGAATGCAAAATTGTTAGGCCGCAGCCTATCAGTTGTTTTGGCTCCGGGCGTTGTGAAAAAGAAAGCGGCACCCCAATCAAAAGAAGGCGCAACTGAGGAGAAAAAAATCAATGCCCAAAATGAAATCTAGAAAAGCAGTATTAGCCCGATTTAAAGCGACAGGGCGAGGAAAACTACTTCGTACCCGTCCTGGACGACGCCATAAGCTGACCAAAAAAGCCTCTTCTAGAAAGAGAAAACTATCACGAGCGGCTTTAGTGAGCGAAGGGCAAACAAAAATGTACGCAAAAAAACTGATGCTAGTTTAGGAGATAAGAGAATATGGTAAGAGTTACAAATTCTGTGGCCTCCCTCCGCAGAAGAAATCGATTGCTAAAAAGAGCAAAAGGATTTGTAGGGGATCGTAAAAACCATTTACGTTTAACACGAGATGCGGTGATGTCTGCCATGGCATTTAATTACCGCCATCGCAAATTGAAAAAAAGAGATTTTCGTAATTTGTGGACGATCCGAATTGGAGTGGGTGCCAAAATTAATGGAATATCCTATAGCAAGTTCATTTATGGCCTTAAAAAAGTAGGTTGTAGTTTGAACCGTAAAATGTTATCGGAAATGGCGATCCGCGATCCACTCGGGTTTGCGGCGATTGCGGACCAAGCCAAGAAAGCGATTGCTTAAACGTTCCGTGGACATCACCTGTGGAAGAAAGAGTCGCCGAGCTAAGACAACAGTTTCAGAACGACCTTAAAAATATCAAAGATAGTAAAGGCATCGAGGAGTTGCGTGTCAAATATCTTGGGAAAAAGGGGCCGATGCAGCAGCTTATGGTGGAGCTCAGGAATGTGGCCCCCGATGAGCGTCCTCGCCTAGGCCAAAAAATTAATGAACTCAAATCTGAGTTTTCATTGCTCTGCGAGCAGGCGATGCAGAGTTTTTCACAAAATGAGATAGCGAAACGATTAGACGAAGAAAAGATCGATATTTCTCTTCCCGGAAGGCGTGCCTTTATTGGAAGGGAGCATCCGATCCAGAGCATGTTAGATGAGATGATCGGCATCTTTTCTGAGATGGGATTTAGTGTCCAATATGGACCAGAGATCGATTCCGATTATTATAATTTCGAAGGGCTTAATTTCCCTAAGGACCATCCTGCTAGGGATATGCAGGACACTTTTTATGTGGCCCCTGATCTTTTGCTGCGCACCCAGGCCACTAATGTGCAGTTGCGAGTGATGGAGACCCATCGGCCGCCCATCCGCATCATTGCTCCAGGCACTGTGTATCGCAATGAGAATGTGAGTGCCCGCTCGCATGTGTTTTTCCATCAGATTGATGGGCTCTATATTGATCGTGATGTGAGTTTTTCCGACCTTTTTGCCACGATGAACCAGTTTTGCAATAAACTCTTTAATAGAATTGTAGAGACCCGTTTTCGCCCTAGTTTTTTCCCTTTTGTGGAGCCCGGCCTTGAACTCGATCTGAAATGCACTTCATGTGAAGGCAGTGGTTGCCGTCTTTGCAAACAGACAGGCTGGTTAGAGATTTTAGGTGCCGGGATGGTCCATCCGGCAGTGCTCAAGAATGGGGGAATTGATCCAGAGCATTACAGTGGATTTGCTTGGGGGCTCGGAGTGGAGCGCCTGGCGCTTCTCCTTTATGGCATCCCTGACATCCGCCTTTTCTCTGAAAATGACATGCGTTTCTTGAGGCAATTTTAACGTGCCCGTGCCCGTGCCAGAGGAAGTTATAAGTTAAATTTCTTCATTTTTTTTCGACCATCACATATCCTACTACACATTGGAAGAGTGGCAGAGCGGCCGATTGCGTCTGTCTTGAAAACAGAAGTTGGGCAACCAACCGGGGGTTCGAATCCCTCCTCTTCCGAAATTTTTTCAAAATTTAGGAAGGGGAGGAAGCCAATCGGTTGGCTTCCGTAGGGATTCGAAGTGAAGCGCTCTGCGTAGCGCGAACCGGCCCGTAATCAAGGACA
>CAZMTP010000006.1:0-3841 GCA_964569185.1 uncultured bacterium
TAGGAGGCGCACTTTATCTTCATTTGAAAGAGGAAGTGCAAAACCGGGCTCAATTCTTTCTTGTACCCATTTCTCCATCTCAGGGAGTCCAAGGTCCATGTACTCAATCCCAATGGTGCGGCAATAGGTCTGTTTTAAAGCTTCAATGATTTCCCTTAAAGGCGCCGTCTCCTCTTTTAAAAACCCACAGGTGGGGAAAGAGTGATCCAGATCTTTTTCACTGAGCCCAAAATGTTCCAATTGGAGTTCAGGGGCCGCTTTGGGCGGTTCTGGTGCGATCGGGTTGGTATTTGCCATTAAATGGCCATAGGTGCGATAGGCTGTAATGAGATAAAAAATCCTGAGATCGGGACTGGCGCTGGCGGCCAAGTTAATGCGGGGCATCTTTTCTGCAAACTGCATGCCTTCAAAGAAATGGTTCCAAGAAGGGTCGACGCTTTTTGGATCTTTGACCCAGTTTTGATAGAGATCTTCGATCAGCTCCAAATTGGAAAAATTAGCATAGGATGAAGCATCATCTTTCATATTTCCCCATATAGCATATTAGGAAATATTCTAAACCCCTCTCTTCAACGGGCACGTTAAATTATGCTTGGGTTTTAATGGGGGGCTAAAGTATATTCTCACAGCTAATACTTGCATTAAAAACTTTACTTTCATAAATAGACAGACACCGGCAAGTCCAAATTTTTAGGGTATGTGCATGAACTTAAAAAGTGAACGATTGAAAAAAATGGAAAATGAACTCCAAGACTTAGACCAATGGCTTAAGCTTGGGCTGGTTCCTAAAAAAGATCTCGATAAACATCGCGAAGAGATGCGCGCCCTTGAGAAGAAGATCCATGAGGAAAAAGAGCGCTTGAGATTCCTCAAAGAAAGCGGGGAAATGGAAGAATATACCCCTCCTAAACGTCCTGCACGTGCGGCATTCCAAGAACCTAGCATGCCCGACATGGAAGTGGCCGAAGAGAGCATGTCCGATACTGGCATTGAGATGGAAACGGAAGCCTATGAGGCAGAAACTGCTTCAGGAGAAGAGACTGAAGCTGGAGGCGAAGAAGAGGCTACAAAAGAAGAAGAGGTCGAAGATGAGGATCCCTTTAGCGACCGTAACCGTTGGAGACGGGGAATCATGGAAGATCCAGATTCTAATACGTGGTAGAGACCAGCCTTTATTTTCATATCCCTTTCTGTACTCAAAAATGCCCCTATTGCCATTTCTATGTGATTCCTCATAAATCTAAAGCACAAAATCAGCTGCTAGAAGCTCTCCATCTAGAGTGGCAACTGATTTTTCCCAAAATAAAAAATAAAAGCATTGTCTCTATCTATTTAGGCGGAGGCACCCCTAGCTTGTTGGGGGCTGAGGCCATCGGCACCCTTTTGTCCTGGATACCTAAAGAAAAAGAGTGTGAAGTAACAGTCGAAGCCAATCCTGAAAATGTGACTTTAGAACTGATGCAAGCTCTAAAAGAAAAAGGGGTCAATCGTATCAGTTTGGGTATTCAGTCTTTAGACGATGAGCTGCTTCGTGCATTAGGCCGCACTCACAATAGCGAAAAGGCAATACAGGCCATAAAAAAGACTGCTACAGCTGGCATTTCTAATATCTCGATCGATCTGATGTATGAACTTCCAGGACAAACGCTAGAGAGTTGGAAGGTGACTTTAGAAAAATTGCAAGGAATGCCCATTTCTCATCTCTCGCTTTATAATTTGACTCTAGAGCCCAATACCCCTTTTTTCAAAAGAAAGTCTCATTTGACTCCCCTGCTCCCTTCCCCCGAAACCAATCTTGAAATGTTGCAACTGGCAGTGAAAAAATTGGAACAGATGGGATTAAAGCGGTATGAGATTTCAGCCTTTGCAAAAGAGGGCAAACAGTCGCGCCATAATGTGGGCTATTGGACCGCTCGGCCCTTTTTAGGGCTTGGCCCTTCCGCTTTTAGTTATTGGGATAAAAAACGGACTCGAAATATCGCTCACTTGCACCGTTACAGCAGTTTATTGCAAGAAGGAAAGCAGCCCATCGATTTTGAAGAAGAGCTACTCTATCCTGATAACTTGCATGAACTTTTAGCTGTTGAGTTGCGCCTCTTGAAGGGAGTCAATCTGGATATATTTGAAAAAAAGCAGGGATCTCTTCCAGCGTCTACACATGAAAAACTATTACAACTAGAACAAAAAGGATGGCTTGCCAGAAATAAAAACCAGCTCCATTTAACGGAAGCAGGCCTGCTTTTCTATGATTCTGTAGCAACAGAAATTGTTTAATTGATTAAATATGTCGATTTTTTCATCATTTTTAGATATATTCTGAAAATATATCGATTCAATCGGTAGATGAAACTTTATGCCATATAATCGAAATGTGCCCTACAATGATCTTCCTGAGCTCCCGCCATGCGCAGATATAGAGACAAAAGAAATTTTAAAAATGGCTATTCGTGCCAATAAAGCCATGGCTGAGCTGCGCATGGCCGGCAATCTAATCCCTAATCAAGCGGTGCTTATCCAATCTCTTGGTCTTTCAGAAGCTAAATTCTCTTCTGAAATTGAGAATATTGTGACCACAAATGATGAACTCTATCGAGCCTTTATAGACGGCAATATAGTCATCGATCCTCCAACTAAAGAAGTGCTTTTTTATAAAGATGCTCTTTGGCATGGATATCATGCTTTGACTCAAAAAAAACGCCTTCTGACTACTCCTTTATTCATTGAATTAGCCCAAATTTTAAGAAATACAACGCAAACTATTCGAAATATTCGGGGAACTAGGCTAGTAAATCCCAAAGGCGAAATAAAATATACGCCTCCGGAAGGGGAAAATGTCATTCTAAAAAAGTTATCCAATCTTGAGTCATTTATCCATAATGAAGACCTTATAGATCCTCTAGTTAAAATGGCTATTATCCATTATCAATTTGAAGCAATTCACCCTTTTTCAGACGGAAATGGACGCACGGGTAGGATTCTTAACGTTCTTTTTTTAATAGAAAAAAAACTTTTGGATATCCCAGTGCTATATTTATCACGGTATATTATTTCCAATAAAATGGCTTACTACAATGGATTACAACAAGTCACAGAAGCAAATGCCTGGGAACCGTGGATACTTTATATATTGCAAGGCCTAGAACAAACTGCAATCACAACGCACCAGCGCATTTTAGCAATACATCAACTCACTAAATCTACTGCTGAGACAGTGCGTGCTAAATTGCCTGGGATTTATTCAAAAGATCTCATTGAAGTGATCTTTCGATCCCCCTATTGCAAAATAAAAACCCTAGAAGAAACAGGTATTGCAAAAAGAGAAACAGCATCAAAATACCTTAAAGAACTGGAAAAAATAGGAGTGTTAAATAGTTCTAAAATTGGTAGAGATATCTATTATGTTAACAGCTCTTTCCTAAAACTTCTCTCTGAATAAAAATACGGTCGGCTGTTTGTTGATTTGTGGTAAAGGCTTTTGCTTCCACTGTTTGATCGATTGGGTCGAGACAAATTGTGCCGGGCCCATAAGATCAGAAGCCACGCAAAGCTGCATTTTGTCATTCAATGTATGCACTAAAATGTCCAATAGTTTCTGGCTTCTATAGGGGGCTTCAATAAAAAGCTGCGTCCCTTCTTCTTTTTCTAGTTTTTTAAGCTGGGCTTTAAGTGCGGCTTCTTCTCTAGAAAGATAGCCATGAAAAGCAAACTTTTGCGCAGGAAGGCCAGAAAGCATCAATGCGAGCATCAATGAACTAGGACCGGCATAAGCCTCTACTTGAATCCCTTTTTCATAAGCTTTAGCCACCAGTTGATGTCCAGGATCTGCAATACAGGGAAGCCC
>CAZMTP010000006.1:3941-41422 GCA_964569185.1 uncultured bacterium
AGCGATTTCCCGCGCTCTACAAGTGAAGCGATCAGTAGCCCTTTTTCTAAGTAAAAACGGATCTGGCCTATCAGGCCAAAAAGAAAAGAACTGTCTAACTCCACTTCTGGATCGGGCAATTTTCCATTCCAAACTAAGGCCTCTGCAATCTGCCACCCATCTTTGGTTTTACTATGGCAGCAGATCGCTTGTAAATCTTCTAGCTTAATCTCTTTGCGCTCTCCTACATAGCAGATCAATTTAGACATCTCCTGTTCTAAAATGCCTAAATCTAAAGGAAGCTCCTGAAATAGCAGATCGATTAATGCAGGAGGTATCGTTTTTCCCTCTTTAAACGCTTGGGCAGCCACCATTTTTTTTAGCCTTTTTTCCCGCTGCCACGGCTTTTCAGAGGAAAGATCAAAAATCAGAATCTCTTTTTTCCCTTTATCATAAAGGTCAGAGAGCGGTTTTAAACTGGTTGCCCCTAAAATGAGGTAGGAAAAAGAGGCAGGTTTGGCCCCATAATCTGCCAGCTGCTTTAGTTCTGCATCAGAAAAATCATCAATGAGGTCCAAAAAAGCCAGCGGATTTCCCCCAATTAAAGAAGGAATGCGCAGATGAAATAGCGCCTCTTGTACAGTGCTTGCAGTTTTTAGGGCGCAAGGCGCCTTTTTCTGAAGCGCCACCGCAATGGTCTCCATCCACTTTTTTCGCTCAAAATCATGTGCGCTAACGATCAAATAAATAGTTGACGGATGGTCGGGCAGCGCCTCTTTCAGATGTTTTTCAAACGCTTCTATGGATTGGAATTTCAATTTAACCTCAGTATTGGTATCCTCTTCATTATGAACCTATCTCAATAAAATGTGAAACATGCTTTTCGAGTCTTTTTTCATATATTTCAGAATCGTTTCTTGCCCTACTTATTTAAGTATGTGCTGCGAAACGATTCTGAAATCTAAGAAAAAACCTATCGAAAATCAAAGTTTAATTTTATTGAAATAGGTTCATTAATCAAAAAGAGCAATCCAATGGCAAAAAAGATTTTAAAAAAAATTCTATCTAAGGCTAAAAGGGGATTTAAGGTAAGAAAACAACCCCCTAAAAGGCCTATGACAAAACCAGAACCTATTTCCGCTACTTCTAAAAAGAAAAAAAATCCTCATAAAATCCTCACCGCAGAGGGCTGGAAAAGAGCGCTCGAAAGAGAGCGTAAACCTGCCCTAAAAAAGTCCTAACCTGTTATACTGGTCGCCTCAACTTTAAAAGAGGTCTATCATGTTAAATATTGATTTGACAGGCAAACGGGCTTTAATTGTCGGAATCGGCGATGACCAAGGCTATGGCTGGGCCATTGCTAAGGCTTTAGCAGAAGCTGGCGCCGAAATCCTCATTGGAACATGGACGCCAATTGTAAAAATTTTTACTACTTCTTGGAATCAAGGAAAATTCAATGAATCTCGTAAATTGCGCAATGGGAAGCTTTTAGAATATGCCAAGCTCTATTCTCTAGATGCCTCTTTTGACACCCCTGAAGATGTGCCTCAAGAAATCAAAGAAAATAAGCGGTATGCAGAAACATCAGGATATACCATTTCTGAAGTAGCTGCTGCGGTTGCCAAAGATTTTGGAACGATCGATATTTTAGTCCATAGTTTGGCCAATGCCCCTGAAGTGAAAAAGCCGCTTTTAGAGACCTCTCGCGCTGGCTATTTAGCTGCTTTAAGCTCTTCTTCTTATTCTTTTGTCAGTTTACTTTCCCATTTTGGTCCCATCATGAGAGAAGGCGGTTCTGTTCTTTCTCTTACATACATTGCATCAGAGCGCGCTGTGCCAGGCTATGGCGGCGGGATGAGTTCTGCAAAGGCTGCTTTAGAAAGCGATACACGCACACTCGCGTGGGAAGCGGGCCGCAAATGGGGTATTCGGGTCAATACGATCTCAGCAGGAGCACTGCGTAGCCGTGCTGCCCGTGCGATCGGATTTATTGACCGGATGATCGATTATGCTAATGCCAATGCTCCGCTTGTGAAAGAGATGGAAGCGGAAGAGGTAGGCAACACTGCCGCCTTTTTATCGTCGCTGCTGGCTTCTGCCATCACAGGCGTGACGCTTTATGTGGATAATGGAATGCATGCGATGGGTATTGCTGTGGATAGTCCTGCATTTACTGAGCAGCAAGCGCCTACTTGTTGTGGGTAATAGCCTGTTTGAGCCCCTCGATGATGCCCAGTTGGGCAGCGGAAGGGGCGATAATATCAGCGACGGCTAATACATCTTTTGGAGCTGTTTCCATCACAATCTTCACATCTGCTTCAGCAAACATAGAAAGATCGTTGCGATCGTCCCCTGCTGCGATGATCTTTTTATTGGTTTTCCCAACAATCGAGCGTAGTGCCTGACCTTTGGTCGACTGGCGATGGGTCACAATGTTAAAATGGACCTTTTTAGTGACTGGATCTCGAATCGTGGAGGCGTGCAGATTGGGAAGAAGATTGAGTTCCGATTCAATTTTCCTAACGGTCTCTTCTTTGCCATAACATTTAATGAGTGGAAAAGAAAAATCGGATTCAAAATCAAAAGAGTCCATCTGTTTCCACGGTTTTGGGCTATACTTTTTAAGATGTTCTAGATGGATGAGCATCTCTTTTGAAAATTTATGCGGCCGGAAGTAGCAGAAATCGCCATGCTCATAGCCAGAATAGATAATCATATCTTCGTCGCTGATATGCAGTTTTTCAATTTCTCTTAAATCGGATGTGGTCAGATATTTTCTATTAAGCAGCTTTTTTTCAGGCATCTTTAGAATATCGGCGCCATTTTGGATCGCAAGATAATAAGGAAAAGAAAAGACATGCATCACGGGATGAAAATAGGAGAGCGCGCGCCCTGTGAGGATCAGAATATTCCATCCCTGATGGACGAGGGTTTCTAAGTAGCGTACCACCTCATGCGGAATCGAATCCACGTCTGCTGTCAGTGTTCCATCAATATCTAATGCAATCCAACCTTTGTGTTCCATAAAAAAACATATTGCTTATTCAGGAAATAAATTCTAGAGTAGAGTTATTACTTTTGATAGCTTTTTTATGATTAGAATAATTTTTGCACTGATTTTGACCTGCTCTGGTTCCCTTGGCTTTGGACAAGAAATGCCCAAAAATCCGCCTGAGGTTCCCTCACTGATGGATCAGGAAGCTGTCCCGATGGAAACTCCCGTGTCTTATCAGGGGGCATTTGTGAAGATGATGCTGACCCTTATTGCCCTGATTGTTTTTATTATTCTCTCTGTCTGGATGATGCGCCGTCTTGCCCATGGAAAGATGAAGCAGATGAACTATGGGAAAACGATAAAAATTTTAGAAAGGCGGCCTTTAAGCGCCAAATCGATCCTCTACCTGATTGAGGTAGAAGGGAAAAAAATATTGATCAGCGAGTCACAACTAGAAGTGCGCCGCCTCTCTAGCGTCGAAGAAGAAGTTACTTCTGTTTAAAAACTTCTTGAAACAGAAATAAGTTCTTAAGTTTCTGATTTTTAAATAGATTTTTAATTCTTGAGAGACCTCTTAGTTTTCTAATCTTTTCGATATCTTCCCCTTCAGAGTTATAGGGGGATTTTTCTATCTGATGTTTAAATGAATATTTCAATTCTTCCATCGAATCTCTATCCTTCTTTTGACAAGCTTTCACGCATTCCTGTGTCGGCCTGGAGATTTTTTAATTTATAATAGTCCATCACGGGCAAATTACCTTTACGGAGAGCCTCGGCAAGGGCCAAAGGCACCTCTGCTTCTGCTTCTACCAATTTTGCACGCATGTCAGTTACTTTTGCAATATTTTCTTGTTCCATCGCTACTGCCATTGCCCGGCGCTTCTCCGCTTCGGCTTGAGCGATCTGTTTATCTGACTCGGCACGGTCGGCGCGCAATTTTGCGCCGATATTCTCACCAATACTAATATCGGCAATATCAATCGAGAGAATTTCGAAGGCTGTCTGCGCGTCCAGCCCTTTTGCCAATACTAACTTAGAGATATTTTGAGGGGCTTCCAGGACATCAGAATGGGTTTCTGCTGCGCCGATCGAATTGATAATCCCTTCGCCTACTCGAGCGATGACCGTTTCTTCTGTGGCGCCTCCTACAAGCTGGACGATATTGGTACGAACAGTGACCCGCGCGTGGCAGCGGAGCTGGACCCCATCTTTTGCTACCGCCGTGATATAGTCCCCATAAGATTTATGGGGGCAATCGATCACTTTCGGGTTGACCGATGTTTTGACAGCGTCCAAAATGTCTCGGCCCGCCAGGTCAATGGCAGTCGCTTGACGCCAGGTGAGCGGGATATTGGCCTTTTCAGCAGCGATCATGGCCTGCACTACGTTGCCCACATGACCGCCCGCTAAATAGTGGGTTTCCAGGTCATTGACGCTGATATTTTTGAGGCCGGCTTTGAATGTATTGATACGGGCATTGACGATGGTGCGTGGAGGGATCTTCCGCAGGCTCATGCCAATGATGTTTAAAAGTGAGATTGGTGTGCCAGAGACAAGCGCTTGGAACCAGAGGCCGATGAGCCGGCCTAGCATCGCAAAGAGGCTGACCCCCACGACACCAAAAATTAAAATTAACAGATAAAACCCCGTGGACCATTCTGCCATATTATTTCTCCTAATTTCTCCTCCAAAAGCCTACTCTCAATGAGGATTTAATAAAAGAAGGAAGAAAAAAATCGGGCAAGGACAAGGGCACGTTAAGCTAGGAATTTGAATTGGTATAGTATTATTTCTTATGCTATAACGTAGCCAACTTAATCATAGGAATAAATATGACAGTTTCCTTGGAAAGACAATTTAATTCTCTTCTGAATCACTATTACGCAACTATTGAGATAGCACAAGAACATGGAAATGATGGACAAGATCATATTAATCGTACTCATAGAGATTTGATGGCCTTTGCTAAAAAACACCCAGAGTTTAATGCTCGAGTTCCTAAAAAAAGTAAGTTTATAGAGATGTCCTTCAGGGAAGCAATGGCGTGGCAACACAAAAAAGTGTGAATAAGGACAATTTCTTAGCTTTGGATTTTCTAATTAGATCTGCAACGCGACGCTGGTTTTCTCTTTCTTCTTCCTTAATCAACCCTTACAGTATTGATTAAGTGGAATATGGTGTCGACGCTATTTGTAGGAATGCCGAGAACCTCGGGGGCATCAATACGGCTTTTGTTAACAGTCTGATCGAAATCGGCCGAGGAAGAAATTCGTTTCACTAATCCCATCTCAATTGCGGAATTTGTCAATGGATCGCCTTCAGGAATAAAATAAAACAGATCTTTGCCAAGCAGCATGGCCTGATAAGCCGCAGTGGAATTGTAACTAATCACTAGATCGGCAGCTGCAATCGCCTCTAAAGTAGAGACCTGGTTAATAAGAAAATGGGGCGCTGAATGCTCTTTCTCAAAATCGCCTGTTGTTTTGGGATGGGTCTGGACAAACACATTAGCGGTCTCATTTTCGGTGCGGCAAAGGAAATTAAAATCTTTTTCCAATGTCTCAATGTAGTCAAGGAAAAGAGGGTAGGCTTTTTCATATTCGGAACCGTAACTGCCAATATAGGTCACTACAAAACGGTCTAAATTGCAACCTAGCTTCTCTAAAATGGCCTCTTTATTCAATGTAGCCAGCGTTTCGCGCCATGCATCCAAAACAGGATGGCCCACCACTACTTTAGGGCGGTCTTCAAATTCAGGCGCATCTGCCACAAATTTCGATGGGAAAAGAACAGTGTCTGCCTCTTTTTGTACATGGGTAGCCACTGAAAAATAGGCATTGGCCCCATAAGCGCTAAAATTATCCCAAAATGCAAACGTTTTGGCCGATCCTCGATAGGCATCTAAAAGCTGTCCTTGAATGGCAGAAGCAACTCCGGACACAACTACTTCTGGTTGGACCAGCAAGCAGAGTTTCTCAATCTCTTCAGGAGCTAGCGGCACATCACGCTGCCAATTGCTATCCACAGGCAGGTCGATCTCAAGTGCATTCGGAACAAGAGTGCGTGCTGTTCCAAAAGCGAGAACTTGGTAAGGGAGCTGTTCACTTTCACATCTCTTCATCACAGGAAGGAGTGCATGGGTCTCTCCTGCATCGAAAAGGACAAAAAGCACTGAGGTCTCTTGAGCAAATGCTTGGCAAGACCAGAAAACAAGAGAAAGGCAAAATAGAATTTTTTTCATATCCAATAGATTCTAGTAATATTGGTTTAGAAAATCAAGTATATGTTCTTTCACCTGCTCTAAATGGGCATCGGTATGGCTGGAACTCATAAACCAGGCCTCATAATGCGAGGGCGGGATATAGACACCCCTCTCAAACAGATAATGAAAGAAATCTTTAAAAGCACGCTGGTCTAAAGCTACAAGATCTTCTTTACAACTTACTTGATGACAGCCAAAAAAAAGTGAAAACATGCTCCCTGCTTTTTGCAAACAGACGGGGAGCTCTCTTTGCTGGATCATCTGCTGAATAGGAAGGGTTAAAAGATCTGCCTTGGATTGGAGCTGCTCATAAAAGCCTTTTTGTTCAATTTCAGAAAGCACTGCTTCTCCAGCCACCATGGCTACTGGATTGCCAGACAAAGTGCCTGCCTGGTACACAGCTCCAAGCGGCGCTAAAAGGTTCATGATCTCTTTTTTTCCGCCAAAAGCAGCCACAGGAAAACCGCCTCCAATGATTTTACCGAGGCAGGTCATATCAGGCTCAATTCCATACAGTGCTTGTGCGCCATTTAAACCGACGCGGAACCCTGTAATGATCTCATCCATGATAAGAACAGCCCCTTGCTTGCGCGTCTCTTCGCGCACTGTTTCCATAAATTCTTGCGTGGACAAAATCACACCGCTATTTCCGCAAATAGGCTCTAGGATCACTGCGGCAATGTCACGCTGTTCTTGGAATAGTTTTTTTAAGGCCGCACTATCATTGTAAGGAAGTGATATAGTGTGTTCGATGACCTCTTGAGGCACTCCTTTGGAAGTGGCTTGGGGCAGAAGCGTGACTCCTGAGCCGGCCTGTACAAGCAGCTGATCACTATGACCATGATAGTTGCCATTGAATTTGACGATCTTTTTTTTGCCTGTGTATCCTCGTGCGAGGCGGATTGCAGTCATGGTCGCCTCAGTGCCTGAAGAGACAAACCTGATTTTCTCCATGCTGGGAAAATGGCGCACAATTTTTAAGGCCAGCTTAATTTCATACTCTGTCAATGTGCAATAAGAAGAGCCGCGCTCTATTTGCTCCATTAATGCCTTTGTGACTGTAGGGTGTGCATGCCCAAGAATCAGCGCCCCAAAACTGAGGCAAAAATCGATATACTGATTGCCATCGGCATCAAATAGAAGATCTCCTCTTGCAGATTCCACCACAAGAGGCGTCATCTCTAAATTAGAAAAAACACGCACCGGCGAATTCACCCCACCAGGAAATAGCTGCGTGGCCTGTTCATAGAGAGACTTGCTTTTTTCTCTTTCTAAAGTCATCATAGTCTCATTATTTTCTTGGTATCTCATGCGTAGTGCCTTGGTCTTATTTTTTTTATTTTTTAGTCCTCTCATTTTAATGGCCGAGAAGATTTTTTACATCGTCCATTTTGCGGGGATTGATGATAAAGAAACATTAGAAGCACTTAAATCCACCTCTCAATTGATTTCACTCAGGAAAAAAAAGCCTTCTTCGCCCCAAGCGCTCCGTTTCCGCGCAGAATCAGATTTTCCTGCTCTGCTTAAAACGCTTCAAAACTATGGCTATTTAGAAGCGGAACTTCAATTAAATTTGGAAAAATTGGAAGACAAGCAATACCTTGTCACTATTCAAATTTCTCCAGGACCACGCTATCAGATTGCACAGTATAAGACTCAACCTTCTGTGGATCTGGATCTTTCTTTGGAAGGACCACTCATTGCACAAAAAATTTTAGATACCGATGCAAAACTGTTAAAATTGCTTTCCGAAAAGGCCTATCCTTTTGCTGCCATAAAGAAACGGGAGATTGTAGCTGATGGTGAGACCAAATCAGCCAAGGTGCTCTTGGAAGTGGATAAAGGGCCGCTCTCCTTTTTTGGACCCGCTACGCTTCATGGGCTGAAAAATGTGCGTCCTCAAATGGTAACACAAAAATTACAGTGGGAAGAAAAGGAGCCCTATAATAGTCAATTGGTGAGCACAGCCCAAAAAGAGCTCATGGACACAGGACTTTTTAGTTCTGTCTATATCACCCACCCACAAACTCCTGATGAAAACCAAACATTGCCCATGAAGGTGGAACTGGTTGAAGCAAAACATAAAAGCATTAGTGTGGCTGCTAGCTTTCAGATGACCTATGGTCCCGGTATTGCCTTTGCCTGGGAAAATCGTAATGTGGGCGGCATGGGGCGAAAATTGTCTCTTTCCTTAGATATTGCACAACATACCCATTCAGGGACAGCAGCTTTAAACTTGCCCGATTTTATTGATTCGGGGCAAGATCTGCTCATCCAGGCCGATGCTTCTAATGAAGAGATCACCGCCTATCATGACCGCAGCTACACTATGCTAATTGAGGTAAGTCGCGCCTTAAGCGATTCTTTTAAAGCCACAATCGGGGTTAAACCCGAGACGCTAGGTGTGAAAGAAAGCGAGCATAATGGTACCGTTTTTCTTATGCGACTCCCCTTGTCCTGTAAATATTCGACTACGGACAATACGCTCCATGCCACTACGGGACATAGTTTTGAATATCAGGCCACTGCTGCCATTAATTTTAAAGAAAGCAGTCTCCCCTATTTTTCTCAAAGTTTTACCTATTGCAGCTATCTTACTCTATTAAAAAAAGATTTTCTGGTTATGGCCCAAAAAATTGCTCTCCATTCTATCTTTAGCCCCGATCTGGAGGCCGTGCCAGTACCCAAACGGCTCTTTGGTGGATCGGAAGATCAATTACGCGGTTATCGCTACTTTACCGTCTCTCCATTGCAAGAGGGAACTCCTTTAGGAGGACGCTCTGCTATTTATTATTCCTTTGAGCCGCGATTTAGGCTCAGTGAAACGATCGGGATCGTGCCCTTTTTTGATTTTGGCAATGTGTTTACCATTGCACTGCCCGATTTCAAGGGAAAATGGTTTAAATCTGTAGGAATGGGTTTCCGTTATTTTTCTTTTTTGGGGCCATTCCGTTTAGATCTTGCATTCCCCATGGATAGAAGAAAAGAGATTGACCCCGCATGGTGGGTCTTTGCAAGCATAGGACAAAGCTTTTGAAACAGTTAAAACGGTGTGCCGCTTATTTTCTAATTCTGCTTCTTTTTACCTTTGCTGTCTCACAAACCAGGTGGGCCAAAGAAAAAATGAAGGCTCATCTCATCCGCTTCTCAGCAGAGAGAAATATCACCCTTTCTTTTGATGAATTAGAAGAATGGCTTCCCTTTAAATGGACATTGAAAAATGTGACTATCTCCATTAAAGAGGGCAAGCCGGTTGTGGCAAAAAAAGTGCTGCTAAGGCTTTCCTATTTTCCTTTTTGCATCCGTGCCATCGACATTCTTGAAGGTAACTATTGTGGCCTTCCCTTTTCACTCATGGCCAAAGGCCAATTTTCTCATCACTTTGATCTGTCTACATTTTATATTGATAATCAGCTGTTTCATTTGACCGGTTCTGCGCGTTTATCTTCGACATGGGAACTTCTGGCTGCAGAATGTTTTTTTCATATCTCTGACTTAACTCAATGCCACCCACAACTCCAGGGTAGTCTTCAAGGGAAAATTCAACTCCAATCTGAAGTGGCCCATCTCGCATTAGATTTTCATGAAGTCAAAGTGGGACAACTTTCCTTAGGCGCTTTGAATGCCGATTTCCTGGCCTCTTTAAATGAAACTGGATGGAAAGGCAATTTTGTATTTAATTCTCTTGCTGATTTTGAAGGAGCTCTTTCGTTTCAATTTGATCCGACACGGAGTCTACTCCATTTGGACCAGATCGACATTCAAGGACCGGACAGCCATCTTTATGGCGCTCTCTCTTTAAACCCGTTTTCATTGGAATGGCAAAACGGACAACTCTATTTTAATGCTCTTCATTTAGAGCAATTCCGCACCATTGTTCCCGATGCCTTCTTAAAAGGAACTGCAAGCGCCCATATCCAGTTTTTCCCAGAAAAAAAGGTGCGCGTTCATGGAAATGTGGAAAATTTAAGCCTCTACTCTCTCTATTTGCAATCTGCTCAATTCAATGTGGTAAAAAATCAAGAGGGGGTCTTAGAGATTGAAGGAGAGCAGCTGCAACTGCCGCAAGGTACATTTTCTTCTTTCAAACTACACTCCTTTTTTGGGCAAGAAAAGGCCCCCTTTTCTTTTTCTGCACTGGGAGAACCTCTTAATATTGACATGCAAGGGACTTGGCACCAAAAAGAGCAGCAATTTGCAGTTGCCATCGAAACATTCCAGGGCGATCTTTTCAAGCAGCCTTATGCCATGAAACAGCCGGTGCAGCTGGAATGGGATACGCGCCATTTTAAAATGAGCCCCCTTCTTTTAAATATGGCTGAAGGCCATCTCTTCACCCATATCGATTTATGCGAGAATCAGACCTTTGCTAAAATCGAAGGAGTAAAATTTCCACTACATTTTATCTCTTTGTTTCAAAAAGATTTCTCTTTTGACGGCACCTCCGATTTCTCTTTAGAATTTTCGTCTTTAGATCAGCAATTAAAAGGCGCGGGCATCCTTTCTTTTCAAGATGTAGATTTGGTATCAGATGCCAAAAAAGAGTCCATTCAACTGACGGGATCACTACAGGTCAAGTGTGATGAAAAAGAGGCAAAGATAGAAGCAGCGATGCAGACCCCTTGCGCACAGCATTTGACCGCTTCTGCCACAATACCGCTTCTTTTTTCTCCTTATCCTTGGAAACTCACAACAGCAGAGGAAGCGCCTTTTTTTGCACAGCTTGAGATGAAAGGGAAACTTCAAGATCTGTTTCAATTTATTAACATTGGCGACCAGCAACTTGAAGGATGGCTCTCTTGCCGTCTTCAGTTCTTCAACAATTTGAAAATCCCCCATATACAAGGGACTTTAGAACTGCAGGAAGGCAGCTATGAAAATCTGACTCTAGGCCTTACTCTTAAAAATATTGAAGCGCGTGCACTGGCCCAAGAGCAAGAGATCAAAGTGATTACCTTCAAAGCCAGTGATGAAGCCCAAGGAATGATGAGCGGTTCGGGCATTATGAAATTAGATCCACGCCAACCATTCACCTATTCGATTGATAGTCACCTCAACCAGTTCCAAGCCATCTCTCTTGATACACTTGAAGGCACCTTTACAGGCCATCTACTATTTACAGGCAATGCCAAAGAAGCAAAAGCGCAAGGCAATCTCTATGTTTCTGAAGCCCGTTTCAAAATTCCAGAAAAACTTCCTCCCGTGATCCCTGACCTTTTTATCCAACTCGTAAACACACCAGAGCCGCTGCTCAAAAAGCCATTAAAACCGCTCTCTCCATTTCCAATCTATTTGGACTTAGACCTCGACGCTGCTGACCAAGTATTTTTAGAGTGGAAAGGATTAAATTCACAGTGGAAAGGAAACTTGCATGTGACCGGCAGCCATTTAAATGTGCAAGCTAAAGGTGTGCTCTCACTTATCAAGGGCGACTATAACTTTGCCAGCACCACTTTTTCTTTAACAGAAGGAAAAATGACTTTTAATGATCACTCCTCCCCTGCTATGTACCTTTCCCTAAGCGGCAGCTGTGAAGTGGCAGATACCAATGTAAAAGTGCTGGTGCGCGGCCCTCTATTTTCTCCTACATTAACTTTTCAATCAAATCCTACGATGGCCACAAGCGCTCTGTTATCGCGGATTTTATTTAACAAGGACATTACAGAAATTTCCACTATTCAGGCATTGCAGCTGGCACAAACGCTTCTTTCACTCTCTGGGGACACTGCGCCGAACATTTTAGAAAAAATCAGAAAGACACTCTTTATTGACCGGTTAAACGTGATCACTACAGAAGATGATGAGATCTTGCTGCAAATCAGCAAATATCTGACCAAAGGGGTCATGCTCACTCTTTCTCGTGGAATCGATACACAAAAAGCCACAGTAGATGTGGAACTTCACCAAGATTTTCTGCTGCAAGCTGAGGTAGGCAAAGACCAGAAAGGTAAATTCTCCCTCAAATGGAACCACCACTATTAAAGTCAGAAGTCAGAAGTATGAATTAAAAAAAAGAATGTGTCTGTTCTAAAAGTGTGCTGCGCAGTAGAATGCTGCTGTCGAACTCTTTAGGAGGTAAACGATGCCTGTAAATAGTCAGCTTGTAGAACCTAACGCGCTTCGTGAAGCCGTTGACTTGGGAGTAATGTGGGACAACGTCGAAATTGAAAGAGAAAGAAAATATGTAAAGCTGATGGAAGAAGATTCCATAAAAATTGAAACAACGGGCCGTTTTTTGGATCTCATTGCCACACGCACGCAAGGACTAAAAGGTCAAGAACCCTCCTTGATCAATTTTTGGAATCATCCCGATCAAAGCGCTCTGCTCGATCAAGCGCGTGAGCTCTGTCCGGAGATTATTCCAGAATCGACATATGTTTTTGATGTAGATCATTTGGCCAAAATTGCTGAAATGCTGCATGCGCGTATCACAAACGTTTACAATGCCCATTTAACGCAAATTCAAACGATGCTGACACAGACAAAATTGATGGCCAATGCCATTTTCGAATGTATGACAAGCATCGTGAAGCGGTGCATTCATGCTCTGGAACGTATTATTGCCAATATGCTTTCACATAGATGACATTTTTTGAACATTCTCCTTTTTTGGAGCAGGCATTTAAACCCTTTGGAGAGGCTTATAAAAATAGGAAACAGCTGTCTATAAAAGAGCAGGAAATTCTTTATGGAGTAGCATTTAGCTTCTATGAAACAGGAAACTACGAAAAGGCGACCGGTTTTTTCACTGAACTTGTGCTTTCCAACCCTTTTGTAGTCTCTTTTTGGAAAGGGCTGGCCTCCGCTAAACAGATGGCGCAAGATTACAAAGCGGCGCTCCATGCATGGGCGATCGTCTGTATTTTGGATGCCAAAGATCCTCTGCCCCATTTCCATGCGGCTGAAAATTTATATCAGTTGCAGGAAAAAACAGAGGCGCTCAAAGCATTAAACTGCGCCGAAGCTCTATTGCAAAAAGAGCAGGTGGCGCTAAAACAAAAAATCGGTTTTTTAAAGGAACTATATCAATGTCACGGCAAAAATTAGAAGAGTTATCTCCAGTGGGCGAGGTGGGCCCTTATAATTCTTTTTTGCCACCGCCTTCACTCAGTAAAACAGCAGCCGATCTTATTCCTATCTCTTCTATAGGAAAAAAGGCGGCTTCTAAAGAACTGCCTCCGATCCCCTCTAAGCCTATAGTTGATGGCCCTCCTCTGCTCAGGCTGACTATAAGATTAGAAACAGAGATGAATCAGCGCCAAAAGAATATTCAAGAGTTCCAAGCGCAATACTTTGAACGAGATAGAGAATATGGAAAAGAGTTGATGCTGAAAATCAAAGAATCTGCAGCCAAAGCAGAAGATTCGACCCATTGGAAATATTTACAAGATATTGGCGCGCTACTGATCTCTGCCATCAATACTGTGCTTGGGTTTACCCTGCTCTCTTCGACAAGCTCTACCTTTTTAGGGGGCGCACTGGTCGCCTCGGGTATTTTATCCATGGCCAATTTTGTTTTTATCCATACAGATGTCTGGGACGATCTAGCTAGAAAAATGGCGGGAGCAGATGAGGAGCTGCAAAAAAAAATTAAATCTCTATTGCCTGCAGCGATTAGCCTTGCAAGCACCCTCCTTGCTCTTGGTGGCACAGGGGCCGCTTTTTATCATTCTTTGGGGCCTGCCCAGAAATTTTTTGCCATTGCCCGAACTGCATCCAACTTACTCCAAGGATCTTTTGCCATAGGGACAGGCGTTTATGAAATGCGCGCTAAACAGATTGAACTTGCTATTGATGCCATTAAAATCGAAACCGAGCATGGAAAATACCAAATGAAATCGAGCTTAGATCTCATGGAAGAGTTTTATATTTTTATAGGAAAATTTATTGAAGACACTAGTTTTTCTGTAAATACGACTTTAAATGCAAACCTAAATATCATACAAGGATAGGAGCAAATTATGAGCGGTAGAATAGATGATGCTATTAGACCTCATTATGATTCTATTATAGAATCGCCACAATTCGGAAATGAGGACAACTCTTTTGAGGCCCAATTAAGAGAGAATATTGGCTTTATTTCAGAGAGACTGAAGGTCTATGAAATTGAACATCGGAATAGTTTTAATTTGAGGCATATCCGAGATAGCGAAACAAAAGATTTCAAGTTTATAGCTGAATCAAAAGCGCGGCGCCTATCTGAACTCACCCATAACCAAGCCTATATTGAATTCGTTGGTGCTTTATTTAAAGGAGGGTTAAGCATTATTGGCGTAACCCAAGCAGAACATATTCAAAAGCTGTTTACTGGTGTAGGAGAAGCTGTTGGCTTACTCAGTTATGTGGGCAAGACCTATTACGATAGTAAAAAGATCCCCTTGCAAACAGAGCTGGAACTGATTAAGGGATCAAAGATTCCAGAACTGGAGCGCTATGCTAGAGACTATCTTGAAACACTTCGAGACCTTAGAAATGCATTGGACGCAATGACTAAAAGTGAAAACGATACAGTGCACAATATCCATCGAAACTAATTGTTTCAAAAAAAAAATTTTCTTAGAGTATAGTTATACAATGGAACTCGAAAGAAAATCCCCTTCGACCTGGTTTGAAAGACGGATTGCCCCTTCCCATTCGTTGCATTTTTTAGTGGCATTGGGTGAATACATCGGCTTTGTCTGGCAAACGTTTAAAGTCATCTTAAGACGTCCGCCTGCTCCCAAACTTCTATTTAAGCAACTCTACAATATCGGCGTGGCCTCTTTAGGTGTTGTATCCACTACAGGTTTTTTTACAGGTCTTGTGCTCGCCGCCCAATCATTTTACCAACTTGCCGGCAAAGGATTAGCCTCAGTCACCGGCCTCATGGTGGGAAAAGCGATGATGACCGAATTGGGGCCTGTGCTGACCGCTTTTATGGTCACGGGAAGAGTAGGCGCGGCCATGTGCGCAGAACTGGGCTCGATGAAAGTGACCGAACAGATCGATGCATTGCAAACGATGTCGGTTAATCCCCTTCGGTACTTAGTAGCGCCTCGATTGATGGCGGGATTGGTCATGATGCCGCTGCTTACAATCTACAGTGTAATTATTGGCATTTTAGGCGGTTATCTGATCTCTGTGTTCTATTTTGGCATGTCGCCCGAATCTTATCTGGATCATATGCCGATGCATCTGACTCTGTTTGATTTCTTTACAGGCATTATCAAAGCCTTCTTTTTTGGTCTGATCATTATGAGTGTCTCTTGCTATAGAGGAATGAACACAGAAGGAGGCGCAGAAGGAGTGGGCAAAACCACTACCAATAGCGTAGTATTATCCTATTGCTGTATTTTATTTATGAATTTTGTCCTCACCATGACCTTAAACCTGTTTTATGAACAGATTGCAAAAATAATCGAATGATTTCTATACGCAACTTGAAAAAAAGCTATGGCACATTTCACGTTTTAGCAGGACTTGACCTGGATATCTTAGAAAATGAGACCTTAGTCCTTCTAGGAAGATCAGGAGTGGGCAAAAGCGTGCTTTTAAAACATATTATCGGCATTACAAAGCCGGATGAAGGCTCGATTTTTGTCGATGGGATCTGTATCTCAGAGCTATCAGGCCCTGCTCTTTATGAAGCGATCCGCAATATGGGCATGCTCTTCCAAGGAGGCGCTCTATTTGATTCGATGGATGTGGAGGCCAATGTGGCCTTCTATTTAAAAGAGCATGGAGACCATCTGACAGGAAAACGGTGCACCAAGGCCGAAATCAAAGATAGAGTGGCCCATGCTTTAGAAATGGTGGGGTTAGAAGGCACAGAACAAAAAATGCCGGCAGAACTTTCCGGCGGCATGCGTAAACGGGCTGCTCTTGCACGGCTCATTGTATATCGACCTAAAGTGTTTTTATATGACGAACCGACCACAGGACTGGATCCTATTACCTCAATGCAGATCAATGAGCTAATTGTAAAAACTCAAGAAGAACTAAAGGCGACAAGTATTGTGGTTACCCATGATATTCTGTCCGCCCACTATGTGGCTAACCGCATGGCGCTGATTAAAGAGGGCAAAATTGCTCATCTAGCAAAACCAAATGACTTTATTAAAATTCAAGATCCCTTTATTGATTTCTTTAAGAGGGTGTCGTCTGCATGAATGAATCGCTCAAGAATTTTCTTATTGGCCTTTTTGTCATCACAGCGCTGTCGCTCTTTGTGTCGACCATTCTATTTTTAAGGCCCTCTGTCGGCGATATGAAACAGACAGTGCGTGTCCGGTTTGCCGATATCAGCCGCATCAGTGAAGGAACTAGAGTTCTTTTTGCGGGCAAACCTGTAGGCGAGGTCGTCGCCATCGATATGATCGAAGATGCGCGGGGCGCTGCTTCCGATTCCCTTGGCAGAGTCTACTGCTATGAACTGACCTTAAAAATCGACTCTTCAGTGGAGATCTTTAATACAGACGATATTTCGTCGGCTTCTGCAGGGCTAATGGGAGAAAAAGTGATTAGCATTGTGCCCAAAGCCATTTCCAAAACCGGTCCCTCGCAACAGATCGGCGACCACCCTATCTATGCAGATTCGATTGATAATTTTGAACATGCATGGGCAGAAATGTCTGAACTTGCCCAAGAAATGCATAGCACCTTTAGAGAGGTTAATAAATGGTTGGGGAAAAATGGCGAGGCGATGGGCACCACCGTTCAAAAAACCAATCTGGTATTGCATGAGATGGAAAAAACACTCAGCGGGATTAATCAAGGCACCGGGACTTTAGGAAGAATCATGGCAGGCGATGAGCTCTATTTAAGTGTCAATGCGATCTTAACAAAGTTGAATACCCTCATGAACGATGTCAACCACTATGGCGTGCTCTTCCACCTCAACAAAGGGTGGCAGCGGCTGCGTTTGCAAAAAGCCAACACCATAAATGCATTAAATGACCCAGTCACCTTCAAAAACTACTTCACCCAAGAGGTGGATAACATCAATACAGCGATGGGCAGACTCTCGATGTGGATCGAAAAAGCAGAACAAAACCAAGAACCGATTTTACAGAGCCCCTCGTTTCAAAAAGATTTTGCAGAACTTTTAAGGCAGGCCGAAGAACTTTCTTCCCATTTACGGTTTTATAATCAGCAACTGATGGACGCTAAGGAATTTAAATAAATGCCAGAACAAGTACCCTATTCCAATTTATCCAAAGGGACATTGCTAATCGCCAGTCCCGATATTGAGTCGGGCATTTTTTTCCGCAGCGTGCTCATTTTATGTGAACATACCCCTAGCGGCTCTTTTGGGATCATTATAAATAAACCTCTGGAGGTCCAACTTCCAGAAGATCTTTTAAATTTGGAAAAACAGGCTAATTCACATGTGACGATCCGCGCAGGGGGGCCGATCCAGCCCAACCAGATGATGCTTGTCCATTCAGCTGAAACCATGGCAGAGCAGGCCTTAAAATTGTGCGATGGTGTTTATTTAGGCGGCGATTTGCAATTTCTGCAAGAAGCGATTAATGCCCCTGCTGGGCCCTATGTCCATCTCTGTTTTGGTTATACAGGCTGGCCTGCGGGACAATTGGAAAGAGAATTTTTAAGCGGCAACTGGTTTTTGCATCCAGGATCTGCGCACTATGTGTTTGAGGTCCCACCAGATAAAATGTGGCGCACCCTCTTGAGAGAAATGGGGGGGAAATATGCTATGCTCTCTATGATTCCAGAGGATCTTTCGCTTAACTAAGACTACATCTTGAAGAAAAAAAAATATCTGCTAAATTAGTCGACATGAAAAAAATACGATCGTTTTTTTTTGTCTTCTCTTTTTTTGCGCTGAGTTAAAGGCTGAGATAGCTGAAAAGAATCCGGTCATTGCACTTAAACAGATCTATTTACCAGATTTTCCCGATGCATTTAATCCCTCTATTATCCAATTCGACAAAGGTTTTCTTTTGACCTTTCGTTTTATACCCGACCGTTACTATGAACATTGGATTTCTTATATTGGACTGGTCCTTTTAGATAAAAATCTTGAACCAATTTCTGAACCACAGCTTTTAAATTCACGCATTGGTAACTACAAAGTACCTTCACAATCTGAAGATGCACGTATCTTTGCTTATAAAAACAAAGTGTATCTTATTTTTAATGATAATCCTGAAGTGATTTCCCCCTCACTTGCAGAGCGGCGAGACATGTATATGGCAGAACTTACCTATAATGGCGCGCTATTTACCCTTTCTAAGCCAATTAAATTGATCCATACAGAGAAATATTATAGTCGACTATGGCAGAAAAATTGGTCACCTTTTATCTGGGAAGATACAGTGCTATTGACCTATACCATTAATCCACATGAAGTGATCTACCCCAATTTGATGGATGGAAATTGTTATCCTTGTTATCAAACGACAGGCAAAATCAACTGGCATTTTGGTGAATTAAGAGGCAGCGGTCCTTCCCTTCTTGATGAAGGAGAATATCTCTCTTTCTTCCATTCAGGAATTTACACCGCTACGGAAGCTTCTTTTGGCAACGGGATGTGGCACTATTATATGGGCGCCTATACCTTTTCTTCTGATCCCCCTTTTGAAATGACTAAAATCTCTCCTTTTCCCATTATTGCAGAGGGGTTTTATACCCCGTCTGAATATGAAAAAAGAGTGATCATGCCAGGCGGCTTTGTCATCTGTGGTCCATTGATTCATGTCGCTTATGGAAAAGATGATAGAGAGATCTGGATTGCCACAATCGATAAAAAAGCATTAAAACAATCTATGGTCCCTGTGGAAACAGTCCGGAATTAGCCCAATAGACAAAGATACAACTTTTGCATCATTATTGTTAGTATCCTGTCTATCCTGCCGCTTTAGCGATCCTACATATCTTGTTCTCTTTAAAAAATAAACAGGATGAAAAGATCGCTAAAGCGGCAGGATAATTAAATACATGAAAATATCTTGTTAAAGGTCTTGAAGCAATGCTCTCACCGTATCAAGGTCTATAGTACAGAGATAGGCCTCACGGTCTTCAATCCCAATAGGCATAATCAATTTAGTCCCTGTATGGTCCAGGGTCATGCTACAACAATATTCTACCCCCACATGCTGAAAGGTAAAGGGAAGTGAGATCTTTTTAATCATAAAATCTTGATCGAGATAGATAAAACGGTGCAAATAGCAGCGTTCATTTTCTGTGCGCATAAATACTTCATGAATCAGCACTAAGTAGCCCCGGTCAAATGGAATGGGCCCTGCCGACCCTCTAAAACGGGAAAAATCAAAATTTAGCTCATATTGTAATACCGGCTCCCACTCCCCTGTCTCAATATTCGGTTTATTAATAATAAAAGGCATATAAGAGTAGAGCATGAGCAGTTGATTCTCTTTCACAAAGGGCAGCCAATTTTTTTCATAACGGTTTGAATCTGGTCCTTTGAGAGCGACTAGCTTTTCTACCTGGATCTGCTTCCCCTTTGGCTCATTTTCTAATTTGCACAAAGAAATTTGGCAAACGCCTGTGGGGTTGGTGTCAAAGGTGGTGCATGTGAACCAATCTCCCTGATCAAAGGCAAAAAGCCGGCAATCTTCAAAGCCCTCTATACGCCAAAGAGGCTCCACTTTCATCCGTGGGGCTGTCTCTACAATTTCATTCTGGCTCAATAATTTAAAATCTTGATCGTAATGGATCAGAAAATTGCGTGTTCTAATGACACCATCTTCTGGATCTAATGAGGTGTAAACCCCATTTTTTAAAGTGAAATTCACGGCACGACAAATCAGCTTATAGCCTTGGTCTGTTCGATAAATCGAGGGGTTCATTGGATTATAATAGGCCTCTTCTCCTTCTCGAATCAAAGGAAGGTCAATCTCTACTTTTTTAAATTCAGCATTTTTAAGGTTTTGAATGTAGAACAAGAGATTTTTAAATGCCTGTTCTTTCTGGTTCCAAGGAGCATTTTTTTGCAATAAAATCTGATCGGCAGCAAAAAACCCTTCTTCTCTAAACGGTGTGTAATAAGCTGCTATCGAAATTTCTTCGTTAATTTCATACTTAAGAGAGTCAGAAATAAAGGACATCCATTCCTGTTTAGGCTCAATAAACGAAGCATGATGGGCAAAAAGATAGGCGAGATCATTTTGTCCGCGATAACGGTAATGAGTGGCAATTTTACGTAAAGTATCGGCCCGATCTGGTAAAGCTTGATAAGCATCCAAATAAAATTGCAATGCCGCTTCCCATTGCCCTAATTTTTCATAGCACTCCCCTAACATATATTTTGTATACCAAACCTCTTCCTTATCCTCTTCTTTTTCAAGTGCGGCTCGATACCATGAAATGGCATCCAGATATTTTTCTAAGCTTTTAAAAGCCTCTCCTAAGCCAAAAAAGTAGTGTCGATTTTCAGGTTCAGTTTTTAACCCTTGTGTCAACAATTTAATCGTACGTTCTGCTCTTGCCCTTTTGCGCCTAGCATTTTCTTGATTATGCACAAAACAGTATCCTAACTTTTCAGTTGTATGGGGAACCTTGCAAGACCAATATTCTTGTGCAACACCTACAGATTCCCAAGGCAGCGAGGCCAAAAGTAGCACGGGTGTATAACTGGAAAATGGGGTCATCTTATAAAGTGCAAGATAGGCCTCTTTCGCCAGGTTTTCCTTCTGAATCATTGCGGTTTCTAATTTCATATGTGTATCTAAAACAAGCAGATAGCAGTCAGGTAAATAAAAACCAGATTCTCTTAATGTTTTTTGGGCTGCTTGCAGCGCTTGAGTCTTGTTAAATCCGCAATTTTTCCAAGGGAAATGATGGATTTTTCCAGGAATTCCATGTTGTTCCATAAATTCTTTAATAAGCTGGACAGTATTATCATTAGACCCTAAATCGGCGATCGAAATATAATCAATAAAGCCTTTAACACTCTCTAGACAATTCACAATGAGATCTTCATCATTTTTCACAACCATCGATAGACAGATCTTTTTCTGATCCGCAAATACCGAAACCAGAAAAAGCAAAAATAAGAGCACTGTTTTCATAGTTTTAGAGAGTTGAATTATTTCGCTACATTCTGATCATTTCAATTGATTGGCACAAGTGAAAAAAATGAATAAAAATCAGGTAGACAAAAATCTTCTTATATTGAAAATACTGTGACCATGTTTAAATGTCTTTTTTTCCTTGTGCTTTTGATTACAAATTTAAATGCAGGCATCGAAGACTACTTTAAAAAAGCAGAAAATAAATCTGTAGGCCATTCGATGCGGAATATCGATTTCATTTACATGATAAATTTAGATCCGCGGCCAGAACGGTATGCCCGCACCATCAAAGCCCTACAACCTTATGATATCCATCCCTATCGCTTTTCAGCCGTCAATGGCTGGGAATTAAGCTATCAGGCACTTAATGAACTAGGCATTGTATTTCAACCAGGGATGTCTCATGGGCCGGTGGCGACCGTTTTTCGTCATGATCCTGATGGATGCGAATATAAAAGCAATGAAGTGATGAAAGAGGTAGGGATAACCTATTATTGTCATTCTCTTTCACGCGGTTCGATAGGATGTCTGCTGAGCCATCTGTCCATTTTGCAAGATGCGTATGATTCTGGCTATGAAGTGATCTGGGTCATTGAAGATGATATTCGAGTGGTGAGCGATCCGCATGAGCTTTCCTCCATGATTGACTCTCTGAATCGTTTAGCTCCTGACTGGGATCTGTTTTTTACCGATAACGAGGTCAAAGGACCCGATGGAAATCCGATTCCCTCTTATGATATTCGCCCTAGGCCCAATTTTCAGGTCAAACCGCTCTCCTATTATCGCAAGCGCATCCCGCTCACTGCTGACATTGTACACCTTGGTATGCGTTTTGGTTCTGCATCCATGATTGTCAAACGGACCGGCATGAAAAAACTGTTAGATTTTTTTAAAACTTATAAAGTCTATTTCCCCTATGATATTGACTACTTTTTAGTGCCAGATATTCAAATTTATGCCTGTACAAGAGACATTGTGACAAACATTGCTGTCAGTGAATCAGATAATGCGATGCCAAATTATAAGGAGTTGAAATGAACCGCTTAGGAGTTGTGTTTCTTTTTTTTATGCTCCCTCTCTTTGGAGGGATAGAGGATTATTTCAAAAAAGCTGTAAATAAATCGGGCTCCCACAGCATGCGCGCTATTGATTTTGTCTATGTGATCAACTTAGATAAAAGAACAGAAAAATATGCGCGTACTATGGATGCTTTGGAACCTTTCAATATCACTCCTTACCGTTTTTCAGCAGTCAATGGGTGGCAATTGAGCCATCAAGCGCTCAATGATCTGGGCATTATTTTTCAAGAAGGAATGGCGCCTGGACCCATTGCCACAGTGTTTAGACTCGATACCGATGGCAAAGAATACAATAGCTATGAAGTGATGAAAGAGATCGGTGTGGCTTACTATTGTCACTCTTTGTCTAGAGGGGCTATTGGCTGTCTTATGAGCCATTTGTCAATTTTGCAAGATGCTTACGATTCTGGGTACCAAACGATTTGGGTGATGGAAGACGATATCAAAATCGTGCGAGATCCTAATGAAATTTCAGTGCATGTAGATACCCTAAATTCGGAAACTCCTAATTGGGATGTCCTTTTTACCGATTGCGAGATTAAAGGAGGCGATGGAAAACCTGTCCCTTGCGCCTGTATTCGCCCACGTCCTAATTTTCAGGTGCAACCCTTACAATATTATCTCAATCGCACTCCTTTAAATTCCCATATGACAAAGATTGGCATGCGCTTTGGCTCTGCATCGATGGTCGTTAATCGCTCTGGAATGAAAAAGATATTGGATTTTTTTAAAACTTATAAAGTCTATTTCCCTTATGATATCGATTATTTTATTGTCCCTGGAATTAACCTCTATATGATGAACTACGATATTGTCACCAATATCTCTGGCGGCGAATCGGATGTGAGCGCGCCGTAATTGAAGAAATTATGAATTATGAATTATGAGTTCACTTCATCCTTCATCCTTCATCCTTCATCTTTCATAATTCATACTTCAGACTCAGCGGTCCAAATAAATACCCAAAGACATTTTAAAATAGGCATCAAAAAGCTCGCGGCTCAAGAAAAGAGCATGGCCTTCAATTTCCGGTTTATACCAATGCGAAACAAGAACAAATTGAGAACTTTCGAGGAATTTTTTTAATTCATTGTATTGGGTCATCCCTTCTCTATGCGGATGCCGGATCGTTTTTATGCAAATCGCTTTGACAGTCTTTAAAATCTCGGGAGATTTTCGCAACACTTGCAATTCATAGCCTTCCAGCTCAAGACAAAGAAGATCGATATGATCAATCCGATTTTCTACACACCAGTCATCTAGAACCACGCAAGGCACAGAAATATTAGGTCCTTGGCAGTAAATTTCCATCTCTTTAGTTAAAGGAAGCAGAGAACTAGCATATTCAAATGCAGGGTCTCTTCCCTGTATTCCATAACAAATACGAAGAGTGCCAAGTCCATTGGAATCACTTACAGCTAAATTGTAAGGTTCGATATTTGTTAGATGATCGTTATAGATTTTCCTTTGCAGTAACAAAAAAGCATGGGGATTGGGTTCAAAGGCAATCACGCGCCCTTTAGGCCAAGTTTTTGCTATTTGAGCTGTCTCTGCTCCATAAAGGGCTCCTGCTTGAAATATGATCGGATTATAAGGGAGAAATTGGACAAGCCACTCAGGATCTACGCGCCTCATATTTCTAAAAAGTTCCACGCCTTCATAGTTGTTTGCCTTTAGAGGCCCAAAATGAATGATAAAAATCAATAATGCAAAAATAAATGTGTTCATCGGTCTGTTCCTATATCTGAAATTCCGCCAGGAATATTGGTGACAATGTCACGTGTGCACTGATAAAGCTTGATATCAGGCACAAAGCAGTAATCCATGTCATACGGAAAATAGATTTTATATTGTTTAAAATAATCGAGAATTTTTTTTATGCCAGAGCGGCTCACTATCATAGAATAGGAACCAAATCGTAGTCCTATTTTCATGATATCTCCATTCACATAGTAACGATAGGTGTAATACCCATGTGGCTGAAGTTTGACATTGGGTCTAGGGCGGATTCCCCCACAGTAAGCAGGCCTGCCATCACCGCCTTTGCTTTCATTATCGGTAAAAAGAACGTCCCAACCAGGCGCCAATCGATCCAAGGTATCTGCTAAAGAAGAAAGTTCATGGGGATCGGATACCACTCGGATATCATCTTCGATGATCCAAATGCGCTGATAACCGGAATTGTAAGCATCTTGTAGAATAGATAGATGGCTTAATATGCAGCCAATCGCTCCACGCGACATTGAATGGCAATAGTAAGAAACCCCTTCTTCTTTCATGATTTCAAAGCTCATATATTCTTTGTCATTATAATGGCGAAATACAGAGGTTATAGGCCCTTCGGGATCCCCTGCCTTATATTCCGCCCCCAAAGAATCGATCGCTTCAAAACTTAATTTCCAGCCATTCACCGCAGAAAAACGATAGGGATAAATTCCATAAGGACGCAGCACATTCATTGTGTGCTCATATTTTTCAGGTCTTTTATCCAAATTGATCATGTAAATGAAGTCGATGCCAGGCATCTGATGCATGCCTAACTTATATTTTGCAGGCAGCAAGCAATCTTCAATGGAAACCGCAAACAACTGTGCAAAAGAAAATAATAAGAGGATCAAAATCATGGGTAACTTAATCCACCTGTGCCTAAACCTAAACAACGTACAAAATAGGCATCAAATAGCTCTTGGCTCACATAGATCGCATTGCCTCGCCCTCCTGGGGAATACCAATGGGCAAGGACAACAAAGTTCGCCTTATAGAGAAAATCTTTCAATAAAAAATAGTTGGTGGTCTGCTCTCGGTAGGGATAGAAAAAAGTTTGCACATAGATCACTTTTACATGTTTCAAAATCTCTGGCGAGGCTTGAAGGACTTGCAATTCACTGCCTTCCAGCTCCAGTCTCAGAAGATCGATCTTATGGATTCCATTTTGTTGGCACCAATGGTCTAATGTGTAACAGGCTACTTCCAGTTTGGGACAATCAATATGCTCCAGCGGCAGTAGAGAGCTTTCATGTTCATAGCTCAGATCCTCTCCAAATGGCCCTCGATAAAGATGAAGAAGAGCCATTCCATCGTGATCATGAACTGCACTATTGTAAGTTTTGACATTCTCTAACTTTTTCTCTGCCACCATTTTTTCTAGCTCTGAAAAAGCACGCGGATTGGGTTCTAGAGCATGAATTTGGCTTCTGGGCCAAATCTGCGCGGCGCGGGCCGTTTCTGCACCGCAATAGGCGCCCACTTCCACTATGACAGGGTTATAGGGAAGCAGCTGCACCAAAAAATTAAGATTTGCTCCACCATAACCTCTGAATGTACTTGTGCCTTCATAATAAAGCTCCCCAAAAACATAAGAACATCTTACTAGTAGGGCGAAGAAAATGACCCAGCGCATGCCTATCTTTCCTCCAGGTACCACATCCATCCATCTGTATGGACAATTAGGTCATGCACTTCTGCAAACTCATCTACGGCTCGTTTAACTGTATTCTCATATCCCCAATAATAATCATCTCCACACAAGGTGCCGTGCCCTTTGACAAAAGGATACCAACGGATTAGATCTTGCAACACATAGTTATAATCATGCGTGGCATCGATATAAATAAGATCTGGTTTTATATTTTTTAAATGGACGGCTGCATCAAGGCTAGACATTTTTACAGGAATAATCTTATGTGTGAGTCCTTCATGGATCACATTTGATAGGAACTGACGATAGAGATTAGGAATATCAAAAACGCTATTATCTTCATTAGGAGACCCCATCCAATGATCGACAGCATAAATCACCCCATCATCAGGCAAAGTCTTCGCAATGTGGCGCGTGGATAGGCCCAGCCAAGAGCCCACTTCGATCACTACTTTCACATTGCCTCTTTTAATCAACCATTCTAAAGAAGGCCCATTGATATACCAGCCTTGTGGATTGAAAGGAAGCAGCTCCACTGTATCATAGGGAGGCGGAAGCGCACCCCAAGAAAAAATAGGTAATAAAAAACTAAGAATTATGATGCCAATTTTTTTCATAAAAAAACCTCAATGTATTAGATCTATGGAACGTAAATAGACTCTATTTTTTGGGTCTTGACGATGGCCACCATTAGGACCTTTGCCATAAGTGGGCAGATGGTAGAGCTTTTCTACATCATTGATATTTTTAAAAGAATCAGGACATCCCTCAAGAAGATCGTCACGAACAAAAAACAGGTTCACTCCTGCGCTGTCTGCATAGACTAAAGAATATCCTTTTGATCTTCCTAAATGGTAAAGCGCTAAGATGCTCGCTCCAAAATAGTTGGTAGCATCTCCACTAAAATAGGGACGGTATTTCACTACTTTATCTTCTGAAGATGGATGGGTCGCATTATATTCAATCACCACAACAGAAGGCCGGTATTTTTCATCGAGTGCTTGCCAGATATAAAAGTCATTGTAATCGATATCAATCGATAAAAGATCCAAGTCATAAGGCACCTGATATTTTTCAAAAAGTGCATTGATATTTTCAGCTGTAATGAACTCTTTATGTAAATTGTATTTGGGGATATCAAATGCACGGTCTAATAAAAGGGTGTTCCAACCCTGCAATCGCAATAAATAGGTATTGCTTCCAGTCACTCCATCAAATGCACCGAATTCAACGCAAAATTTTGTATTTGGCCGGATATGTTGAAAAATCTTAGTAATGACCCCATCTTCCCCATTTTGACTATAGAGTGACCGTTCGAAACGTCTTAAATCAATCTCTTCTGCAAAACAGAGGCTTTTTAAAAACAGGCAAATTAGTAGCAGTCTACGTAACATAATTATCTCTTTTTAAACAAAATACAATTTCCATTGTCTATGGTCTTGATCACATCACAAGCTTCCATAAGAAGGTCTACAGCAAGCTGTTTTTCTCCACACAAAGAATCAGTGAGCCAGATATAACCACCCGACACTACTTTAGGCAAATAGAGTTCTACCTCTTTGGCAGAGATCGTTTCGGCGCGATTGCCATCAAGATGCAAAATGTCGATGGACATATTATCTAACTCCATGGCTGCTTTGAAAGAGTGCATTTTTTTAGTGATGCAGTAAGTATCTAACATGTGCGTCTTAATCATATTTAAGTAGCAGTTATAGACATGATATAAATTTACTGTTCCCCACCAGCTTAAATTGACCATGTCGTGGATGGCATCGAAATATTTAATACATTCTAAACGGTCCCAAGCATCGATCCCGATGACGACTCCTGATGTTAAAAATTTTAGAGCCATGGCCACTGGAAAAAGAGAGGATCCTCCATATACCCCTACCTCAGCACAGACCTTGGGTTTGACTTCCAGAACTAGATCAATGAAATTGCTTGCTTTTTCTTCTGTACACCATCCATGCAAACTGGGAAGGAAATAACAGACCTGCCGCTTCAAATCATCCACTTTGGAATCATTACTAAAAAGATAGGAAAAACAAAAAATACAAATGAGAATGCAAGCTTTCTTCATAATTTTATCCAAATCCCCCAAATACAATCATCACTAAATTCTGCAAATTTAATACACTGTTGGTTTAACCATTCTACAGCGCGTGCCGTTGTAAAATGATTATTTTCGTACCAGCTCATATCATCGAAGATAATAAAACCACCGCTTTTCATTAAGGGGACCCATTTTATTACGTCCAAATAGGAGGTTTGTTCAGAATGGTTGCCATCGATATGCAATAGATCGATTTCATTAATAGGCGCAGCATCTTCAGATGTTGATTGGATCAGTTTGACCTGATTTTGCAGGTCAAATTGAGCAAGATTATTGATCAGTCGTTGTTTGACAGCCTGATGGTCTGCGCGGCTCCAATAGGCTAGATTAGATTCATTCATGACCCAGCGGATCGATTCAGTACTGTCCCAAGGATCAATGCCATAAATAATGCCCTGGTTGTTGGCCTTCAATGCACAGGCCATAGGCACAAGGGATTTTCCTCCCCAAACGCCTATCTCAACAATGACTTCAGGCCGCATCTTTGAAATGATATCAATCAAAATATCTGCTTTTTTTTCCGAGCACCATCCTTCAATCTGTTCCATGAACTGGTGTGCTGTTTTCTTGACATTTTCTGCCGCTACGAACCAATTTTCTGAGACCACACTTTCCATATGGGTCTTAGGGGGTTGGCTAGGCTGATCATTCATATTGAGTTAGTCTCCTTCTTTAGGCAACAGTTTAGCGATAGGAAATGCGCGATTGTTTTCTACCTGTTTGCGCCACTCTTCAGGCAGATGTGGGATAGAAAGCAGTGTATTGCAAACATCCAAGGACTCTTGGTAATGATTGGTATAATAAGCGCAGATCGACAATTGAAAAAGCAGTCCATATTCTTCAATCCAGTCTTCATTAAAGAGGGCATCCTTTTGAAAGGGCCGAGGCACCGACTCTTTCATTTTTAAGTAATGGTAGGCCAGCTCATATTTTTTTTCTTGATTATAGAGTTCTGCAAGGTAATAGATAGACTCGGGACGATGAGGACGATAACTAAATGCATGCATATAACATTCTGCTGCGAGAGTAGAAGGCAACCCTATCCTGCGCAAGAGATGTGCGATTTGTAATTTTGACCAGAAAATCTCCTCTTCCCATCCCCCCATATCGATCCGTTTCTGGTAACATTCCAGAGCTTTTCCTTTCTCTCCTGCATCGCGATAGCTTTCTGCAAGGTAAAACATATGACGTGCATTCTTTGGGTCTTCTTTAAGAGCCGCTTTAAGCAGTTTCACATTTTTCCAGAATTTTTTGGGATCAGAAGCACGCGCGCCTCCATCTCCAGACAGATATTTTACCAAGGGCAATAGCTCAGATGTATGAGGTTCTGCGCAATCTAAATATTCATGGGTCACCCCTACCCATTTCCAAGGCAAATCGGCCTTTACAAGTTGTGGCTTTAAATAGGTAAACCCTGGGATGCCGCGCCACATGCTATAAAGGTCATGCGTGAGTTTTGGAAATTGCGGCTCTTGTTCGAATACAAGCAGGTCATCTGCGTCCATGAAGAGCAGATAATCCCCTTTGCCTTTAGCTAGTTCAAACGCTTCTGTGCGGCTCTCTCCAAAATTCTTCCAAGGCCTCTCATACAGCTCTCCAGGAATATCTTTGAGATGTTCTTTGATGATCTCTTGAGTTCCATCTGTGGATCCCGTATCCACAATCACCCAGTAATCGATCGCTTCTTTGACAGAATCTAAGCAGCGGCGGATCACTTGGCTTTCATTTTTGACAATCATATTAAGACAGATTTTCTGTCTTTCTTCTGCATAAAGAGAGCAAAGAAATAAAAGAAAAAGACAAAAACGCATAAAGACCTTTTTGTCTGATGAGTCTAGCAACTATGGCTATTCTAGAAAAGGGGGATTAGAAACAATCCCCCTTAAGACGTAGTGTCAAGGAAAGCTTACTGTAATGATCTGGCTTTGTTCATTTTGTTTATTAAATGCTGCAACACCATAAGTCACTGATGCATTATGCACTCTATTATCATCTACAAATTGCAGAGTATTTGCATCGACTTGTGCAAGGAGTGTTCCATTGCGATAAACAAGATAGCCTACAACAGAGGGATCGGTGCTAGCGCTCCAAGTCAGAGTATTGAAATACTCATTAAAAAGAGAGAAATTATTGAAATTCTCCGCCACCATTAAATTAGAGGGAGGAAGCAATAAGTTTTTTGTTCCTGTTGAGGCTTGAATAATATTATTTATAGAATTGGAATTGCTGATCCAGATAGCTGCAGCATGGATCGCATTTCCTGTGGATGTAGCGGCTACTTTGGGATATCCATTAAGCGCATTTTGAGAAAGATTGAGTGGCGCGTGCCATACATTATTTGTAAATCCAGAAACGGTAGCTTCTGAAGACTGTATGAGCAATGAGATACCATTATCCAGCATATAAAGTGTCAATGCATCTCCAAAGGCGCTGACCGCTATGTCTGCAGAATAGGCATACAAATTAGGATCGAAAAGTTTTGTTGAGGCGATCCAATTTCCTCCTAATGGTTTTACTGATGATTCAAGGCTATAATTCATATCATCATAAGAGGTATTCCAAAGGGCCACTGCATTCCCAAAAGCATCATAAGCGACCTTAGACACTAAGGTTGCAGGATTGCGGATTCCAGGGGCTGATAGAGAGGCAGGTAGATCCCAAGTCCCAAGCAGCGCCGATCTTTCAGAAGATTGGACAACCACACTGGAATAGATTGAATTATTTACGTCATAACTATACCAAACTGCTGTGGCATTAGCATTAACATCTAAAGCTACAGTAGCGTAGGCGGCATTATGGCTTTGATCTGAAATCACAAGACCGCTTGACCAGGTTCCAGAGGCCACTAGCCTTGTAGAAGAATAGACCGCATTAATCGAGCCTAATGGATTATGCCACACAATCACAGCCCTTTTATTTGCACCTGTGCCTCCTAATCCTACAGAAGGAGAGGCAGCAGCAGTGGCGCTAATGGTCTGCGTTGCTTGCCAACTTGCTCCAGATAATTTAATCCTCGCTTGGACACTGCCGCTTCTTGCCCAGACGGCCACTACATCCCCATCAGGATTGATTCCCAAAGCTGGCGAAGAAGCTCCGCTATTAGACAAACTAGTCACAGAGCTCCAGTTGCCGCTTAATGTTTTTGTGGCGGCTTTTACAACTCCTGCTTCCAGCCAAATAGCGGTTGCATTTCCACTTAAATCTGACACAAGCCGCGGAGCAGATGCGTTGGCATTGGATAAAGTGACTGCTGTCCCCCAACTCATACTGGCCGGTTTTGAACGGGCTTTAACAAGGCCATTTTCAAGCCACGCAGCCACTACGTCTCCACTTGTATCAATCCCAATTTGCGGGTCGGAGCTGTTTAGGTTGGTATTGGATAGCGTAGTGGGTGGAAATACCCACTGCACATCCGCGCACGTTAATATCGAACAGGAAAAAACTGTAATCAACGAAAAGAGTAGTTTATTCATGATATAACCTCTTAAATGATTCTTTTAAGGAAAACTTACACTCACAGTCTGACTTTGAAATCCTTCAGTATCAAGCGCTGCCACTCCGTAAGTCACAGATCCGTTCTGGACTGCATTATGGTCAACATATGATGTCATGCTAGAATCGATGCGGTCAATAAATACCCCATTGCGATAGATCACATAAGCAAAAAGATTTGGGTCGGAACTGGCCATCCAGCTAAGCGTATTGAAATATTCAGTCAACACTCCAAAATCTGTAGAACTTTGCGACACCATAGGCATAGAGGGTGCTAGCACAGCGCTTTTGGTGCCCGTCACAGCTTGGATGATTGTATTCATGCCATCAAATGCTTCCCAAACGGCTGCGGCATTGATTGTAGTACCTAAAAGGGTCGCTCCCACATGCGGATCTTTGTTATTAGTCCCTGTGGAAATTGTTTGAGGCACAGACCAGAAATTTCCTCTTGTATCATTAATATTGGACTCAGCAGATTGAATAGTAATATTCATACTGTCAAAAGCCATAAAGGCTGCCACTGTATTCACCGATGAAGCAACCGCCACATTGCCTTTAAAAGCATATAAACTGGTGCTTATATCGGCGATATCGCTCCAGTTTTGCCCTATTTGAATTGTGGACGTTTCAAATTGATAAGTTTGTCCATTGAAAGAATTGGACCAAAAAGCCACTGCGTTTCCAATCGAATCAAATGCGACACGCGCTTCTAACAATGCGGGATTCACATCTCCACTTGGAGAAAGAATAATAGGAGTGGACCAGCTCATACCATTTGGCATTGCAGCGACCGCAGCAACGACATTTGAATAGACAGAACCTGATACATCATATTGAAAAAAGATAACAAGAGCATTGCCATTAGCATCGACTGCAACATGTGGATAATTGCCATGGTGAGGGGTTCCAGATGCAACTGTCAATGGCAATGCACTCCATACTCCCCCAACGGTGTAAGAGGAAGACAATACTGCATCTCCAGAAGCGCTACTATGCCACACAGCAATAATAGTTCCATCATTTCCAGCTGCGATATGAGGATTATCTGAACTATTTCCCGAAACAGTCGCTACAATACCCCATGCCATTCCAAAAGGCTTTGTTGCAGATTCAATCACATTGCTTCTCACCCAAACAGCTATGGCGTCTCCACCAGTGGTGATCGTGACTTGAGGATCGGAGGCGGTAGAACCTGAGACTGTCGCGGAAGTCCCCCAAGACCCCCCTGATGCTTGAAATGAAGATTGGACCATATTATTTTCAATCCAAACAGCAACAGCATCTCCATTAGCATCAACAGCTAATTTTGGAGATGTAGCTCCGGAACCAGAAAGTGTTGTTGTAGATCCCCAGCTGCCCATCACAGAATGAGAGGCTGTTTTAACAAATCCCCCTTCCAGCCAGAGCGCTATCGCATTTCCACTGGAGTCCATGCCAATGCTTGGTTCTGTAGCATTGACCGACATACCTGAAATCTGTGTTGGAGGACTGGACCACATAATGTCGGAGGCCGACAGGTTTAAAAAGGAAAAAAACGTAAAAAAGAGAACGGCTACTTTTTTCACATTCACCACCACTTCCAACCCAAATTTGTTTTTTTAGATGAACTAAACCCAACTTGGGCTGATGATTAAAAGGTTCAGTTCTTTAAAAAAAATCAACAAAGATCCAGTAGAATCTAAAAAAGAATTACCAACAAGTTTTTTTTTACCATTTAAGTTAAAAGTATCCTGCTTATCCTGCCGCCTTAGCGATCTTTTCATCCTATTTATTTTTTTCGGAGAACAAGATGAGCAGGATCGCAGTGCGGCAGGATAGGCAAGATATTAGTAATGTACTTTCATTAGTTTGGAGAGAAATGCATTCGTTTACGTAATTCAGGCACAAAACGAAAGATTGCCTGCTCCTTATCTTCAAAGGTGTAATCTGCATTTAACAATTCTGCAGTTTCTTCCTGAGATAAATAACGGTTATCGATATTAAGCCTAGTTTTTGTTTTTCCAAAAAAAAGACTCCAGCTGCTGCGATTCATATAACGATTGATTCGCAACTCTCCTTTTTTAAGAGGATGCGATATTTGAAGATTCTTAAAGATAAACTCATAGGGGGGCCAAGAAAAATATTTGCACTGTGTCGGTTTAAACACTGTCTTAACAACCTCTTTTTCAGGATTAATTTCAGGCCCAATAAGATCTAACGTTTCAATAACCAATGTTTTTCTCGGAAACACCTCTGCTCTTGAGGCGTCGAAAAAATCAGTGACAAAGGTAACCCCTGCATATTGCTTGTATTGTTCCAATATATCGATGATTTTATCTGAGTGGACAGGAACTAAAAATTCATTCACATCAAGAAAAACAAGCCAATTTGTTTCCTTAATGGCATATCTTTTTAAAGCATTTTCATAAGCAGGGATCTGTGTGCCTAATGCCCAGATAAAAGTATTATTTTCATTTTCTATATCGATACAATCAGCCCATTGAATAAGTGTCACGATTCCTTTGTCTACGTAAGGCCTAAGGTTGGCTACATAGTTATCTCTACTATTATTGTTATATAAATAAAAATGATCGACTCCGACCAATCGATGATATTCAATCCATTCCTTTAGATATTTAGATTCGTTTCTAAAAATAGCACATACAGACAATTGATATTTCTTGGACTCTGCTAAGACGGGGCACATTTGCAAACAGATTAAGACAAAAAATAGAATGAACATAAGTCCCCTATTGTAGTTTAACGATTGTCATATACGCAGCCACCCCTGTACCTGCTGCCCTATCATTGAGTATTCTGTTACCTCCTGAAATATTATTAGCTGCAATAGTAAAAGGCGGGTTCCCAGAAAGAAAAAAAATCATTGATCCACTAATTAAAGTATTAGCTGCTGTTGTTTCTACTACATATTGTGCTGCATTTGTGACACCAGTGACTTGTACTTGAAATGCAGAGTTTGTCGCTGTTGTAGAATAACCAAAATTGACCTGATACAGTCCAGTATCATTCACTAAGATACCCCCGCCAGACGCCGTATTTCCTCCAGCAACTAGACTCAATTTAGATCCTGCAGGTCTATTGATTAAAGATGTCCAACCAATATTATTCCCAGTATTTACTGTGGTTCCTCCCACAACTCCATTAACAAATGCAAAACCAAAATCAACTGAAAAGCTTCCTTTTGGGCCGGTTGGACCTGTCGGTCCCGTGCGGCCTGTCACCCCTGTTGGACCTGTCACACCTGTAGGACCAGTTGGGCCTGTAGGACCAGTCGATCCAGTCACTCCTGTTGGTCCTGTCGGACCTGTAGGACCTGTAGGTCCTGTAATACCAGGCCCTGTAGGGCCCGTTGGTCCTGTCACACCTGTTGGACCTGTAGGTCCTGTAATGCCAGGTCCAGTCGGACCAGTTGATCCTGTCGGACCTGTGGGACCAGTGATTCCTGTTGGACCTGTCACTCCTGTAGGACCAGTTGGTCCCGTAGGACCTGTAGGTCCTGTAATACCAGGTCCAGTCGGACCAGTTGGACCTGTCGGACCTGTGGGACCTGTAGGTCCTGTAATGCCAGGACCAGTCGGACCAGTTGATCCTGTCGGACCTGTGGGACCTGTTAATCCTGTTGGACCTGTCACACCTGTATGACCAGTAGGACCCGTAGGGCCTGTAGGTCCTGTAATTCCAGGACCGGTCGGACCAGTTGATCCTGTCGGACCTGTGACTCCTGTTGGACCTGTTGGTCCAGTAACCCCCGTTGGGCCGGTGACTCCAGTTGGTCCTGTGGGACCTGTAGCACCTATAGAGCCAGTGGGTCCTGTAACTCCTGTAGGACCAGTTGAACCTGTAACACCAGTTGGCCCTGTTGGACCTGTAGGTCCTGTAATGCCAGGACCGGTCGGACCAGTTGAGCCAGTTGGGCCTGTGGGACCTGTAGGTCCTGTAATGCCAGGACCGGTCGGACCAGTTGAGCCAGTTGGGCCTGTGGGACCTGTAGGTCCTGTAATGCCAGGACCGGTCGGACCAGTTGGGCCTGTAGGACCAGTCGGACCAGTGACTCCTGTCGGACCTGTTACACCTGTTGGACCAGTCGGTCCCGTCGGACCTGTCACTCCAGTCGGTCCAGTATCCCCTGTAGGTCCCGTATCGCCGGTTGGCCCTGTAGGTCCTGTTGGTCCTGTTGGACCCGTGGGTCCAGTAGTTCCGGTATTAGGACCCGTAGGACCTGTCGGGCCTGTGGGACCTGTACCGCCGCTACTACCCATGGCACAATTCGCAGCATTCGGCAAAGTCTCAGTGTAACCTTGCCCTGCAAGAATAATGAAAATTACTAAAAGGCGAATAAATATATTCACGCAAAAATTCAACTTGAAATTAGCTTAATTTATTGAATGGTAAGCTATTCTTTCAATCTTTTTTTAAAAGCTCATTTTGAAAGTAACGCGAAGTCCCTGTAGATAAAGATTGCCTTGTGGGGCACAGATAAAACTTGTGTCATTAAACCAACGGATCATATTTTGATTCCACCAGACCTGAAAATCATATCCAGCTTCTAGGCTGAAATAATAAGAGCAATCTAAAAACTCATAACTTACTCCCAGGTACAACTCTAGTTCTTGTCTTAGTGTATTTAATGTATTGGAAGTGTGGGCAAAAATAGTACTATTATTGGTCGCATGCTGATTCAATTTTAAATGATAATGGGTAAATAAAATATCGCCTGCCACTCTACCTGCAATACTAAAACAGTAGGTTAAATACCAATTGCCATTGATTCCTAATCGTGGCCCAAGACCCCAAGAGCTACTTCTATCCGAAACATGCAATGTAAACGGAGTGGGAAACAGTAGATCCATTTCTCCTTTGAGTTTCTGGTTGATCCAAGCAGCTGCCAATCCAATATAGGGTCTAATAATAAACCGACATCCCATGTAACAGCGACGTCCCAATTCCACATTCAACACATTAAAATCAAGATCCCAACAATCGTGAATAAAGCTAGAGGCATTATTGGAGATCAAATTGGGTTGGATCCAGCGCGCATAAAGAAAGCCATCCGCTGATTCAAAAGCTGACTTTGTGTTTTTAGAGTGAAGATGGATATATTCAGCCGATATATCCCAATCATCATAACAAGGCAAAATATAGGAAGCTCCCACAGCAAATCCTGGTTGAAAGCTGGTATCCATGTTTACCATTTTTCCATCGGTCCAACTATTGCCACACACATCGTTTCTAATTGTAAAAGGAGATGTAAGAGCAATGTCCATACAACATTGCGTCGCATCCCAATAGAGAAAACTTGCCCAAAACAAAAAATCCTGCAGACACACAGGGTCAAAGGGCGCAGGCGCGTTATAGCCAGAGGTCATTACTTGACAGTGCATGTTCACTGAAGAACAAGGTTCTAACTCTTCTTCCTCTTCACAGTCATCGCAGCTCTCCAGAGCCATCTCTAAAGAGAAATCAAAAAGACTGTCTGGATCCACGAAGCTAGAAGATGGATAGACCTCTTCCTCCTCAAAAAATGGCGCCTCCTCTAAAGTGTTTTCACCCAGAATCGGAAAATAAGGGTCTTCTTCTACTTCCTCAGGAGGCTCAGGTCCGTAGCGTGCATAACTTTGTGTAAAAAATTCAGTCTTAGAGCCTTGTGAGAAACAAGGTAAGACAGAGAAGAATAAATAGGTGCAGAGTAAGACCAATAGGGCTCTACTCTTATTATGGGTTCCCATAATCTTATTAATAACATAAACTAAAATAATAGAATAATTAATTAACTGTTATTAACTTAATTAAGTTAATTTAATTATTAAAATCCAACTTTAAATGTAATTATTAGACCTTGAAGGTAAAGATTGCCTTGAGGGGTAGCCACATATGTGATATCATTGAACCAACGGATCATATTCTGATTCCACCAGACTTGAAATTCATACCCAGCCTCTAAACTAAAGTAATAGTAACAATCTAAGAATTCATAACTAAGTCCGATATATAATTCTAATTCCTGTCGTACTGTATTGACATTAGAAGAAGAGGTTAAAAATACTGTATCGTCATGGGTGTGTTGCATAACCCCGGCAGATTTTAAGCAGCTAGGTCTTGCCGCTTAAG
>CAZMTP010000007.1:0-37651 GCA_964569185.1 uncultured bacterium
CACCACCTATGACCTTGAAATGATCCGAGAGATTGGATTTTGCAAAGGCATTGAAAACTATTCGCGCCATTTCAGTCGAAGATTAGCAGGACAGCCGCCACCCTGCTTATTAGATTATTTTCCTAAAAATTTTCTTCTTTTTGTCGATGAATCGCATCAGACCCTGCCGCAAGTCCATGCGATGTACAATGGGGACAATGCCCGGAAACAGGCGCTAGTGGAATTTGGATTTCGGCTCCCTTCAGCCTTTGACAACCGGCCCTTAAAATTTGAAGAATTTTATGCCCGCATGCATCAGGTGATCTATGTATCGGCAACACCGGGCGTTTGGGAAGTGCAAGAAGCGGGCGGTGATATTGTAGAACAGATCATCCGCCCCACAGGACTGTTAGATCCTGAGATCACAGTCAAACCAGCGGCAAATCAGGTGGACGATTGTCTAGAGGAGATTGCCAAAGAGACAGAGAAAAAAGGCCGCGTGCTGGTCACCGTGCTGACAAAAAAATTGGCTGAAGATCTCTCCAAATATTTGCAAGAGATCGGCATTAAAGCAAAATATCTCCATTCCGATATCGATACTTTAGAACGGGTTCAGATTATCAATGATCTGCGGCGCGGCATCTTTGATGTTTTAGTGGGTATTAATTTGCTGCGTGAGGGCCTTGACTTGCCGGAAGTATCGCTTGTGATGATTTTAGATGCGGATAAAGAGGGTTTTTTGCGCAGTGAGACGTCTCTCATCCAAACATGTGGTAGAGCCGCACGCAATGTGGAAGGAAGAGTGGTGATGTATGCCGATCAGCTGACCAAAAGCATCCAAAGTGCGATTGCGATTACCGGCCGCAGAAGGATCCAGCAGCAAACTTACAATGAAAAGCATGGCATTGTGCCCACCAGTGCAAAAAGAGAAAAAATCGAAGCCCTTTTGGAATCTTTTGGAGATGTGCTACCCACTCCCAAAGCGCAGGAGAAACCGCTCTATCTTTCCAAAGAAGAACTCAATGCAAAAATTTTACAGTGCGAAAAGCAGATGCGCCAAGCGGCCAAAGAGCTGCGTTTTGAGGACGCCGCCCAACTCAGAGATGAACTCAAACATTATCAGCAGCTGCATTTACTTGAGGATAATTTGTAAGTAATTGGTTCTTCCACCATTTAATTGTCTGAAAAATCCCTGTTTCAAGACTGTTTTTAGGCGTCCATCGTAGTTCGTTTTTTAATCTTGAGATATCGGCGACTAAACAATCAGGCTCTTTTTGGATGCTTTGACGTGTCCCAAACTGAATCCATTCTTCGCCACCTAATTGATCTGTGATTTTTTGGATGATTTGTCTTAAAGATACTCCATGGCCAGAGCCAATATTAATAGGCCCGGTTATATCGCTATCTAATAAGGCCAAAAAGGCATCAGCAACGTCTTCTACGAAGAGAAAATCTTTAATTTGAGTGCCCTGAGAGCAAGGAATCAATTCTTTTTTAAGTAGTCCTTTTATAATGGTAGGGACAAGTCGTTGAGGGTATTCATACGGCCCATAAAGATAAAAAATCCTTCCCCAGGCATAGCTAAAATTTAATTGCATTGAGAGATTTTGCAATTTTAAACAAAGGTTAAGTTTGGAGATGCCATAAAGAGTGTTTGGAATACAAGGGGTTTTTTCCGAAAACTCAAGTGCATTCCAATCATATTCAGCGCATGTTCCTGATAAAACTGCTCTTTTTCCACCTTGTGCAGCAAAAGCTTCAAGAAGGGCAATGCTCGATTGCACCCATTCTAGATTTTCTTTAGCGCTCCAAAGAGCACCGGGAATGGCAAACCAGGCAAAATGCAAAAGATGTGAAACTGAAATGGATTGAAATAAACTATTTATAGAAATGGGATTTAAAAGGTCACAATAAATCCAAGTAATATAATCTGTGGCAAAAGGTGTTTTTTTAGAATATAAAGCATAAATTTCATATCCCTTTTCTTTTAGCAGAGGCAGGCAATGCCGTCCGATAAACCCAGTTGCTCCAGTTACTAAGATTTTTTTTTTCATAAGTAAGGATATTGTTGATCTTTTGCAGAAATAACGGTCACTTGCAAAGGCCAGGGAATAGAAAACATGGGATCATCCCATCGTACTCCTGAAGCTAAGTGTGAGATAAAGGGAGCTGAAATTTGATAGAAAACTTCTGTATTGTCTTCCAAAGTCTGAAAGCCATGGGCAAAACCCTCTGGAATGTATAATGTCTGTCGGTTTTTAGCAGATAAAATCACACCTTCCCATTTTCTATAAGTAGGGGAATGAGGTCGCAGATCGATAATGACATCAAAAATTGTTCCTTGAATACATCTAACAAGTTTAATTTCTCCATGGGGAGGAAGTTGAAAATGCATCCCCCGTAATGTCCCTTTTTTATGATTAAAGGATATGCTTGTCTGTTCCCAATGTGTATTTAATCCTTGTGTCTGAAACTCATTTCTACAAAACGTTCGGGCAAAATAGCCTCTTTCATCGATAAAAAGATCTGGTTCTAAAAGACGTGTTCCTTCTAAACTCATTGAGGAAAATTTCATACAACCTTTCAAGTGCAATCTACTGCTTCTACTTTTTGGAAAACTTCTAAAATAGTTGAAAATGGATTAGGTTCAGTATCAGGCATTATATATCCCGGAGGAGGATTGAGCGGAGTATAACTCGTCGTTTCAGGGACTATTTGCGCTTTTTTAGGACGGAAAATCCAGAGGAATTTTTTTGTTAAACCGGACTTATCTATAAAATCGAACCATAACCTGGGAATAATAGTAGATAATACTTCCGAAAATTTAAGCTTTTTCATCAGGGATTTAAATTCATTTTTATATTTATTTTTATCCGACAGATAATAGTAGAGAATATAATTTATCTGCTCATTACGGTAGATTTTGTAATCGAGAAAAAGTCCATATTTTTTCAGAGGGAAATATAAATTAAATAGTTCGATTGTCCCAAGCCAATAAGTAAAGACAATAAAACCAGGCAACACAACTTTTTTGAGACTGGAAATGTCGCTCATTTCATTTTTTATATTAAGTAGGTCCATCGCTGCTTGTTCATTTCTATTAATCGCGTAGCAGCCATGAGATTTAGAGCTAATGCCAATGACCACGGATTCTTTAGGATAAATTAAAATGCGCGAAGCTTCCATAAGCAAAGCGCTCATTGCATAAATATCAGGATAGGGGGAATGAAAAAATTGATTATTTCTTTTTACTTTTTCGAATAGTGAGCGCTTGATAAGAACATGTTGCATGTTAGTAGAATAAATCGATCTAAACCCAAGAGTTTCTTGAACAAGTTTTTGTTTACATTCCAAATCTAACCAGAAAGGGAACTCCTTCTTAGGCATACCATATAAGGATCCAAAAGGTTGGAAAACTCCTTTGGGAAAAAGAGACAAGACACCAGGGTAGGCATACAAATAGGCATTAGAATAGATCAGTTCAGGATGGTCATATTTTTCCAACAGCTTCCGCATGATTTGAAAATGATTTTTCAAAAGGATATCATCATCACCAATCATGAGCAGATAATCGCCAGTACTTTGATCGATACATCGGTTCCAACTTTCAGTAATAGAAAGAGAAATTTCGCTCCGGAAATATTTAATACGAGGATTATTTAAATTTTTGATATAACCTTGAATATCTTCTGTAGATGCATTATCAGAAATAATTAATTCCCAATTATCATCTTTTTGCTCAAGAACAGAAATAACAGCTTTTTTTAAAAGCTCTAGGCGATTACGAGTAGGAATGACGACTGAAAGTTTCATTGTATAGAGTTTCTTCTAATTTAATTTAAAATGCTAGAAAAACAATCGATAGGTAAAATTTGTTCGTATATTTCCGCGGCATTGGCAAATGTTTTTGTGGATGGAACAGTTTTTTTTGAGGAAGAACATAATCTTCGGTATTGATGCTTAATTGTTTTTGGCACTTTTTGTTTCAAAGTAAACCAGAGCAAAACAGGATAGAAAAATCCTATTTTTTCCTTTCTAGAAAGCTGCTTAAGTAATTGATAGCATTCAGTTGTATATTTCCCTTTCTTATGCAAGAAATTGCGCAATACATGTCTAATCTGTTCTTGTCGGTATTTTTGGTATTCAAGTTTTAACCCATATTTTTCTAAAGAAAAATGGTTTTTCAAAGTTTCCATCGCAGCAAGCCAAAATGTGGCTACTCCTGAGCCGGGTAATAAAATCGAGCGGATTGTTTTAACCTCGGCTAGTTCATGATGAATATTTAAAAAATCAACTCCTTCTTCTTCTTTTTGATTAAAAAAATAATAGCCATGTGACTTTGTCGAAATGCCAATCACAACAAGTTCTTTAGGGTAAATTAGAATCTGTTCAGCCTCTAGAAATAGGGCACACATTGCGTAAAAATCAGGATAGGGGGAATGAAAAAATTTTCCTTTTTTTTTGACCTTTTCTACTAGATCGCGAGAGATTAAAGCATGAGGCATATGAGTTCCAAAACTCATTTGAAATTTTAAAAGCAGTTTGACAAGCCTATACCGGATGTTAAGGTCTAAGAAAAAAGGAACCTCCTTTTGAGGCATCCTGTTAAAGAACCAAAAGGTTGAAAAAGTCCATTAGGTGCATGAGGTAATACTTTTGGATACGCATATAAAAAGGCATCTGCATAGATAAGAGCGGGTCTGTGATAAGAAGAAAGCAGGCGCGACATTATTTGAAAATAATTTTTTAAGATAATGTCATCATCTCCCAGCATGATTAAATAATCACCTTGGCTTTGTTCTAGGCAACGGTTCCAATTTTCCGTAACTGAAAGAAATTCTTCGCTTCTGGTGTATTTAATACGAGACTCATTGAGAGAGCGGATATAGCCTGCAATATCCTCTTCAGAAGCATTATCGGAGACAATAACCTCCCAGTTCTCATAATTTTGCCCTAGGACCGAAGCGATGGCATATTTTAAATATTGCAATCCATTACGAGTGGGAAGCAGTACAGAAAATATCATGCGCAATCTATGGGCAATATCTGGTCGAAAATTTCCATAATGTTCTGATATTTTCCCTCAATTGGATGAGCCTCAGAAGATCCTATAGGATAGAGTCCCTGAACGCTCGGAAGAGGCGATGCAGTAGCAGTAGTAACAGTAGTAGTTTTTTTGAGCCTGTGCAACACTTTCTTAATGATTTTTTTCAGAATGTTGGGGATCATTTTTTTAAATTGAATTTTGGCTAGAGTAGGATAAACTGTAGAGACTTTTTCAGATAAAGTCAGATGGTGCATTAATTTTGAAAACTCATGTCTATATTTAGTTTTGTTATCTAAAAAATTGTGCAATACGTTGTTAATATGATTTCTTCTATATATTTGGTAATAATCTGAGTGAAGTCTGTATTTTTCGAACGGGAAAAATTTTTTCAAAACTTCATTTGAAGCTAGCCAGAAAGTCAATCCAGATCCAGGAAGTGCGAGTCCTTGGATATTAGGAACTTCGCGCATTTCGCTAGTAATATTTAAGAAATCAACTCCTTCTTGTTCTCGGTTATTGAAGAAATAATACCCATGTGACTTTGAGGTAATTCCGATTACAACGATTTCTTTAGGATAGACAAGAACCCGTTCCGCTTCTAAGAAAAAAGCATTCATAGTATAGAAATCAGGATAAGGAGAATGGAATAATTTCCCTTCTTTAAGAATCTTTTTCACTAAAGAGTGGTGAATCAATGCATGTTGCATATTAGTTCCATATAGCGATTGAAAACGGAGCATCTGTTGAACGATATGCAATCGAATTGGCTTGTCCAACCAGAAAGGAGAGTCTGCTTTTGGGTGCATTGCATTAGTTGAGCCATAAGATTGAAAAATCCCTTTCTGATACTTAGGAACGACTTCTGGATAGGCATAAAGATACGCATTTGTATAAATAAGCTCAGGGTTTTGAAAATTATTGATTAATTTCAAAGCAATTTCAAAGTAGTTTTTTAATAAAATATCATCATCTCCAAGCATGATGAGATATTCGCCTGTTGCTTGATCTACACATCGATTCCAATTTTGAGTGATCGAAACAAACTCTTTTGTCCGACTATATTTTATGCGAGGGTCATTAAGAAATTTCACATGCTCTTCAATGTTCTCTGTTGAGTTGTTATCAGATATAATAATTTCCCAATTATCATAATTTTGTTTCAAAACAGAGGCGATCGCATACTTAAGAAATTGCAAACGATTGCGCGTAGGAAGGAGCACTGAAAACTTCATAAGTTTTTCTTTTTTTTTGGACTAAAAGTAAGAGGATACTTGCAAATTTGTTTTATTTCAATTAAATGTTTTTTAGTTTTCTTAAAAAAAGGGATCACTCTTGCTGCAATAGGGAACCTTTTAGCAGCAAAGAACAAACATGAAAATAAGAAAGAGAAAGGATATTCCTTCTCCAAGGATAGTTTGGCTTGTTTAAGTTCAGAGATTTTTTTTTCTGTGAACAATTGGACCAAACTGCCTCTAAAATGCAGTTTAAAATCTTTATCTAATAAATGTAACAATGTTTGCTTAGCTTTAAGATATAGAGATTGGGAATTTAATCTATTTTTCATTTTTAGATAAGCATCATAGCAATATGTAAAATTAGGATGGTGAGAAAATCCCTGTGGATGACTCATAAATGAAGCGGAGAATTTTTTAGAGATATAGAAGGGAAAATAAAGACTGACTTGTAACAAAAAATCTAAATCCCAATAAAGAATATTGGACAAATCAGGTTTGATCTTTTGTAAAATAGAACTAGAAAATATGACCCCTGCTGGGACAGGAGATTTACCAAACATCTCTTTCGTTCCTAATAGTGGAGACCAATAGCCTTCTCTTTTCCAGTCTTGTAGGGGTGCCCTTAGAAATTTTCCTTGAAGCGAAAGAATATGAGTAGACCCTGCATAAAAACCTAAATCTGGATAGGCTTCAAACATTTTTATTGCATCTTCGAAAAATGAAGGAGCTAAGGTATCATCATCAGATAAAAAATGAAAATAAGGGGACTTTATGAGTCCAAATCCAAATTCGTAATTTTTCATCATTCCTATATTTGTTTGGTGACATATGTAGTGAATACGTAGATCTTTTTTTCTAAATGATTCTACTAGTTTTTCGGTCTCATCTTCTGAACAATTATCTAGGACAAATAATTGAAAGTGAGGAAACGACTGCGCAAGGATACTTTCAATAGCTCTTTTCAAAAAAAAAGGCCGCTTATAGGTAGTGATAATAGTCGTAATTAAGTCAAAATCATTTTTCACAAAATGTGCATTTCAGGGATTGGAATAATGAATTTCCCTTCCCACTTTCTTATGAAGGCCATTTGTTGCATGATTTCTGTTTTTAAATTCCATGGAAGAATAAACAGAAAATCAGGACGTGTCTGCAGGATTTTTTCTGGAGGATAAATAGGAATATGGGTTCCAGGAAGTAACCTGTTTTGTTTAAAAAGACTACGATCAACAGTATAATCAAAAAAAGAAGTTCCTATTTTACAAAAATTCAGCAAAGTATTTCCTTTGGCTGGGGCTCCGTAGCCGACAATTGTTTTACCGGCTTTTTTGAGCTCTCTTAACTGGTTCAACAGAACCAGGCTGTAATTTTGCACTTTTTCATTGAAAGCTATATAGGTTTTTAAGTGTTGCAAACCAGAAGCAAGCTCTTTTAGTAAAAGTTTGGGAACTGAAGGATGAATTTTTTTTGTCTCATTTTCTTCATGCCCTGCGTAAATCCGTAATGATCCTCCATGAGTAGGAAGTTCTTCGACATCAAAAATTTTTAGGCCATGAAATTGAAAGATCCGATTAACTGCATGTAAAGAAAAATAAGAAAAGTGTTCGTGGTAAATAGTATCAAACTGATTTTCTTCTATAAGTTTCAATAAATGTGGAAACTCAATACTGATAGTTCCTTCTTCTTTTAAAATTTTTTTCAGCCCTTTCACAAAATCATTTAATTCAGGAACGTGTGCCAAGACGTTATTTGCAATTAGTAAATCGGCTTGTATCTTTTGTTTGGCCATTTCTTGAGCTAAACTGTTAGAGAAAAAGGCGATTTTAGTATCGATTCCTTTTTTTTGAGCAGCCTCTGCCACATTTTTTGCTGGCTCAATCCCTAAAATAGAGATATTGTACTGCTTAAAGTACTGCAGTAAATAACCATCGTTGCTAGCAATTTCAATCACTTTTGAAGCCTTAGTGAGAGCAAGCTTTTGGATCATTTTTTCGGCAAAGTTGTTTGCATGCTCGAGCCAGGTCGAAGAGTAGGAAGAAAAATAGGCATAGTCACACCCAAAAATATTCTCTGGGGTTTCCATTTCTGCTATTTGGACCAAAAAACAATTTTTACAAACATAAGCATGGAGGTTATAGAATTTCTCTTGAGCTTTTTGTTCAGGCAAGGGAAAAGCATTAGAAAGTGGGGTCTTCCCGAGATCACAAAAGGTATGCTCTAAAGGTGATTGGCAAAAACGGCAGCAAGTCATACCGTTACCCCAGTTTCAAAATAAGCAGCATACCATTCTATGGTTTTTTTAAGGCCTTCTTCCAAGGAATAAAGGGGTGACCAATGAAGCAACTCATTGGCTTTTTGGGAGTTCAAAAATTGATCCTCAATTTCAGTATGTGCCTCATTTAAAATTTGAGGAGTTAAATGGGGACAGTTCATAATTTGTTGAATTTGTTCAATAATCTCTAATACTGTATAGGGGCGACCAGGACTAAAATTGAAAGGCTGCCCACAGACTTCTTTTTTTTCTGTGGTTTCTCCGAGCCGTAAATATCCATGTACAATGTCTTTGACATAGACATAATCGCGGGTAAATAGACCATTACTTCTGACAATTGGAGATTCATTAAAAAGAAAACTGCGGATGGTTCCGGGAATTAATCGACTCCAATTTAAATCCCCTTGCCCATACACATTTCCACAACGGGAAATAGTTACTGGTAATTGATAAGTATGAAAATAAGAAAGGGCAATTAAATCAGTACATGATTTTGAAACATCGTAGGGATGCCGTCCATTTAAAGGCATCTCTTCTACGTAAGGAAGAACCGTACTTGATCCATAGGCTTTATCACTTGAGGCAACTACAATCCGTTTCACAAGGGAAGGAAGCTGTCGACATGCTTCAAGAAGATTATAAGTCCCACGCACATTGGACTCAAAAGTGTCCAAAGGGTGCCGGTAGGCTCTTTGTACAATAGTTTGTGCGCCTAGATGAAAAACAGTATCAATGTCATGTTTATTTAAAATGCGCAACAGTGAGGAAAATTCTTCTAAGCTACTATTCACAATATGGACGGAATTAATCAAGCCGGTTTTATAGAGAAGGCTTTGAGGATCGTAATCACGGACTAAAGCGACTACATAAGCCTGATGTTTAATAAGCTCTTCCACTAAGCAGGAGCCTATGAGCCCAGTAGCTCCAGTGACCAACACTTTCTTATCTTTCCAAAACTCTGTCATACAACTGTTCCTGATTGTTTTTTCCCATTGAGCCAAGGGGCACTCCCATCACTATATAAGGATTCTAATAATCGATGTTCTCGTAAGGTATCCATCGGCTGCCAAAAACCATCATGCATATAGCACATCAATTCTTCGTCATGTGCAAGCTTTTCTAAACAGGCATTTTCCCAAACAGAAGCATCGTCTTGAATATATTCAAATATTTCAGGTTCCAAAACAAAAAAACCACCATTGATCCAGCCTTCATTGGATTGATTTTTTTCGCTGAATTTTTTTACTTGAGTACCAGCTAATTCAAGAGATCCGAATCGGGCAGCAGGGCGGACGCCAGTAACGGTTGCTAATTTTCCGTGATTTTTATGAAACTCCAAAAGTTCCGTGATATTAATGTTTGATAAACCATCGCCATAGGTGAGAAAAAAAGGTTCGTTTCCAATCCATTTTTGAATTTTTTTAATGCGGCCACCTGTCTGTGTATGTAAACCTGTATTGACAAGGTGGATAAGCCACTGGGGAGTATTACCTCTATGAATATTAGTCGTTCCTTTGGAAAGATCGAGTGTTAAATCGTTGTTTGTTGCATAAAAATTCAAAAAATAATTTTTTACAACTTCGGATTTGTAACCAAGAGCAATAACAAACTCGAAGTAATCGAATTGAGAATAGATACTCATGATATGCCATAACAATGGCTTTCCCCCTACTTCTATCATTGGTTTGGGGATATTGTGAGTTAATTCTGCAATTCGTGTTCCAAATCCGCCAGCTAAAATCACAGTTTTCATAAATAAAACCAAATAGGAAAATTTTCCAAAGGATACCTAAGGGTACCTATTTGGTATACTTTTTTTCTACTTAAAAATTAGCCATATGGTTTGAACTATTTATCTTTTTTTGTTAAAGTCGCAGCGCTACATGAAATTGTAAATAGGTTTAGATTGTGGATTTTTCTATTCGTGATTTCAAAAAGGCGCTAGTTCTTCACAGAATTTGGATCCATTTGGGAATGTTAGAGGTGAAGCAACGTTATCGCCGTTCGATCATTGGTCCTTGGTGGATTAGTATTAGCATGCTCATTTTTATTACCATTATGGGGATCATTTTTAGCCGTTTATTTGGACAAAATCTCGATCAATACATTCCTTTTTTCGCTTCTGGATTTTTACTTTGGTCGTTTATCTCTGGTTGTCTTAATGAGTCAGCTGATGTTTTTAAAAGCAATTGTAATTTTATAAAACAGGTCAACCTTCCTTTTAATCTTTATATTTTTAAATTTCTAGTTAGAAATTTGATGATCTTAGGGCACAATTTTGCGGTTTATTTATTAGTGGTTTGCTTCTTTAAATTAAATCCTGGATGGAAAGTTCTCATTGCCCTGCCCGGCTTAGCCCTTTTATTGCTGAACCTGTATTGGATCTGCATGCTGGTAGCTCTTGTTAGCACCCGTTATCGGGATCTTGTCTCAATAGTGAATAATGCAGTTCAAATTCTTTTTTTTGTAACGCCGATTTCTTGGATGCCCAAACTACTAGGAGAAGATTCAATTATTGTGAAATTTAATCCTATGGTCTATTTTTTAGATGTTGTACGGTTGCCACTTTTAGGATATTACCCTTCTTCTCTTGCTTGGATAGTTAATATTTCTCTAGGAATTTTTGGATTATCTATGAGCATTTTGATTTTTAATGCTGTGCGCTATCGTATACCTTTTTGGGTGGATTAGATCAATGGCTAGTATTCAACTGAAAGATGTATCTCTTGCTTATCCAGTTTATGGAGCTTCCGCTCGAAGATTAACAAATACTATATTAAGTGCAGCAGTCGGCGGCCGTTTATTGAAAGATAATGGCATAGTTGAAGTTGAAGCTTTAAAAAATGTTAATCTCACTTTAAAAACAGGCGATCGGGTTGGTCTTATTGGTCACAATGGGGCTGGAAAAACCAGCCTTCTTAAAATTTTAGCACAAATTTATGAACCCACAAAAGGAATCGCCAATATTTCAAGCCAAGCTAACTGCCTTTTTGACATTATGATGGGCATGGATTTTGAGCTCACAGGATATGAAAATATATTACTGCGTGGGTTAATTCTCGGGCTCTCTAAAAAAGAATGCCGTAAAATCATGCCCGATATTGAAGCTTTTGCTGAATTGGGCGAATTTATGAAAATGCCTATCAAAACCTATTCTTCAGGGATGTTGGTAAGGCTTGCTTTTGGAATTATCACAAGCATTCCTTCTGAAATTTTATTAATTGATGAGGTTGTCAATGTAGGGGATGCTAATTTTATGGGAAAGGCAAAAGCTCGTATTGTAAATCTCATTCATAGATCTGATATCATGGTTCTTTCAACACACGACCTGCGTTTAATTAGAGAATTTTGTAATAAAGTAGTTCTTTTAGAAAAAGGAAAAGTAAAGTTTTATAGTGATATAGATGAGATCATTTCACCAGATAATCTTTTACTGCCCGTAGAATCATTGGTATCTACTTAGGAACTAAAATCCCAAAACGTTTATTGAGCAGCCGTTTGTGTTTCAAAAAAAGCTTTCTTGCACTTAAGCTGAAAAGCAGTAGCCAATGTAGAACTGTTATTTTTCTAAAAAAAAATAAAACAAGTATTAGAAAAAAGGCCTTTTTTTTCTGATTTAAATGGTTATTAAAGAGTTCAATAGCCTTGTTGCATTCTTCAAATTTTTTTATTTTTAAACAGTGAATATAAGTAAAAAATAGTTTTTTTTCAAAATCTTCTTGAAGTAATAATTGAGCTGTTTTTTTTATTTCTGGAGTGAGTACCAAATCGTTAGCTATTTTTTTCATTATTTTAAACCAACCAGGAAACAGCAATTTGGTGCCTGCATATTGAGAATAAGATCCAAAATGTTGGATAAAGATAGCCGATGGAACTTTAGATACAACATAAGGAAAATGGGCAGCGCAACGGAGGATAAAATCCACATCTATCGCTTTCAATGTTTCATCAATTCCTCCAATTTTAGTTCTCACTTCTTGTTTGAAAAGAATCCCAATCCAATCCAAATGTTTAGGAATCATTTCGTAAAGTCCTTCGGGTGGTTTGTAAAATTCCTTTTCTTTCCATAACAGCGTTTTCAGGTTAATGATCTCTTTGTTTGCATTCGTCTCGATGACTGCTGTGCATGAAAAAAATGCTTCTGGATATTTTTTAAAACCCTTAAGTGCTTCATCGTAAAAATGGGGGAGCAAAAGATCATCATCTGATAGAAAAGAAAAAAAATCTGTCTTTACTTGAGACAAGGCATACGAAAAATTGGCCACTGCACCGATATTTTCTTTATGTTGGTGATAGATAATTCTTGGATCTTTTTTGCAATATTCCAAGGATATCACTTCAGTTTCATCACAAGAAGCATTGTCCCATATATGCAATTCAAAATTTGGATAGGTCTGTGCAAGGACGCTTTCAATTGCTTTTTTGAGAAGAAAAGGTCTGCGATAAGTTGGTATAATGGTTGTGATTGTGGCTCTGTTGATTTTAGACATAAGTGGCTTGTAATAAATCGGCCGCGGCAATAACGACCTCTTGTGGTGTGATTATTTTAAGGCATTGATTACTAGGACAGTTTGGGAATTTTTTTCCGTTATAGCAAGGACAGCATGCAAGGCTTGTACTTTTCCAAAGTATTTTTATGTTTTTTTCCGATCCAATTTTTTCCGAAGGTATAGTCGGTCCAAAAAGGGCGATAGTAGGCACACCTGCTAATTTGGCTAAGTGTAAAGGACCACTATCATGTGTGATTAAGAGATGAGCTTTTTGATAAAAACTTACTAACTCTGTGAGATTGGTTTTCCCAATAAGATTGATGATTTTGAATTCTAAAAAATATGGAATGACCCAAAAATCTGAGGGCGCGCCCGTCAAAGCAATAAGATAATTCATTGAAATAAATTCTCTGGCAAGATGGACATAATTTTCTATAGGCCAGCGACGCAAGGCATCATTTGCAAGAGCATTTTTCGCGCCTCCAGGTGCTAAAACGATGAGTGGATTACTCTGATATTTGAGTAGCTCTTTCAGATCATTGGAAAGAGGATGATTCCATTTAGGTAAAACAGCTTTACATTGATCCGGTCCTTCTTTTCCTGAAGCAAGGCGGACATATTCGTCGCTATGGTAGCGCCCTGGAATGATAGAGAGGGATTTTTTTTCTTTGGCGCGCGTAAAAAGTGTTAATAATTGATAACGCGGATCGAAATGTGCAATCAAAATTCGGTCAAATGAGGTAAAAGCGATCTGCTTCCAAATTTTTAAAAGTGCCCAGAATTTTTTTAGAAAATTGCCGGTTAATAGTTGCTTTTCGTCGACCTTGATGATTTTGTCAACAATTTGAACAAAATCAAGAAGAGGTGCAGGAGTATTTCCACAAATCCAGGTGATATGGACAGAAGGGTCTTCGGAGCGTAAATAGGTAGCCATCGGTAGCGCCATCACGACATCCCCAATGGCATTGATTTTAATAATTAGTATTTTTTTAGATTGTGAGTGCTTCTTCTGTGCGGCCATAAATATCATCAAAACGGACGATGTCGTCCTCTCCTACATATTCACCTACCTGCACTTCAATGAGCTCTAGAGGGACTCTCCCGGGATTTTCTAGACGATGCATGGTCGAAATGGGAACAAAAATACTTTCATTTTCATGCAAAAGAGATTCTTTATTTCCCAAAGTCACTTTTGCTGTTCCGCGTACGACCACCCAGTGCTCGCTACGATGATAGTGCAACTGTAAGCTTAATTTTTGGGAAGGCTGTACCACGATCCGTTTAATTTTATATCGCGCTCCTTCTTCAAGAATGGTATAAGATCCCCAAGGTCGATAAATAGTGCGATGCTCAGTCACCTGTTTGGGATGAGATTCTTTTAAACGGTCTAGTAGCACCTTTACTTTTTGCGATTCGCCTCTTTTTGCAATCAAGAGAGCATCCTCAGAGTCGATAATCGATAAATTTTCAAGATTAATGGCGGCAATGAGCCGTTTGTTTCCCATAATGAGGCAATTTTTTGAGTCTAAAGTGAATACATCCCCTATTGTTACATTTTCATGTTCATCTTTTTCTAAATTGTCAAAAACAGCATCCCAGGAACCTATGTCCGACCATACAAGATTCAATGGAACGACCTTATTACGTTTCGATTTTTCCATTAGAGCATAGTCGATAGAAATAGAGGGCATTTGCGAAAAATCTTGATGCATTTCTTGGAAGCTGCCCTCCATATGCATTGTGATTTCTGGAACAAAACGATGGAGTTCTTCTAGCAAAGTTTTAGTGTGAAAAAGAAAGATGCCTGAATTCCACAAATAGTCTCCACTTTCAAGATATTCTTGCGCCACTTTCAATGAAGGCTTTTCTTTGAAAAATTCAACATCGAGACAGGATCCTTCTGCTTTTTTATATTTGATATAGCCATAGCCAGTTTCAGGTTTTTGAGGCCAAATCCCAAAGGTGATGTGGAATCCCTGTTTTGCAACAGATTCAGCTTCTTTGATTTTTTCTAAAAAAAGTTCCTCTGGCGATATAAGACAATCAGCAGAGGTGACTAGTAGGCATTCCTCTTTTTCTAATTGGCCGCGCTCTTGAAGAAATTTAAGTCCTAGTGCGATGGCAGGGGCTGTATTTTTTCCTTCTGGTTCTAAAAGAATCTGATGGGGAATTGCTGGATGGATCTGTTCCCCTTGATGCTTGACAAGATGAAAGTATTCTTGGTTAGTAACGATCAAAAAATCTTGTGGATGAAAGCGCTTTAAAAATCTTTGGATTGTTTTTTGTAGAAGTGTTTTTGAATCTCCTATAGCAAGAAACTGTTTAGGATAAGATTTTCTTGAAATAGGCCATAAGCGGGTCCCACTGCCACCAGCAAGAATAATAATTTTCATCCATTTGACGGTGCGGAAACCCAGTCCTTCAGGGTTGGGAGGAAGCACCGCTCCTTGTTGTTAATTAGTTTAGGTTGCATAATATGTCCCATATTTTTTAGGGAGTCCAACGGCATTAAGTTGTCTCCGGTTCTGGAATTTTCCAGCCCTATCAAGTCAGCCTGGGGCAGAGTCTTTGGGCGGCGCAAGAAACAGACGCTTAAATCTGACTCTTGCTCAATCTTTAGGTTGAGCAACGGGCATAAGAGCCACGAGCTCGAGGTAAACCGTCCGTAAGGTGGGCCAAATTCTGGCACCATAAATCACCGCCCTTTCGAGGGTTGGGTGTCAAAAAGCCTTCTCCTTTAGGTGAGGGTTGTTTACGTGATACTCTCTGCTTTCTCGCTATTTTCCTGAAATTCTTTAATAAAAAGAAACAAAATAAACCAGGTGAGATGGTGATTTAAGTTATGATTAGAAATAGCGAACCAGAGAATTTGAATTAGACCTAACGCTCTAAAAGAACGAAAAAAGAACTGATGCGGGTCATTGCATTTTTTAAGAAAAGAAAAAGAAAAATGAGAAACCCACAAGATAAATGTGCCTAATAGAATCAATAAGCCAAAAATCCCCATTTCAAAAAGAAGCTGTAAATAGACGTTATGAAGATTGGTAAGAGAGGCAAATCCAGTTCCAAAATAAGGATCTAATTTGAAATTTTCAAATGTTTCATGCCAATGTAATAAACGTTCTGCAGCACTTCCATCTTGAAAACTAGCAAAACTAAATCCAGAAATTAAAATTTGGAAAAAATTAATACCAAAACATTTAAAAAGAATAAAAACTGAAACAATCGAAACCGCTAACCATTTTAATATTTTTAAAAACCGTTTAATTGTGAAACAAATATAGAATAAGCTAAATAAATATCCAATAAACGCAGAACGGGTTGTAGTTAATAGAAGCGCAATAAAAGTAAGAGCAAAAAGAAATAAAGTCTGCTTTTTTTTCAAATAGAGCCCATAGCAAGGTTTAACTAGATGCAAAGTAAGAATCGAAAGAACAAAACTAGCTAGGGTGCCATATTCATTGGGATAAGAGCCCGGCGAAAAACGAAGCAAACCATAGCCAAACTGAGTGAGAACACTAAAACGCTCAAGCAAGGGGAAAGAGAGAAATCCAGAATAGAAGCCAAGATAGAAAAAATAGCCGATACCAAGAGAAACAAAAAAAGACTTTAAATAGAGATTTAGCAATGAAACAGTTTCTTCTAGGGTGTTAGGACCTAAAGAGGCGGCGACGACAAAGCAGAGGTTGAAAAGAAGAAGAAAAAAGCGAAATAAAGGAAAGGGCTCCGTTGGCTCGCCAAAGAGTTCCACACAAAAAGCGGAGAGGCAGCAATAAAAAAGAAAAGGGGCAAACAGGATCAGGACTTTTAACTGCTTTGCCCTAAATTGCCAGAAAAAAAGCGGAAATGCTGGTAGTAAAAAATAGTAGGAACGGAAGGGGGTGGGTAAAATATGGGGCGTTAGTAAATTGCCCAGTGGGCCAAGAAAAGCAAAACTAAAAATTAACAGCTTTCTAATGTCCCAAATTTTCATTTGGGAATAATAATCTGGAATCGTGCACAATTTCCGCAATGAAAACTGTGCTTGTTCACGATTGGCTCGTAGGTACTGGCGGCGCTGAGAAAGTGCTTCGTTCTTTGCTAGAACTTTATCCTTGCCCCATTTATACCCTGATCAAGGATGAAAAAAAGCTAAAAGAGATCTTGGGTGCAAATCCATTAGTCCACTCTTCTTTCCTCCAAAAGCTGCCTTTTGCCCCCAGGTATTTTAGAAATTTGCTTCCTCTATTTCCCTTTGCAATAGAGCAGTTTGATCTTAAAGAGTATGCCCTGATCCTTTCTTCTTCGCATGCTGTGGCAAAAGGGGTGAAAAAACAGCCGGGCCAATTCCATATCTGTTATTGTCATACACCAATGCGCTATGCATGGGATCTTTACGAAGATTATTTGAGAGATATCAAAAGGCTGAAAAAACTAGCGGCCCAGTGGGCGTTGAAATATGTACGCGCTTGGGATGTCCAGAATTCTATTTCTGTGGACCATTTCATAGCAAATTCCCAGAACGTGGCCAAGAGAATTCAAAAAACATATGGGAGGGAAGCAGAAGTGATCTATCCCCCTGTGAGTACGCATTTATTCCACATCCATCCTAAAAAGGAAAATTATTATATCACAGTTTCCAGGCTAGTTCCTTATAAAAGGGTGGATCTGATTGTGGAGGCTTTTTCCAAGATGCCAGATAAAACTCTTCTTGTCATTGGCGAAGGGCCAGAGGCAGAAAAAATAAGGGCGAAAGCATCCCAAAATGTACATCTTTTAGGCCATCAGGAAGATACTGTTTTAAATGATTACGTTTCTAAAGCCAAAGCTTTTGTATTTGCAGCTGAAGAAGACTTTGGAATTGTGCCAGTCGAAGCGCAGGCAGCAGGAATCCCCGTGATTGCTTATGGCAAAGGAGGCGCTTTAGAAACGGTCATAGCTCAAAAAACAGGACTTTTTTTCTTTGAGCAGACCGTAGCTGAAATTTGCAAAGCAGTTCTTATCTTTGAATCGATGCAAGACCAATTTGATCCACACTTCATTAAACAACATGCCGAGCAATTCAATGAACAAAGGTTTAAACAGCAGTTTAAATCCAGTGTGGATCAAAAAACCCTAGGAAAGATGCTTTCCTAAAACTTTTGTCATCTGCATCATATCAATCGAACGACTTCCTAAAACTTTCGAGAGTTTAGCATCGGGATTGATCATTCTGCGGTTTCTTGAATCTTGCAATTTATGCCGTTTGATGTAAGCCCAAAGCTTTTTCATCAGCTGTGGACGTGAAGTTTTTGATGTTCCGATCACAGCGGCCAATGCTGGGGAGACCGATTTTTGAGCGGCGAGACCTGCGCCTCTTTTGCTCGCTCTTCTCTTTGCCGGTCTTCTTCTTGCTGTTTTTCTACCGGATCTTCTTCTTGCTTTCTTTTTTGCCATAGTTTCACCTTGTTTGGTTTTTTTCACATAAGGGGTTTTTGGGTGGTCCACATACTTTTCACTAAGCTTGTCAAGATCATTGATAATGACATCACAATCGGGGAAATTCGTGCAGGAATAGAAAATCTTTCCAAAGCGCGAACGGCGCGGAGTGAGCTTTCCATCGCATCCGAGAGCAGGACAGGAAGGCAATCCCTCTGGTGGAATTTCTCCTGTTTTAGGGATGTTGACAATGCCATGGCAGGCTGGATATTTGGTACAGCCCAAAAAGGGGCCAAATTTTCCAAAGCGCAAAAGCATATCGCTTGCACATTTCGGACATTTCTGTTCCCAGTTAAAATTGGGATCATAGTCTTCCTTTTTAAAGTCCAAGGCTTCAATCGGAGCTGTAAAATCGCAGTCCGGATAGCCAGAGCACCCATAAAAGAATTTTCTCCGTGACCAAATTTTTTGCAACTGATGTTTTTTACATTTGGGGCAAATGATATCAGTCATCTCTTTGGGAACAAAGGCTTCCTTCTCGGCAATTTCGACAGAAGGGATGAAAAAATGCCAAAATTCACTGATTAACTTTTTCCATTCTTTTTGCTCAGAGGCGACATGTTCTAGCTCGTCTTCCATCGCTGCAGTAAAGCCGATGTCCATGATCATGGAGAAATTATCTTCTAGCATACGTGCAATGACCTTACCCAATTCTGTTGGTTTCAAGGTGCCTTTTTCCTTGATTGTGTAGTCGCGGCTCTGAATTTTGTTCATGATGGCAGTATAGGTAGAAGGCCTTCCGATCCCCAGCTTTTCGAGCTCTTTGATTAAAGAGGCCTCTGTAAAGCGTGGAGGTGGTCTTGTAAAGGCCTGCTCCGCCTTCACTTCTTTTAGGTGCAATGATTGCCCCTCTTGCAGTAAAGGAAGTACAGATGTTCCCTCTTCTTGGTCGCCGCTATCTAATTTTTCCTCGTATACAGCTAAAAAACCCAAAAATTTCACTGTAGAACCTGTCGCCCGCATCTGTATGTTTTGATTGGTCTCAATATCGCAAGTGACAGTATCGTAGATCGCCGGGTTCATCTGACATGCCATATAGCGGCGCCAGATGAGAAGATAAAGTTTAAACTGATCTTCTGTGAGATAGCTTCTAATGGCTTCAGGAGGATTGGTCACATTGGTCGGACGGATCGCTTCATGGGCGTCCTGTGCTGTTTTTTTAGAGGTATAGTGACGTGGCTCATGGGGAAGATATTCTTTGCCGTACTCTTTCATGATGAAACTTCTTGCGGCATGGATCGCTTCTGGCTCTAAACGGACAGAATCGGTACGCATGTAGGTAATGAGCCCCTCGGTGCCCGCATCGCCCATATCGATGCCTTCATAGAGCCCTTGGGCAATACTCATCGTGCGCGATGCTGAAAAACCAAAATGGCGGCTCGCTTCTTGCTGGAGAGTAGAAGTAATAAAAGGCGGGATAGGGTTCCGTTTTTTCTCCTTTTTTTCCACTTGGGCAACTTTGTAAGTCGCTTTTTGCAGGCGGCCCACTAAAATATCTGCGTCTTGCTTAGAAGAAATCGTATACACTTCTTTTCCCGGAATTTCCGTTTTTTCTACCCGTTTGCCATCCACGCTATAGAGAGAGGCGTAAAAAAATGGGTCCTCTTTCTGCGCTTGAAGCAGCGAGCCAATATTCCAATACTCTATAGGTATGAAATGCTCGATTTCCTTTTCTCGGTCAACAACTAATTTTAAAGCTACTGACTGAACACGGCCTGCAGAAAGGCCTCCGTCACGTGCGCCCTGCACTCTTCGAGTCAAAATAGGAGAAATTTTATAACCGACGATACGGTCCAATAAGCGGCGTGCCTGTTGCGCATCAACAAGCGCTTGATTGATGTCCCTAGGATGTTTGAGCGCTTCTAAAACAGCATCCCGTGTGATGGCGTTAAAGGTCACTCTTTTATACTTGGTGCCTGGAGGCAAAATGGCTGCAATATGCCAAGCGATCGCTTCTCCTTCTCTATCTGGGTCAGGAGACAAATAGACCAGATCTGCTTCTTTCGCTGCTTTTTTTATTTTTTGAATGACCTCTTTTTTTTCAGGGAGAGTGTCATAGACCGGTTCAAAATTGTGTTCTACATCGATACCGAACCCTTTTTTGGGCAAATCCCTGATATGGCCTACCGAAGATTCAAAAAGAAAATCGCGCCCTAAAAATTTTCTTAGTGTTTTAATTTTCGCCGGGGATTCAACAATGATCAGCTTTTTTGTCATTTAGTAACCTTCTTTGTTCATACTAAACGATAAGTTTTTATGCATTGCCGTTTAAAATTAAAGAAAAAAAATGAAATGGCAGAACTAATTTTTTAAGAAAATTAAGAGAAAAGGTGTCCCTAGGAATCCCAAAGCTGGAATTTAACTTGACCTTGCCCTTGCCCGAAAAAGTTCATTTTCTTTTCCTTCATTCACAAAAAATTGTTTTCCTTGTAAGCTTCATGCTGAATGCACAAACTACTCCTATTCTTTTTGCTTTTTTTGGGTTGTGTTGGCTGTACGAAGCAAACTACATCTGAAAATAAGCGCTATAAAGTCGGCCTTTGCATCGTCGCCACAGGTCGCTATGATGCCTTTGCAAGAAAACTCATTGCCTCAGCGCGCCCCTTTTTCTGCACCAATCATGATGTGACCTATTTTGTGTTTACCGATGGAGATGTGCCTAAAGAAAAAGATGTAGAGGTCATTTTTCAAAAAAGAATTGGCTGGCCGCATGACAGTTTAAAACGCTTTCATATCTACGACGCCCACAAAGAAAAACTAGCTCATATGGATTTCCTTTTTGCTATCGATGCAGATATGCGCTTTGAAGGAGTTGTCGGTGATGAAATCCTTGGCGACCTTGTAGGCGTCCCCCGCGATGTAGGCATTCATATCACCTATGAAAAAAATAAACTCTCTAAAGCATTCGTCAGCCGCAAAAAAGCAAAACATTATTTTGCAGGCGCTTTCTATGGCGGCCGTAAAAATGAATTTTTTAAATTAGTGAAAAAATTAAAAGACAATGTAGACCAAGACCTCGCCATAAATTACACCGCGGTCTGGCACGATGAGAGCCATCTGAACCGTTATTTTTACGACCATCCTCCAACAATTGCACTTCCCTTTTCCTACTGTTATTACACTGAAAGCTGGGACCATCCCTATGAAAGAAAAATTGTGGCCTTAGATAAAAATCTTCAGGAGTTTCATGATGAAAACCATTAAGTCTGTTTTGCCCGCGCTCCTAATCGTTATTGCCGCCCTATTTTTCCTGGGGAATCTTATGTCTGGATTCAAATTTTCAAAGAGCAAAAACCAGCAAATGGACGCCTTTAAGAAAAGTTTGCATGCAAGTGAGCAAAAACCTTTCACCATCGTCATTGCCTCTTTTAATAATTCGGAATTTTGTCTGAAAAATCTAGCCTCAGTCTTTGAACAGCGCTATTCCAATTACCGCGTCATCTACATTGATGATGCCTCGACAGATGATACCTATGAAAAAGTGAAAAAATGTATTCAAGATGCTCACCAGGAAGGGCGGGTCACGCTGATTCGCAATAAAGAAAATCTTAAGGCGATTGAAAACTTCTATCGGGCGTTCCATGCGTGTAAAGACCAGGAGATTGTTGTGATGATGGATGGCGATGATTGGCTGGCCCACGATCGGGTTTTGGAAAGTTTAAATGAGTGCTACGCAGACCCCGCTGTCTGGGTCACTTATGGTAGCTATATTGAGTATCCCTCATATAAAAAATGGGCGCGAGGAGAAATACCGCACAAAATCCATCAAAATCATGACTATCGCAAGTATTCCAAAAGAAAATTTATTTTTTCACACCTCAAAACTGGCTATGCAGGGATATTTAAGAAAATTAGAATGGAAGATCTTCTCAAAGAGGGAAAGTTTATGCCTGCTTCCTATGACCAGGCATTCATGCTCCCTGCGGTAGAAATGGCCAAAGAACATACCCATTACATCAAAGATGTCCTCTACATTTACAACAGAAATAATCCCATCAACGATGATAAGGTGCGCCTTGCTACACAGCAAAGCTGCACACATTACATCCAGTCTTTGCCTCCTTACGCAGCGGTTAGTGATTGGACCCATGATGGAACAGCCATTTTGGGCAGTGATTTAGTGGTCTTTTCCCGCAACCGGCCGCTCCATCTGTTTGCCTTCCTTGAGTCTGTCAAACAAAATGTGAAAGGACTGGGCAAATTGACAGTTCTTTACGAATGTAAAGATGGCTTTTTTACTAAAGCATATGAGGAAATAAAGACGGCCTTCCCCATGTTTGAATTTTCTCTTGTATCTGGCGATTTTAAAAAACAGCTACTAAAAACGGTGACCGCGTTCCCGGCCCACTATGTGTTCTTCGCTGAAGATCTTTCGATTATTAAAGAATTGATCGACCTAAAAGTTTGCGCTGAAGAAATGGAACAGAGCGGAGCCTATGGGTTTTTCTTAAATTTAGAAAATCCGATCAAAAATCGCATCGCTTTTGGCCATGCCTTGGCGTGGCAATTTCAAACTGTAGAAAAGCCGTTCGGTTTCACGGCAGCGCTCTACCCGAAAAAAATGGTCATAAATACTCTCAATCAGCTCACATTTTCAGATTTTGATTCTTTAAAACAGCCTTGGACCGCTGCTTTAGACACAAAAAAGATCGGACTCTCCTATGAACAAAATAAATTTTTAGAGATCTCTATGAAAGATGATCTCGACCAACTTTTATCTAAATTTCAAGAAGGTCTAAAACTTGATCTTGCTCCCTATTTCCAACCTAAAAATGAGACTGCCCATGTGGAAAATCAACCAGTTTTTATTAAGCGTTAGCTGTTTCATTTTTCTTCCTATTTTCTGTTTCTCAGAAGATAATGATTTTGAAGTTTCCATGGGGAAAGGCACAGAATTATGGCAATATGTGCAAACTCCTGAAGATCTTAGCCGGCTTGATTTTTTTAAGAAAAATTACAATCTCCATATTGCGGCTCTTGAACAAAAAGAGACGACACCAAAAATTCCACAAGTCCTCCACTTTATCTGGCTCGGTCCTAGAGAATTCCCTATTGCCTCTCTAGAAAAAATTGAAAAATGGATCGAACTCCACCCCGATTGGACCATTAAGTTTTGGACCGATATCAATCGCGCGCCACCGCTGAAAAAAATGAAGAAACAGCTCGTAGAAGATTTTACTTTTCAGGTTCTCTCCGATGCTTACTACCAGTCAGATAATTTTGGAGAAAAGGCCAAAATCCTCTGCTATGAGATTCTCTTTCAAGAGGGTGGATTATATACCGACCATGACGTAAAACCGTGTACTTCACTAGAAAACTTGAACCAAGCGCTAGATTTTTATTGTGGGCTGGAGAAATTGGGCCCCTCCATTTTGAGTTCCTCTATCCACGCTGCGAGCCATCTGATTGCAGCTCGACCGCACCATCCTATTTTGCGCGAGACATTAGTCTGGCTAAAAGAAAATTGGAAAAAATTAGAAGAGAGCTATCCAGGGCAATCAAAATCGGCCATTAGAAATCGCTTTGCCCACCGGACGCTTTGGGCTTTAAGTGAAGGTGTCAACCGGAAACTCTCTGCACAAGAAGAAAAGACGGTTGATATAGTGTTCCCATCAAGTTATTTTAGCCATTCCCGCCGCTCAGCATCTACTTTAGCGCTTCATATGCATGAAGAGACATGGACCATTGATGAAAATGATTTTGAGACCAAAATGTGCGGCCATTTTCAAGAAATTCTCTCTAAAAATAATGAATCTTTAAAGATTGTACTTTTAATGTCTCTGGGTGTGCTTTTGAGCGTAATTATTCTTTTTGCTTTTGCAAGAACTATGAGAAAATCTTATGAAATTTAAGCCGATCCTCTTTTTTTGCCTTATCTCTTCCCTTCTTTTCTCAGAAAAAATAGAGGAGGATGAGTTTGACAAATTGATGGGCAAGGAGACAGAACATTGGATCCATATAAAAAAAGACGAGGACATCTCTGCTTTAGAACGATTTAGGGCCCTTTATGCGAAAAATAAAGGCTACCTTCTAAAAAGCGAGGGCGAATTTAAAATTCCTAGAGTGATCCATTTCATCTGGATCGGTCCGCGCCCTTTCCCTCCTCTATCTGTCGAAAATATCCGCACCTGGATCGCCAAAAATCCTGAATGGAAAGTGAAGTTTTGGACCGATAGAGACCGCCCTCCTCCATGCAATGGGATGGAGGTATACCATGTGGACCAGTTTCCCTTTCTTTTTTTAAAACGATTTTTTGATGAATCACAAAATTATGGAGAAAAATCAGATATTTTGCGGTTTGAAATTCTTTATCAAGAAGGCGGTCTCTACGTCGATCATGACGCCAATTGCCTGAGAAGCTTTGATAATCTGCATCGCGGTTTTGATTTTTATTGCGGACTGGAAACACCCCACCCTCCTTTTGCAGGGCTAAATATCACCTCTGGCATTGGAGTCATTGGATCGCGACCCAACCATCCGGTTGTTAAACAGGTGATCGATCTGATTGCTAAAGAGTGGCAGAAAATAGGGAAAAAATATCGCGGAAGGGATGGCTATTCCCGCACGCAGCTTGTCATGGAAAGAACCTACATTATGTTGACCCATGCACTTAAAAAATGTGTCGATCAAGAAGAGAATGTGGATATTGTTCTTCCAGCCGCTTATTTTTTTGCAAAAAGCGGCATTCCGCCTCTCTATTCAAAACACTTTTTTGCCAATACCTGGGCAGATGAAGAAGAAAAGAATCGAGACTTTGAAAAAAGCGCGCGCAAAACAATGGACAAGATTAAGCAGAAAAACCGGACCATTCGTATGATTGGCAAAACAGTACTTTCGCTCAATGTCATTGCTTTTGTGGCTATTTTCTTTTACCTGATACGCAAGAAAAAGCAGAAAAATGAAAGCACGTAAAATCTGGATATTGGGTCTGCTTTTCATCCTTCTTTTAGGTTCTGCAGGGGCCTTTTTAAGAAAAAAAACAGCCTCTCATTCCCAGGCGCCTATTTGCCATCCTTTTGCGACAAAGGTGTTAAAAGAAGACCTTCTGCGGCTCTTTAGAGGATTAGAAATTCAAACCTGTGTTGACATCCCCTGCGGAGAAGCCTCATGGATCTATGAGATCACACCCTTAATCCAAAACTACACCGGAGTGGACACAGAGGAAAAACGGCTGCAAAAAAATCGAGAAAAATATGGGTCTCAGACCCTCCATTTTCAACATTTAGACATCTCAAAAGAGCCGGTGCCTAAGGCCGACCTGATTTTTTGCCATGATGCACTCAATTTTCTTACACAAAATGAGATTTTAGCGTCGCTGTTGTTATTTAAAAAAAGTGGTGCTAAGTATTTGCTTGTTTCTACACATCCTGACCAAGAAAAAAATCGTAAAGGTAAAAAAGGGATCTACCATTCCATTAATTGGCAGCTCCCTCCTTACCAGTTTCCTAAGCCTCTTTTAATTTTAAATGATCCTAATGAAAAACAGAAAAAATTAGCCCTATGGAGAATGGAAGATTTATGATTCGTTTACTTTTGATTCCCTGTTTGCTGCTTTTTGCAGGTTGTGTCAAAAAACAGTCTTTAAAAATGCCTGGCAATGATTTTGAAAGTCTGATGGGAAAAGACCTGCCTGCGTGGCAATATGTTCAGACTAAAGAGGATTTTCAGAATCTAGCTTTTTTTAAAAATGTGTATGAAAAAAATATCCGATTTTTGGCTGAAAAACAGGAAACCAGCCGTATTCCTAAAGTGATCCACTACATTTGGGTGGGTCCAAAGGCTTTTCCCAGAGAATCTGTCGAAAATGTGCGCAGTTGGATTGCACGCCATCCCGATTGGACATTTAAATTTTGGACCGACCGAGACCGGCCTTTACCCCATCCGAAAATGGAGCGTCAATTAATTAATGATTTCAAATTTCTAGAACTGGGGGACTATTACCATAATTCTGACAACTTTGGCGAACAGTCCGATCTTTTACGTGTTGAAATCCTTTTTCAAGAGGGAGGCATTTATGTCGATCATGATGTCAAGTGCATCCAATCATTTGATGGGTTGAATAGTGCTTTTGATTTTTACTGTGGGATGGAGGTCCCCTATAAGACCTCTCTTTATTCCTCTGTTCTTCCGACCAATAATGTTTTGGGTTCAAAACCGGGCCATCGCATTCTCAAAGAGAGCATGGATTGGCTGAAGGCCAATTGGGACCAGTTGGAAAAGGATTACCCCGGAAAAGATCGAGAATCTGTGATCAATCGTGTGGCCCATCGTACCTTTTTTGTACTAAGCCAGATCTTCTTAAGATCGGCCAATCAAGATGGCAATCGAGATATTGCTTTTCCCTCTTTCTACTTTAATTCTCCTAAAGAGGAGTGGGCGCTCTACTCACGCCATCAATATGCAGGAAGCTGGTTTGAAGGCGAGCCGCCATTTGAAAAGATGGTGCGGGAGCGCTTGATGATGCTGAGCAAGAAAACCAATAAACTCTTTCTTGTTTTAGCTGCTTTAGGTTTCCTTAATCTGTGTTGTTTTTCTTTGCTCTTCTTTTACATTAGAAAAAGCAGGCGCTCCTTCACTATACAAAGCTAAGAGGCCACAGGTAAGAAAAAATAGAATTCTTTCCTGCTGTGATTTTATCAAATCATAGTGGCAACATCCCATGAAAAGAAGAAAAAGCAAGATGGCATATAGTGTCACTATTAAAGGATTGAGTTTTTTGAAGGTATGCCACACAAGAGAGCCGATAAAACAGAGAAATGCAATAAGTCCTAGAAGACCACATTCTGTGGCAATTAGCAAAAAGATATTGTGGACGGCATCCCCTTTTTCTTGATTCTCTTTCATAGACACAAGGTACTGGTGGAAACCTATGCCGCAAATAGAATGCTGTTTCATTTTTTCCACAGCATGGGCCTGATAAACAAGACGTGCCTGGTCTGAGTTTTTACTACAGGTATTGTAATTGATGATGCCTCCTCTTTCAATCAATTGGGGAAGTAGAAAAAGGGCAGAAAGCACGCTGCACAGTAGAGTTTTCATTAAAAGAGCCCTGACGTGTGTTATTTTTTTATAGAAAAACCAGCCAAACCAAAGCAAAGACGCAAGGAGGGTTCCAAAAATAGCCGCTCGCGAATAAGTCACAAAGAGGGCAAACATCTGCAAAAATAGAGGCAAAATGAAAAACCATCGATTTCTTTTTTTGTTGATCGACAAATAGAGAAAATAGCTAATAAAAAGCGCAAACCCTGCAAAGCAGCCTAAAATATTGGGGTGGGGCAAAGTGCCAGCGGCCCTAAAGATCTCATGAGAAAAAGAACTTGTTTGAAAAAAACGGCCTAGCCACCAGAGGGTTTTATCAGGAACACTAATGATGGCAAAGAGCGCTGGTTCACCCAACTTATACAGACCTAGAGGCTGCTGCATAAAATATTGAATAATCGCAAGCAGACATTCGATTAAAGATGAGGCAAAAACAATCCAGAGGCTTTGAATGACAAATTTTTTAATAGGCTCATGAGAAGCTATAGAATAAAAAAAGAGGGAGGGAATAAGCAGTTGAAAGAGATAGGGATAATAAGACCACGGCTCATTTCCATAAGGACTATGAAAAATTGAAAAGAGGGCAATAAGCAAGAAAAAGGAGAGATATTTTCTGCTTTTTTCCCAGAATAGGGTTTTGATATTTTGTATAGAGAGGCAAGAGAATATGATACCCAACATAAGAATATCGGTCAGATAAAAGCATAAAGAGCCATCAATGTGTAGAAAATGATTGAAATTTCTTGAGAAAAGAGAGTAGATAATTTTTTTTGTGTAATGAGAATAGCTATGCTGAAATGGAAGGTAAAAAAGTAATATATAAAATAGACTTGTAAAAATTGATAAAGTGGTTAGTTTTCTTAGAAAAGACATGACTAAAATTAGACTCGAAGACCTCTTAAATTTCAATGCGCGCGGCTACATTCCAGGCCCTGGGGAAACAGAAGAGCAATTTTTGAAGCGGATAGAAATATTAAACCATTTTTATGCCTATCCCCCAGCAGAAATTGATTGTTTTTTAACCGATGGAGACTGGAAAGAGGCGCGCGCATTGACAGACCAGCTTTTTGGATTTTCCATCGATTGGGCTGTGGCCTATTATTCGGACAAAAAACTGCCCTTTTTTCAAGGGGCAGCCACCTGGCTCATAGAGAAACAGGGAATCCAGATCCCGATGATCCAACTCAAAACCAGATTGGAGCAGGCAGCGCTCTACAAGATGTATCACAAAAAAGAGATTTTAGCGCACGAATCGGTCCATGCAGCGCGCATGGCTTTTCATGCCCCTCGATTTGAGGAGATCTTTGCCTATATGTCCTCTCGATCGCCTGTGCGCAAATGGCTCGGGCCCATGTTCCAAAAATCGTGGGAATCTTATCTATTTTTTATTCTTTTGATCGGCTCTGTCATTTTACAGCTGTTTGTGGAAAGCACGCTTTTTTTCCTTTTCCCTTGGCTCTATTTTGCCTTTTTATGTGGGCGCCTGATCTTTTTGCGTTTTAAATTGGGGCAGTGCCTAAAAAAATTAAAAATAGTGCTTCTGAAACCGGAGCAAGCGCTGCCTATGGCCTATCGATTGACCGATCAAGAGATTTTGCTTTTTGCAAAAGCAACACCAGCCCAAATCAAAAGCTATTGCGCCGAGCAGAAGGAGCTGCGCTGGAAGCTTCTTCATAATTTACGGTAGGAAGAGGCAGGGATATTAAGAAAGCGTCTATATTTTGCAATCGTGCGGCGCGAGCAGGGAATATTTTCAGCACGCAATTTTTCTGAAAGTTCCTGATCAGACAGAGGACGGCGCTTATTTTCCGTTTTAATAAATTTAGTTAAAAGCTCTTTAGCGTAATGGTTGGAATGTTGAACTGTGGACGCGCTAATAAACCGTTTGAGCGGAAAAACACCTTGGGGGCAGCAGAGGCTTTTTTCATAAATCGCGCGTGAAATAGTCGATTTATGAAGTCCCAAAAACTGTGCAATTTCATCTAGAGAACAGGGAATGAATTGGGATTGCTCTCCTTTGAAAAAGGCAACCTGTTTCTTTAGAATAAAATCGATGATCTGCAGCAGGGTCTGCTTCCGTCTTCCTACGATCCGTATCAGCCATTTTGCAGAGGTGAGGCAGCGGCGCATGGTGGCCTTCTCTTCTTCGCTGAGATGCGATGAATGGAAATGTTTTAAAAAATTTAAGGAAAGTTCAAGCGAAGGGAGTTCTTGATGATTCATTTCAATGTTCCACGACCCTTCTCGATTTTCAATAAAAACATCTGGAATAGCCCAGAGCGTCGGCGCCGTATTGAATCCCGCCGCCGGTTGCAGATTGAGAGGAAAAAGATCTCTATGAATCAGCTCTTTGATCTGGCGGCAGCTGCATCTCATCTTTTTGGCCATGTTGGAGATCCGATGGTGCAGCAGATCATCAAAATAGCTTTCCACGATTTTATAGCTTAAACTCTCTTTTTTTCCTTTTCTGATCAGCTGAATCAGTAGCGATTCTTTTAAATTGAGCGCTGCAATGCCTGGAGGGTCAAAGGACTGGACTGTCTGTAGGACCAGGGTTAAATCTTCCTTTGAATATTTTGTCGTCTGAGGACAGACAAAAAAGCCGCGCTCGTCTAAATTGCCGATGATCCATTCGGCAATATCCAGCTCCATTCCACGGAAACAATTTCTGGCCTGCTGCATGAGAAATTCAAAAAGAGAAGGGGGGCGAATAAAATTTTCATAATTAGCGGCTGTTCTAGAGGGTAATTCTGTTTTTATTTCATCTTTGCATTCTAGGGCAGGATTTTGCTCGATTTGCAGTTTAAGCCACTGCGAGAGCTCTTGCAGGGGCATTTGCAGCACCTCGATTGCCTGACGCATGGCCAGGGAAAAAAGTGGCGCTTGTTGTGGCCTAATATGCATACCCATAACTTTCTCATGCAGGGATCGCCCATTTTTTCCAATTGAAAAAAGCTTATTTACTCTCTATATTTTCCTCTATGAATGCCGCGGTTTTTAGCTGTAAGGGGCTGGGCGATGGATTACTGGCCTTAGTTCTTTCTCACAACTTAAGTCAAAATGGGATTAAAGTGACCACGTTCCACGGGCTGCTCCCTGGAATGCAGAGCTGGTTCCCCCATTTACCACTAGTTCCTTTCCCAGACATTGAAACGCTTTTCCACTATGACCGTTACTTTATCATTTATGAAAACTCCCCATGGATGCAGGCGATTTTAACCCATTGTCAGACCCATTTTGCTGACAAGACCACCATTTTAAATCCTATTGCGACGCCCAACCGTGATTATCCCTATTGGGAGCAGGGCCGTTTTGATGGGACGCTGCCCTTTGCGGAAAATCTCTTTCTTTTTTGTAAAAAGCAACTTAAATTGCCCCACGTTTTCCGGAATAATGGCATCAGAATTCCTTCTTCTATTGTTCCACGAAAGTATCCTCTACGCGTCATTATCCATCCGATGAGTTCACGGGCGGGAAAAAATTGGTCCCAAAAGAAATATAAGGCTTTGGCGCATGAATTAAAAAAATGGGGATTGGAGCCGGTCTTTGTCCTGGGAGATAACGAACGGGAAGGGTGGGAAGAAGAAAATATACGCTCTTTTTCCTCGCTCGAACTGCTTGCAGAATTTGTGGCAGAATCGGGCACTATGATTGGAAATGATTCAGGGATAGGCCATCTAGCCTCCTGTTTGGGAGTGCCCACGCTCACCATCTGCCGCAGCAAAATGGCGGCCGATTTTTGGCGCCCAAGCTGGTCCAAAGGAGAGATCGTCGTTCCCCCCAGTTGGATCCCTAATTTAAAGGGATTACGGTGGCGTGATCAGCACTGGCAAAAATTTGTTTCTGTACACACAGTCCTAGAAAAGTTTAAGCAGGTTGTAAATTAGCATATTTAGCCACAAGCGAGCGCAATAGATTGCTCTCTGGGAAATAGACATCGTAAGTAGTCCCAAAAGAGGTGGTGTAAGATTTTCTTATAATGCCGTTGCCAAAATCTTGGTGATAGACCGCATCTCCTGGGGAAAAGACAAGCGCGCTTGCAGAAAGAGCTATTTGCGGCTGCGCACTGAGAAGCTGGATAAATTCCCTAGGAACTTCTGAGAGGAAGCGGCTCGGGCGCATGGAGCGCACAACACCCCAGAGCAGCCGTCTATTGGCAGCGGTCAGATAAAGAAACTCTTTGGCCCGCGTCATCCCCACATAGCAGAGTCGTCTTTCTTCTTCTAATGCATCGAAATTTCCTAAAGAATTCATGTGAGGGAAGAGCTCTTCTTCCATGCCGACTAAGAAAACCAGCGTAAATTCTAATCCTTTTCCATGATGGAGGGTCATTAAGCGCACAGCATCTTGATTAGGGTCTTTACTTCCTTGGTTGGTTTTTAGAGAAAGTTCCTGGAGAAAAGTGGCCAGAGCAGCATCATCCATCTCTTCTTCCCATTCATAGGCTTTGGAAACAAGCTCTTGGACGTTTTCGCGACGTTCTTGGAAGGTTTCAGGATCTTCCCTTAAGAATTCTAAATAGCCGCTATTTTCGATCAGCTGGGCGATCGTTTCACTGACAGAATAACTTGCTTCTTTCAGGCGAGAGAGCAGTTGCACATAGTTTTTAAGCCCTCCGTACTGCTTTTCAGAGAGTTTAAAGGGGATTTTCTTCTGCACAATGTCTTGGCATAGAGTAAAAATATCCGATTGATTCTCTTCTAATGCTAAGCGCATTTTCGCTAAAGTAGATTCCCCAAAACCCCGTTTTGGCAAATTAATAGTGCGGGCAAAAGAGAAAAAATCTGGTTTATCTAAGAGCATGCGCAAGAAAGCCAAAATATCTTTGATTTCGCGGCGCATATAGAAAGAGATCCCTCCAATGATGATGTAAGGGATCTTTTCTCGAATGAGACTATCTTCGATCAGACGCGACTGGGAATGAGTGCGATAAAAGATCACGCACTCTTTTAGAGGGATCTGATGTTTTTTCAGTTTTTCAATCACAAAGGCGATCTCTTGATGGTCATTATCAGCTAAATAGAGACCGATTTTTTCTCCTTCTCCCTTTTGGCTCCACAAATTTTTATCGCGCCGGCTCTCGTTATGTTGGATCAGCGCATTGGCCCCTTTTAAGATATTATTTTTACTTCGGTAGTTTTCTTCTAAAGTGATCAGTTTGGCTCCAGGGAAATCTTTTTCAAAATTGAGAATATTTTGAATATTGGCGCCTCTCCAAGAGTAGATCGACTGGTCAGGGTCGCCGACCGCAAACACATTCTGATGTTTGGCAGCCAGATATTTTACAAGCATGTATTGGGCATGATTAGTGTCTTGATACTCATCAATCAAAATAAAAGACCATCTCTGTTGGTAGCGCTCTAAGATCGAAGGGTATTCCCTCAGTAATTTTACTGACAAAAAGAGCAGGTCATCAAAATCGACCGCATTATTTTTCTTTAGCTTCGATTGGTAAAGGTCATAAATCGAAGCCAGCAAGGGATCTTCCTTAGCCAGATCTTCTGGAGAGCTAAGGCCATTTTTTGCTGCAGAGATTCCAAGACGTAGCGTTTTAAAGAGCCCTTTTTCATCTTTAAGCTCTTTTTCCTGCATGCATTCCTTGAGCGTCTTGTCACTATCTTCTTCATCAAAAATCACAAAGTAGGGTGTGTAGCCTAATGTCTCAATCGATTCGCGCAATAGTTGAGCACCCAGCGCATGGAATGTGGTGGTGAGCACATAAGTGTGGGCTAGAGATTGGATCCTTCTTTGCATCTCCTCTGCGGCTTTATTGGTAAATGTCACCGCTAAAATATCTGTAGAAGGGACACCGAGCTGCAAAAGATGGAGGATGCGATGGGTCACAACGCGGGTTTTTCCAGAGCCTGCTCCCGCAATAATCAGCAGCGGTCCCTCGACATGGTTCACCGCCTCTAGTTGCTTTGCATTTAATTCATGAAAATGAAAGTCCATGGGATTTATTGTAACTTAATTCGGGAAAAAAGGCGCCTTTTCTCTTCTTTTAAACAATGATCGTGGATTTGCGATGAGGAAGCTGAGTGGTCTCGGTTATGTCTTCTGGGGAGAGTTCGATGACGGTGAAGCGCTGGCCAAGGGCAGTTTTTAATTGGGTGAAAAAATGATCCTTAGTGGGCAAATAGTTAGAAAGCTTGCAGATAAAATCTTGGTGCGCCCTCCCTTGGCGATACTGAGGTGTTTTTGGAGGATGCAACAGATAATCCATTTTTTCGCTTTCATAATCCCAGAGAAAAGTGGTGTGCTGCAGCCAGCGGTCTTTGCGCAGATATTGCGCATTGCCGGCACATTTGCGCTCGCCAATCACATAATCATTCTCTTTTAAATGGAAGCCAGGGATCTGCCATGCTTGCTGATAAAGCGATTCTCCAAAACGCAACAACTGTTCGGGATAGGGCGCAAAGGGGTGGGCCTCTTTTTGGCAAATAAAAGAGACAAAGAGTGTTTCTTCATCGACGACCACAGTACCGCCTCCACTAAAACGGCGGATCACAGGCAGCGGATTTTGCGCTTGCTTTTTAGTATCCACAAGCTGCTCCATCTGTCCTGAAATCCCCATCACAATGGCAGGGGAAGACCCTTCATTCAAAATGCAAAAATTGCGCGTGTCACAGCGCAGCAGCGACTCTTCCAGCTGCAGCTGTTTAAAAATCGGACAATTTTTTAAATGAATGAGATAAAAAGTCATGCTCTAAATTTTTTAATTGCGACCATTAATATACTAATATCTGCTGGCGACACCCCAGAAACGCGTGCGGCCTGTCCTAAACTGCGTGGACGGACGCGCTGGAGCTTTTCACGTGCCTCATTTCTCAGCCCTATCACAGTTGAGTAGTCAAAATCGTGCGGAATAGTGAGCGTTTCATGGATTTCTAATTTTGCCACTTCATTGTGCTGTCTTTCAATATAGCCTGCATATTTAAGCTGCAATTCGATCTGTTGGTTAATTTCTAATCCGTTATCGATCACCGTTTCAGGGAATTGCTGCATCAGCTCGTTGTAATTAAATTCAGGGCGGCAAAGCAGCTGCGCCACAGAGGTGGACTTGCCTCTGACCACTTTAAAAGTTTTATGCAGCGTTTCGATCTGCTCTTCTATCACTTTCTGCTTTTTTAATAGTTTTTGATAGCGTCCTTCATCGATCAAACCTTGCTGATATCCGTAAGGCCGCAAACGCAGATCTGCATTGTCTTGTCGCAAGAGTAAACGATGCTCTGCGCGGCTTGTGAACATGCGGTAAGGCTCATCTAATTCTTTGGAGATTAGCTCATCAATCATCACCCCAATGTAGGCCTCAGAACGTTTTAAGATAAAAGGCTCTTGTCCTAGCACTTTATTGGCTGCGTTGATGCCTGCGATAATGCCTTGACCTGCCGCTTCTTCATAGCCTGTGGTGCCATTGATCTGCCCTGCAAAAAAGAGGCCGCAAATCAATTTTGTTTCCAATGTGGAATAGAGCTGGCCGCTTTTTACGTAATCGTACTCAATGGCATAGGCCGGTCTTAACACTTCGGCCTGCTCAAGACCGATAATCGTATGGAGCATTTCCAGCTGCACATCAAAGGGAAGCGAAGAGGAGATGCCATTCACATAATATTCTTCAGTTTCCAATCCTTCTGGCTCTAAAAAGATCTGGTGACGCTCTTTATCGGCAAATCGTTTCACCTTATCTTCAATCGAAGGACAGTAGCGCACGCCAATGCCTTTGATCTGTCCCGAATACATAGGAGAGCGATGCAAATTATCCAAAATAATCTGGTGTGTTTTTTCATTGGTATAGGTGATATGGCAGCTGACCTGCCTTAAACCGGGCCCTTCTGGCTCATCATAAGAAAATTTCACTCCTTCATGGCCTAGCTGCTCGTCCATCTTAGAAAAATCGATGCTGCGCCGATGGATGCGCGGCGGGGTCCCTGTTTTCAATCTCCCTAAAGAAAAGCCTAAACTTTCTAGATTAGGCGAGAGTCCCACAGAAGGCTTGTCTCCTGCCCTTCCGCCTGCATATTTCACTTCTCCAATATGGAGAAGTCCGCGCATAAAAGTTCCTGAGGAGATAATGACTGTCTTTCCAAGATAGACAATTCCTTCTAAAGTGGCCACGCCTAAAATAGTTCCATTCTCAACAATTAAAGATTCAATCGTTCCCTGTTTGATCTGCAGGTTGGCCGTTTTTTCCAGACGGTATTTCATCGCATTTTGATAGGCCCATTTGTCCGCTTGTGCGCGCGGAGACCAGACAGCAGGCCCTTTAGAATCGTTGAGCATCCGGTATTGGATGGCCGTGGCATCGGTTACTTTTCCCATAATGCCGCCGAGCGCATCGATCTCGCGCACAATATGGCCTTTTGCCGTCCCGCCAATAGAGGGATTGCAGCTCATTTTTCCAATCGTATCAAGGCTCATCGTCAAAAGAAGCGTTTTGACTCCTTTTGCCGCTGCGGCATGCGCAGCTTCGCAGCCGGCATGTCCTGCCCCAATGACAATCACATCAAATCTGTCTGGATAGTTCCACATATTAAAAATTTAAATACAAATAGATCCCTAGGGGCATCAAGTGTAATACAGGAAGGAAATAAGAAATATATTAAAAATTATTTTTTATGACGGTCGCGACGACGTCGTTTTTTACGCTTATGTTTCGCGATTTTCGCGCGTCGTTTCTTTAAAACTGAGGACATTTCATCTCTCCAAAAATTCAAAAAATAAAGTTTAGTGGATTCATTCTTTAAAGTACAGATTCAAAATATGATTATCAAATAATAATTAATCTGTAGAGAATGCGGCAAAGGCATCACTATTATTGCTTGTCTTTGCTTCTGTTTTTGTATAATTTGCGAATTGCGCAAATTCTTTTCTAAACGTCAGGGTGATATTGCCGATCCCGCCATGTCGATTTTTAGCCACTATCAATTCGGCCAATCCTGGCTTGTCATACGGGTCATAATATTCGCGCCTGAGCAAGAACATGACAAGATCGCTATCTTGCTCTAAGCTATTATGTACAATAAAATCATTAGCTACAAAATTGTGGACTCCAGGCACTGTAGCATCATAAACATCTTCTTCTCCTACTTCAGTAATAGAAAGGATTTTATCCCAATAAACGCGGGGATCAATGGATTCTAAATTTTCAGAATATTTGTTCGTAAATTCATTTGCGCATCCTGCAGTTGCATAGACTCTTAAAGCTTGAGGCATTCCAATTCTATCACCTACTTTTAATTCATCTAGTCTGGTCCAACTTTCAACTTTTAAAAAAGGATGATTAGCGCTTGCTTTAATTGTGCGTCCAGTAGCAGTTTTGATTTCGTATACCTTTTTCTTTCCTGAATAGAATGCTTTTGTAAGTGTATGAGCCCCCAATTTTAATTCCTGGTCTACTGCAAATACTTTAATGGGGCGTTGCTCTTGACGCTCTGCTAACTCTTTGATCGTATGAAGTTGCCCAGTTTCTGCGTCTTTAATAAGTGTATCTCCCGCAAGACAACCCGATTCTCTTAGATCGCTCATCATGGGACGATGGCCTTGCCTTTCTTCTACTTTCCGCGAAAGCTGAGAGAGGCAGAGAATCGGAATATTGAGCTCGCGCGCCAAAATTTTCAACATACGCGAGATCTCAGAAATCTCATTTTGACGATTTTCAACGCTGCGGATGCTGCCTGAGCCGGAGAGCAGTTGAAGATAATCGATCACCAAAAAGCCGATCTTATGCGTCTCTTTCATACGACGGGCGCGGGCACGTAAATCGGTGATTTTAATCCCTGGGGTATCATCGATCACCATCACATGGCCTTGCATGTAATTGACAGCGGCCACGATGCGTTGATATTCACTGCCACCAAGCGATCCTGTTTTAATTTTATCCGATTCCACTTCTGACTGAGAGCAGATGATCCGGTGAAGGAGTTGATCAGCTGTCATCTCAAGAGAAAAAATGCCGACGGGCACGCTATTTTTAAAGCAAATGTGTTCAGCAATATTAAGGGCAAGCGCTGTATTGTGAACAATAATGTCTCCAGCAATAAAATTATGTGTTTGATCAACGGAGAGATTAAAAACTTCTTTTTCTCCGCTGTATTCGATGGAGGTGATGCGATCCCAATAGACATCCGATTCAGCA
>CAZMTP010000008.1:0-36863 GCA_964569185.1 uncultured bacterium
GCCAAATTCTGGCACCATAAATCACCGCCCTTTCGAGGGTTGGGTGTCAAAAAGCTTTCGCCTTTAGGCGAGAGTTGTTTACGTTTGACTTCTCTTAAACCTTTGTGACTATTTCTAATGGATTTTCCCGTACTATACATTGTTGAAAAATAGTTATTTTACATATCAGATTTTGTTAGGTAAAGAAAATTGGAGTAATTTCTAAAAGCAAAACAAAAAGCAGAACAAATTGTTCTGCTTTTGTATCCATAAATAGATGTCTCTAAAACACGATTAGCTAACGACAGCTTCGTCTTCGAGAATTTCCAAATTAACACGGATGCCGTTACGGCTCGCAACAGACATTAAAAGTGTGCGAATTGCATTGATCGTTTTTCCTTTTTTCCCAATAATCTTGCCAATGTCAGATTTTTCCACTTTGAGCTCAATGATGAGAGTATGGGTCCCTCCAACCTCATTGATCTGTACCTTGTCTGGATTGTCAACCAGGTTCTTTACGATATATTCTACGAATTCTTTCATAAACTCGATCCTCATTTTGAAAAGAAGCAATAAGCTCTGTCTACTATTTTATAAAATTAGAAGGTATTTTTTCTAGAAACTTTTAAATAGAGTTATAGAAATTATTTGAAATAAATCCCTCCATATCAGCGGGGATGGGGGCTTTCAGTTCTAATATTTTTTCTAATAGGGGATGTTTAAACTTAATTCTGTAAGCATGTAAATATTGTCTTTGAACACCGAACTGCTGATTGATTTTGCTTAAGCCATAAATCAGATCGCCTAAAACGGGCGCCCCTTTATGTTTTAAATGGACACGGATCTGATGGGTTCTACCTGTAATCGGTTCTGCTTCCACAAGGCAGACGCCTTGGCGATGGGCCAGCACTTTTATGTGTGTGATCGCTTCTTTCCCATCACTGGAAACGGCCATTTCTTTGCGGTGGATAGGATGTCTTTGGATCGGGGCAGAGATCAGGCCTGGCTCTAAGTGACCGGCACAGACAGCTAAATAAGTTTTTTTAATTTTACGCTGGCTAAATTGGGTCACCAGGTTTTGGTGCGCCTCATAAGTTTTTGCTGCGATTAAAACACCTGATGTCTCCTTGTCCAAACGGTGGACAATCCCAGGCCTTAGGGGGTCGAAATCTTCTTTTTTCAAATTTTTACAATGGTACATAAGCGCATTCGCAAACGTTTTAGAGGGGTTGCCAGCGCCTGGATGGACCACCATGCCTGCCGGTTTATTGATAGCAATGATATGGTTATCTTCATAGAGGATTTCTAGGGGGATCTCTTCTTGCTCTACAGAAAGCTCAGGAAGCGCTAAAAATTCCACTTCAATTTCATCGCCTACTTTGACTTTCATGCGCTTTTTGAGCGGGGCGCCATTGACGCGCACATGGCCTTTTTCAATTAAAAATTGAAAATAGTTGCGGGAGTGCTGAGGGAAGTGTAGGGGGAGTATTTTATCTACGCGCAAAGAAGCATCCGCTTCAGAAATGGTCCATTTATTGGTCTTCAAGGGCCTCTTTCATTTTTTGCATCGTCTCCTTATGGATGCGGTTAGCGCGCTCAATTTCTGTGGCCAGCATATTTTTAATAGCTTGAGTAATCATTTTTATCGCTTCGTCTCGCGTAGGAGGAGGAGCCCCTGCTTGTGTGAACATCTTCACAAAGGGCCAATCCATATAAGAGGTATCACCGGCCCCCATTGCAGGTGGGGCTTGTGGTGAAGAGGGTTGCGGTGGAGGTATGTTCGAAGGGGTCGAAGAAGGCTTGCTCGGTGGGGTTGTCTCACTCATCTTAAGGTAAAATTACCCTAAAAAGAGATATTCTTCAAGGTTCGAGCACATCCTTGAAGCGTTTTTCATTCCTTTTAGCGGCTGCTTGGTCTTGTTGCATGAGCAAGTTAAAAGGGCCTGTCACCAGGTTTTTTAAAAACTGGTTGACTTCAACGTCGCTCACAGGTTGTTTAGGATTAGCCTGTTGCAACCATGCCTTAATTAAAAAGCCTGAATTTATTGGGTTAATACTATCCATACCATTATCTTAACAAAATCTTAATAAAGTGTAAATAAATATTTTAAAATTCATAACCCCCATAGAATTAGGTATATAGAATTACCCCAGATAGGCTATAAACCAGGTTTTTATGCATATTGGCGTTTTGGGGATTAATCATAAATCATCCGAATTGGGGTTGCGGGAGAGCGTGGCCCGGGCGGCAGAGCGCTGTTTTGGGCCTAAAAGCCTTTGGGGGGGCGCCCTAAAAGGGGTGCTCCTTTCAACCTGTAACCGGACTGAGATCTACTTTTCGGGAGATTGCCTGCCCGAGCTTCATACCCAGATTTTATCGGTTTTAAGGGGGGCGGTAGTAGAGCCTTTTGAACATGGCCTTTACTCCTACTTTGGGGAGGACTGTTTTACCCATTTGGCCCAGGTGACCTCGGGTCTGGATAGCGCGGTCACTTTTGAAACTGAGATCCAAAGGCAGGTCAAAGTGGCTTATGAAACGGCAAGTCAGAACCATCTACTGGCAAGCGAACTGCATTTTTTGTTCCAGAAATGCTTAAAGGTGGGAAAAACAATCCGCACTCTATTTCCTCCTGGGCGCTCTTCTATGGGGCTGGAACAGGCAGTATTTCAGGTGGCGCACACATTCTTTAAGGGGCTGGAGGATCTTTCGATTTTATTTGTAGGCAATTCCGAGGTAAATCGAAAAGTTCTATCCTATTTTAATAAGAAGGCAAAGCCGAAGATTGTGCTTGCTACACGGCATAAACAGACAGAACATTTCGAAAAAAATATCAGTGTATGTGATCTAGACCGCTTAGGTTCTTGTTTAGATTATGACCTTGTTATCTGCGGGAGTTATTTTCACGATTATTTTATCCGCAGGGAAGAGTTAGAAAGTAAACAGAAGTTTTGCCTACGGCTGATTTTGGACCTTGCCGTGCCGCGCAATGTGGACCCCCATATTAAATTCCATCCTTATGTGCAATTATTAAATATTGATGATCTGTCCCAATTTTTAGAGCAGAAACGGTCCTGTTATGAGCAAGAAATTCAAAATTGTTTAAAGAAAATCCGGGAAGATGCGCAAAAGCAGATCTTTCTTTTTGAACATAAACAACTCCAAGCGCAGATATGAAATTTTTCATCATTTTTCTACTTGCTTTTGCCACTGGGGTCTACGCTGAGGATGAAAAGCAGGAAAAAATTCTGATTTTACCGCGTGGGCAGGTGCATCAAGGCGATTATTTTGCAGCAGAGTCTAATATTGAAGTGTCTGGCGAGGTAATAGGAGATGTGTATGTTTTTGGACAACAGATAGTGATTGATGGCACGGTACGCGGCGATGTGATTGTCTTTGGCGGCACGGTGGATATTTCAGGAGAGATCGAAGGCAATGTGCGTGCGGTTGGGGGGCAAATTCTTTTAGTGGGCAATGTGGGGCGGAATGTGACTGTGATCGGAGGAAACGCCCAACTTTTATATCCTGCGACCATCAAGGGGAATTTTGTTTGTGTGGCGGGAAATTGTGATATGGCGGCCACTGTGGGCAATGATACCAAAGTTTTTTCTTCTAATCTTCGCGTCTCAGGTGAAATACAGAATAATTTGATCGCTCATGTGGGCGATTTAAGGGTGACCTCGAATGCAAAAGTGGGAGGAAATCTGCAGTATAGCAGTAATGCGATCGCCTTTATCGATCCCAGCGCGCAAATTCAGGGAAAAATCATCCATCACCCTTCCGCATTTAGGAATTTCATTAAAGGACAATGGCTGGAAGGCTTTTATTTTGTGACCAGAATTGCCGGACTGTTGATGAATTTCCTCTTTTCCTTTGTGGTCGGTTGGGTGCTGATCCGTTTTTATCCTAAAAAATTGCATATATTGCTGGCGGCTCTAAACAAGCAGCCAATGAAAGCGCTGGTGTCCGGCATTGTAATCGCTCTGCTTTTACCTATTGTTGCCTTACTCCTATTAGTGACCATTTTAGGAGCTCCTTTTGCGCTTGCGCTCATGGGCTTTTTTGTGATCTTTTTCTATGCCGCTAAAACCATTCCTATTTTGGCAGTGGCAAATAAGTACCTCACTAAATTCAAACTAAAGCCCAATACACTGTCCCTTTTTGCAGTAGCGCTCTTCCTTTATTTTCTCTTAGTGCGCATTCCTTATATTGGAATCCTCATCGCGCTTGCGTCTCTTTTTTGCGGGGTCGGTGCGGCGGTTGTGGCGCGCACCCAGAAACGTTTGAAGTAAAAAAAATCTCTATATTAGTGTCCTCCAAGAAACCAAGATTGAGGGCGCCTAAGCGAGAATGTATAACTCGGAAAATTAGGCCAAAGACTGTTTATCTTTTTTCTTGGATCTAATTTTTGTACAAGATAACACTCCATATCGACTCTGAAAGAAGAGCGAAAAATATCAGGTGATGTGCAGTTCATTACTTGTAAGTTTAGATTTTCAAAATCTTCAGACGCCAGCCAAGAAGAAGTTAAACCTGTAAATAGCATAAACCCTCCCACTTTCAAACACCATGCCGCACGTTTCAAAGCTTCTAATGCAATCTCTTTGGATGGCAATACTTGCTCTGTTAAAGCACCAATGCCTAGAACAAACTCTACCTTTTTATTTTTGCCTAATAATTTTCGATAACTCACATTAGCTATATCTCCATTAAATAAATAAGCACGGGAATTCGCGATTTGGGCTTGAAGAGCTTTCTTTGCTACCTCGATAGATATTTTGTTTAATTCAACAAGAAAATATCGATAAATATTTTGATCTATTTTTTTATTCGCAAAAAGCACTTGAGCAAATTCACCGTCTCCGCTGCACAACTCTAAAATGGTTGCTTTAGGAGGGATTAATTTTTCCATATAGTTAATACATTTTGGATAAATGAGCTCGCGATAGAGTTTTTTTTGATCGTCCCATTGGTTAAAATAATCGAGACTTAGAGCAGGCATTTTATAAATTTTCAACCTCTCAAATCGATTTCCATTTAGAAGAGCACGTAAAAAACTTGGAATGCGCTCGTTAGATTCACAGAGTGCTCTATTACCCACAATTAATGTGCTAATTGCAGTCGCAGCATTATCTGGACAATAATCACTAATGCAAAGGCTCTTTCCTGTTTGAAATCGCAATACACCTACTCTTGTACAATCACCACAATACCATTCCCATTGGAATGAAAGGCGTTGTCCATCTATTTTTGGGCTAAAACGATAAACTTCCCGCAGATCGAATTCAGAGGCATCTGGGCGTTTATCCACCAAAAAAAATCGATTAAAATTTGGTTGCACTGAAAGTGCAATTTTAATGATTTTTTGGACTATTTCTTTTATGAGCTGATTTTTTTCTGTTTTTTTTAAACCAAAATCAGCCTTCTTGCAACTTAACTTAATCAGCGGCATTTTTTCTGCCGCTTTGAATTCAACGGATGACATAAAAATCTCCTATATAAATTTTTTTTAAAAATAAATCGTCTTTTGGCAGTGAAAACCAAAAAAACTAAAAATAAAATGTTAATTAATTAAGAATCAGTGGATTACTGATGATGATGGAAAGGATGCACAGAGGCAAAGGAACAAGTAAATTGTAACTTAAACTTAGTCATAAATTGGTTGTTTTTCATAATATTTCCATTTCTTTAGCTAATTTTGCTAAATAATAATAAAATTATACTAAAAACGGTAATTAATCCGCAACACTTTTATTAAAAATTCATAATGGCACGCACTCAGAAACGTTGAACTAAAAGAGGGCTCTGTAGATACTCACTCGCGTTTTTTAACAACACCAGGGGTGCTAGGCCCATGTAGGTCTGGCTGAGAGAGTCCCTTACAAATACCCGAATCTGGATAATACCAGCGTGGGGAGAGTGGCTATGTTTCTAATAGATAGTTTTTTTCTTTTTATTTTCTCTTTTTTTTGCTCCTGGTGGTCAACATTAGAGTCTGTCTCTGAATTGAGGAATTTCGATTTTTGATGGATTTTTTTGCTAAATTAAAAATTGGTTCGCAGGACATAGTTAAATTAACTAGGCCAAGAACTGGTTTTTAATTTAGCAAAAAAAGGCGCAAAAAGCGATGTCCGCTAATTCAGAAACAGACTCTTAGGAGATTTCTATGTTTATCCAATCAGTAGGTGCGGTGTTTATAGTAAACAGTATGGAACGCACGTTGAGTCAACCTTTGAAAACAGTGGAAGTAACGCAGCAAAGCAATCCAAAATTAGGTCTAATACAGGCTGTGAAACAGATCTATTCCCAAAAGGGATGCAGAGGATTTTACGCAGGTTATTTTGCTAATCTTGTCTCTGCAAATTTGAAAGGAGCGCGTTGGTTATTCTATAAAGGAGGGTATCATGTTTTTGAGGAGCTTGCTCCCAATCATCCTTCGATCGTTGCAGGTTGCGTTGCAGTGACAAACGCTTTGGGTGAAGCAGTACTCGGTTGCCCTTGCGATAACTGGATGAAATTAAGAATGACGGGAAATCCAAGAGTGTGGAAGACGCTTAAAGCAGAAGGAATAGGGTGTCTTTTTAGAGGATTCCAACTTTCTTTTTTTATAGCATGCGGTTCTTTAACGACCTATTTGGTCAGTTTTCAATATTTTAAACAGCTAATGCTTGCTCGTAGTGCATCCCCTTCGACAGGAGAGCAAGTGGCCATTAGCGCTGCCTCAGGAACAGTGAGTCGTCTTGTCCATGCGCCTTTAGAGACCTTACTGACCCAATCACAAAAAGAAAATCCTAGGAAAGAAAGAAAACTGCGTTCTTTTATACAAGAACATGGGGTGCAAAGACTTTATCGGGGCCTTATAGTTCAATTAATGCGTTCTAATTGCTATGCAGTCGTCACTTGGTACTTGATGCATAAAATGGAGATGCTTCCTAAACAGATGAAGTTAACTTGATTTACTTTTTATCGACAGATTTAAGAAAAGGTCGGCGTCTTTCTGACTCTTAAAGAGAAGAAACTTAGTCTGTGGATACTTTTGCCTAAGTTCTTCAATCCTGGTCTTTTTTTCTTTATCGAAATTCCAGGTGTATTTCAAAATCTCCCATGTGACAGCTCTTAACCCTCCGAAGTCTTTTTCGTAGTTGAACAATCTTTTGAAAAGCCTCAAGACGCAGACAAGGCGGGAAAAATGGAAATATATCAGAACATCCGCTGTAGAAAATCTCATTTCGAAAGTCGAAAAAGAACACCCTTCAACAATCCAGGATTCTTCAGCAAGTATGGCTTTTTGAATTTCTATGAATTCCTGTTTATCCTTCTTCTTCCCGCCGGGCTCAAACATATGTCGGTCTAGGTGGTGGACTGGAATATGCAGAATTCTGCTGAGTTTGGTAGCGAATGTGGATTTTCCGCTTCCTGGAGAGCCGATTAGAGCAAATTTCTTCGGGAGTTTTTTTTCATAACCTAAAAATTTTTTTCGGCAATTAAAAGATCCAATTTTTTAGAATTCAGCATGGCCAGTACATGTTAGATTTATACATGTTTTCGGTAAATTGCCGGCCTGTATATTCCTTTATCAATGATTTCCAATAAGCGTAAAGCTGCATGATTAGGATGACGATTGCCGGTTTCCCAAGCTTGTACCGTATTTAAACTGACATTAAGGATTCTAGCGAATACACCTTGGGAATAGTTTCCTTTGGATCTAATTTTTTTGATTTCCGCGGCTCTATATTCTTTTGCAGGTGGTGGAATTTCAATAGTTTTAGAACGGAGTGTTTTTTTTCCTTTTCGATATTCAATGGCTTCCTCAAGACCTTCTTTTAAATCTTTAAAAAATTTGCTCATTTTTTACCTGTTTTTTAAAACTTCTACCAAGGACTTCAATATTTTCTTCTCTTTCTGAGATAGGTCTTCTTTTTCATTTTTACCATACATGACTAACAGAAACAAAATTTCTTTTTCTGGGATATCAATATAACAAACACGAAATCCGCCTCTTTTGCCCTTCGATGACGATTTTAACCTTGTTTTTCTAATTCCTCCAGTACCTTGAACGACATCGCCTTGTTCTATGTTTTCTAATAAGTACTTTTCAAATTCTTCATAGTCTTTAATTGAAATTTTGGCTGTGTCAATTAAGAGATCCAAAATTCTAGAAAAACTAGTCAGTTGAACTATTGTTCTCTTCATTGAAACTGTACCCCAAAGTGGGGTATTTTGGCAAATTCGCTTAAAAAGAACAAGAAATATTTTTATTAAAACTCAGCGTGACCAGGATATCTAGGGAAAGGAATGACATCGCGGATGTTTTCCATGCCGGTGGCAAATAGAAGGAGTCTTTCGAAGCCGACGCCAAAGCCGCTGTGAGGAACAGTGCCATATTTCCGCAGCTGGTTATACCACCAATAATCGTCAGGCTTAAGCCCAAAATCGATGATTTTTCTCTCTAGTTTCTCTAATCTGTCTTCGCGCTGGCTGCCCCCCACAAGCTCGCCAATTTTAGGGACAAGTAGATCGACTGCAGCCACTGTTTTACCATCATCATTAGTGCGCATGTAGAATGCTTTGATTTTTTCTGGATAATTGGTGAGAAATACAGGTTTTTTGCAATATTCTTCTGCCAGATAACGCTCATGCTCTGTTTGTAGATCCATCCCCCAATGGACAGGATATTCAAATGTACGCCCCGACTGATTTAATATATCTATTGCCTCGGTGTAGCTAATTTGGGCAAATGGGGAACTTAAGACTACTTGGAGTCGCTCTAATAGCCCTTTTTCAATGAACTGATCGAAAAATTCCATGTCTTCGGCGCAGTGATTCAAGATGTCATCAATGACAAATTTGATATATTCTTCAATGATTTTGATAGTGCCGGCAAGATCGGTAAAAGCCATCTCTGGTTCAATCATCCAAAATTCTGCCAGGTGCTTAGGGGTGTAAGAAAGCTCTGCACGGAAGGTAGGGCCGAAGGTATAGATATCAGATAGAGCACAGGCATAGGCTTCACCGTTGAGCTGTCCTGAAACGGTCAAATAGGCAGGCTTTTGGAAAAAATCTTTGGTAAAATCGCAAGTGCCATCGGAATTTTTGGGTAGTTTGTCTAGATCGAGCGTGGTGACTCTAAACTGTTTTCCGCCGCCTTCGGTATCAGAAGAGGTGATGAGAGGGGTCGGTATAAAAATAAAGTCCCGATCGTTAAAAAACCGGTGGGTATCGTAGGAGAGGCGGCTGCGCACGCGCGCCACAGCGCCTTGGGTATTTGTGCGGGGACGCAGATGGGCAATGGAGCGTAAAAATTCAAACGTATGCTTTTTTTTCTGCAATGGATACTCTTCTGCGGGACAGGTGCCGAAAACTGTGATCGCAGAGGCTTTGAGTTCCCATTTCTGTTTATGTCCTGGGCTTTCTACCAAGAGGCCTTGAATGCCCACAGCAGCGCCCGTGGATAGCAAGGGCAAAAGTTCTTTGTAGTTAGGGAGCGTCTCTTCAGCAATCACTTGCAAGCTAGAGAGGGAAGAGCCGTCATTGAGCTCAATAAAAGTGAATGTTTTTTGGCTGCGCACGGAGCGGATCCAGCCGCAAACCCAGATCTGTTGACCGATGAGCGATGGGTCGATCGCATGGATTTTAGTGCGCGGCAAGGACAGTGTGTGCTTCATTGGCAAACTCTCTTAGTAATTGAATTTCTCTTTTCCAGTCCGCAAGGCCGCGCGGTGTTTCCAAATATTTTGGAATTTCACGGAGTTTGGGATGGGTCATCACAAATTTAAAGCATTCGAGCCCGATCTCTCCTTCACCCAAATGGGCATGGCGGTCTTTTCTAGAGGCAAAAGGTTTTAAGGAATCGTTGAGATGGAAAGCGTACAAATTTTTTAACCCGATAAGACGATCAAATTCTTTTAATGTCTCTTCCCAGCCTTCTTTGGTACGGATATCATAGCCCGCAACAAACAGATGGCACGTATCAATGCAGATGCCGATCGGAATTTTTTTGTCGACATGCTGCAAAATATAGGCCAAATGTTCAAAACGGTGGCCGACAGAACTTCCTTGGCCTGCAGTGGCTTCAAGAAGCAGTCGCGTTTCTCCTTTGGCGCAGAATGGTTCCATTTTTTTTAAACTGGTCACAATCTGATTTAAACAATCCTCTTCTGCTGCACCTGTGGCGGCCCCTGGATGAAAATTTAAAAAGCTAATCTTGAGCTGATGACAGCGCTGCAGCTCTTCTTTAAATGCTTCCTGACTCTTATAGAGCAGCTCATGATCGTGAGAACCCAAATTAAGCAGGTAACTGGCATGGCTCATGATGCTTTTAAGCCCGGTTTCTTTGAGTGTGGCATGCCAAAGATCAATTTCTTCCGGGGTATAATGGTGGCCCTTCCATTGCCGCTGATTAGTAGTAAAAAGTTGAATGGTAGTGGCCCCAATCTCTTTTCCTTGAAGAAGAGCTTTGTAGGCGCCCCCTGCGATCGAGGTATGAGCCCCAATAAGTAGTGTGTCTGATTTTTTCATAGTTTTCTTTTAAGGGACAATTATAGAAAATAGATGGAATCTTTTCAAATTGCAAGCTATGGGAAACTATTTTCTAAGGAAATCTAAAAAAATTTTATTTCATACCTACGAGCTTTTCAAGCGAAAACGCACTCAATTGCCCGCGAGTGAAATGAACGAGGTCAAGCAAACCCTCGATAGTTTGCAGCAAGCTGTGATGGGTAAAGACCGAGAGGCGGCTTCCATAGAGGCTAAGAAGTGTGAGCGTTTTTGTCGTACCTATTTAAAAAAGGGAACTTTTGAAAATATCCGCGATCTTATTTTCGCTTTAGCTTTTGCCCTGGTTGTCGCGCTTGCGATCCGCCAGACCTGGTTTGAGCTTTATGAAATTCCTTCAGGATCGATGCGGCCGACGTTTAAAGAAAAAGACCGCTTGGTCGTTTCAAAGGCCGATTTTGGCATTAATTTTCCATTTGCTCCGGGCCATTTTTATTTTGATTCGGTGCTGCTGCAGCGCGCAGGGACTTTTGTCTTTACTGTAGAAAACATGGATGTGCGCGATCCTGATACTCTCTATTTTTATCTCTTCCCAGGTAAAAAGCAGTTCGTCAAACGGCTTATGGGAAAACCGGGCGATATTCTCTATTTTTATGGGGGGCAGATTTACGGAGTAGATCAAGAGGGCCATCCGCTCTTTGAGCAATTGCAACCGGAGAAACTTTCTTTGATTGACCATTTGCCTATGGAACGTTTTGATGGGCAAACAGAACTTTCCGACCCTTTAGCGCTTCCTACAGGCACCCTTTATCGCAGCGCGACCATTTATCAGATGAATCAACCAGTCGCACGCTTGAGAATGCTGGGGGATTCTCGTTTTTTAGGGGAGATGTTGCCGCATCAAGCGATTGCGCCTAGTGATTCTGAGGTGAAAGACTTTGGAGATCTTTGGGGAATTAACAACTATGCGCCCGCCCGTTTGCTCACAAAAGAGCAGATCAAACTATTTTATGCCAAACAACAGCTCCCGCTTGTTGACGCCCCACTCTATCTTGAATTAAAACATCATCCGTCACTCTCTTCCTTGAAATTGAGCAAAGATCCCTATGGACGACTGAGGCCCAGCTTTAAATTGGAGACCTCTTTTATTCCACTCAGCCAAGATCAATTGAAACAGCTATTTTCCCATCTTTACACCTCCCGTTTTCATGTGAAAAATGGAATGCCTTACACCCATCGCTCAAATACCACAAGTGTGGAAGCGCCGCTGGCAGATGTTCCTGATGGCACTTATGAATTCTTTTATGGGAAAGCTTACGAACTTGTTTTTGATGGTGTGACAAAAGAGCTGCCAGATAACCATCCGCTCTATCGATTCACTCCAGAAAGAGTGCACTATTTCTTTAATTTTGGCATCCAATTTGAACCGCGCTTTCTTTTGGATCAAACAGGAGAATATTTCCTCACTGCACGCTATGCCTATTTTCGCCAGGGCGATCTTCTTGTCATGGGCGCGCCTCTTTTACTCAAGGGCGATCCCACATTAGAAGCGTTTATAGATCAAGAAACACGGCTGGCTACAGGGACGCTCCCTTACAAGCCTTTTCTGGATGAAGGCGAACCGACATTAGAAAAAATCAAAAAATATGGCCTGAAAATCCCTGAGAAATCTTATTTAGCTCTAGGGGACAACTATGCCAATAGCTCTGATAGCCGTGATTTCGGTTTTGTGCCGCAAGATAATATTCGTGGCGCGCCCTATTTTATTTTCTGGCCGCCAGGCAGCCGTTTTGGCGCTCCGAACCAGGCTCCTTATGCCACTTTTGTACTGCCCCGGATGGTGGTCTGGGCTATAGCAGCGGTCTGCTTTGGGCTTTGGTATGCTTATCATCGAAAAAGAACTAAGCTGCCGTTGAAAATGTGATCTAATTGAAAAAAAAATCGATTTTAATTAAAATCGAGACATAAATGGGTTGGGACTACCTGGCCGGCGCTTACGCCTCAAGGACTACCTTGGGGCTTTTCGCTTTCTATAGGATAAATGTAAGGACGATGCTCAATACCCTCAGGTTTTTTGAAAAGTTTTTTTTCTAGGATTTTAACAGCGCGATTTGGTTGACCAGGTCGAAAGGCCGATAGTCCAATTGGTCGTGCGACCATGTCTGCAAATTGTAATCCTTCCGAATTAGTTTTTTTATCAGCAGTTATAATCCTAAAAGGAAGTGTTTTTTGAAATGAATTATATCCATCACAAATGCGCCTAAATTCTAATTCAAGTGCTTGATCTTCTTTGGAACCACGTGCTTCGCAAATGATATAAGTAAGGTAATTTTCTTGTTCATGCTCTTGTAGAAAATGATATAATTTCTCGAGGCAAATACGCGTCGCAAAGTGATATGCATTTGAATCTTTAATTTCTTGTTTCTTAAGCTTATGCTTGTCTATTACGGCTGGAATCAATGTAAATTCTGTTTTTGCAATTAAGACATTCATTTTTTCTAAAAATGCTTCTCTTTTTTCTTTTCCTAATAACTTGAAAGGACCACTTTTTTTGGAAATATCGTGTTCATGCAAAATCACCATGTCATGACCAAAAGTATGAAATTTGAGCATGCGTAATGAAGGTGTCACAGTATGTGCATAATATTCCTTAGAAAAAATACAAAAGGAAAGGACAAATATGGGATAACCTTCATCAATAGAAGCTAGACTATGGTCGCCACTTTCATCAGCATATACAATATAATTGCTATCGGTTAAGTTTGGAATTTTCATTAATGCATATCGTAAGAAAAAAAGAATTCTGACCAGGTTATATTCTTTAAAGAAATTTTTCCAGAGGATTACGCAAACACACTGACAGAAGCAAGCAGGACATAGACGATAATCAGAATTGAGCTAAGCAGTGTTTCATCAATCTTCGAAATAGGCCCAGCGGAAGTCGATCTCGTAAAAATCAGACACAAACACATTTTTTAGCTTTTCATTTTTCATATAGGACACTGTGGTGTTATAAATCGGTATGACAGGGAACTCATCGGCTAAGATTTTTTCTGCTCGATTGATCAACTGCCTTCTTTTGGCAGTATCTAATTCCTCTTCAATTGCATAGAGCAGCGTTTGATACTCTGGATGTTCCCATTTTGAAAAATTAACACCATGAGACGCAGCAAAACGGAATGTCTGCAGGAAATAAATAGGATCGCGCAGCCAAGAAAGCCAGCTCATCACGCCAATTTGGAAATCACCACTGAGCAAATTGCTATAGTGCACCTTTCCATCTAGTTGTTGTAATTGGATCGGGATATCAAAAGTTTGTTGCCATTGTTGTTGGATAGCCTCTGCCACCCTGGCTGTAGTGACACGCACTGTGGAATAGTTCAGCACAATTTCAGGAAGATCTTTTTTTTCAATTCCTAGCTCTTGCAATGCTTCATTAAATAATTGGGACGCCAGGAATGAATTGTGATCTGAAAAATAGGGTTCTGTTTGCGTTGTTAAATTGGCAGGCAAAATGGACAGCGCGGGGGTTTCTCCTTCTTGAAGGACATAATCTGTAATGGCCTGTCGATTGATTGCATAGGCAAAAGCCTGGCGCATTTTTTTATTATTAAAAGGGAAAGAATGGATATTAAAAAAATACCACTCTAGTCCAGCACAAGGAAATTGAAATATCTTTCCCTCTCTTTTTAGTGTCGAGATCGCGTCCAAGGGAAGGACGGAGAGCGGCTTTCCAGCCCAATCTAATTCTCCTTTTTCAAATAAATTTAAAACTGTAGTGGGATCTTTCACAATGTAAATTTTGATACCCGGCAACGGGACATGCTCTGCATCCCAGTAATCGGGGTTTTTCATGAAAATCAGCTCGTTGTCCCACTTGCGGCTAGTCAAAATAAAAGGGCCATTGCCTACAAATTCTTTCACATCTTTTCCAGCCCAATGCGGTGTCTGCTTGTCTACACGAGGATTAATAGGGAAAAAAGAGGAGGTGGCTACCACTTCTAAAAAGTAGGGAGTGGGATGCTCTAATTCTACAATGAGTGTTTTTGAATCGATCACTTTAATGCCTAGTGTATCGATCGGAAGTTGTCCCAGAACCACCGCTTTGGCATTTTTGATGGCATAAAAGTTGTGCTTTCCTTTGGTGTTCAGTTCGGGATCAAGGAGTGTTTTCCAAGCATATTCAAAATCATAAGCGGTCACCTCATCTCCATTGGACCATTTACAAGAGCGCAGATGAAAAGTATAAAGTTTCTGATTTTCTGAAATGTCCACAGTTTCAGCGATCGCAGGTTTTACTTTTCCATCAGGACTGACGTACATAAGGCCTTCAAAAGCCATTTTAATTGGAAAAATAGAAGGATATGTGATGACGTGGCGGGGATCCAAAGATTCCAGATCAAAAGGGATGCTAATGCAAAGTATTTTATTAGATTGTTTTGGATACGAAGATTCAGGTTTATGGCAACCGCCATAACTTAATAATATAAAAAGACAAAAAACTAAACGAAATGCAATCATTTTGTCGCAATAGGTTACCAACAATGAATTTTTTTTTCCAGTAAAAACAAGAAAGAATCTTTGAAAAATTTGTTGGCATATTTTAAAGTCGTCAAAAATCATCAAGGGATATGGTATTAGATATTAGTGATATTAGTCTGGAAGTAAAGCAGCTTCCTTTAAATCAGGAAGATGTGGAATTTTTTTGTTCTGATATTCAACCCTATCTTCCACATCCCACACGCTCCAAAGCCTTAGTTGAACATCTATTGCAGATGAAGAAAGTTCTCTCTAAAATGCTATGCAGAGAATTCCTTCTAAAAAAAAAGAGTGATTTACAAGACTGGCTGAGTGATAGTCTGCCCTTGATCCAATGGGATGAGATTGAGACCAGTCCAGAGGCATTGTCTCTCTATCTTTTTTGCAAACCTACAAAGGATGTCAAAACCGAAAATATTTTGCTGGACCTTGTCAAAAAATGGCTAGCTCCAGAAAGAGAAATTCAATTTCTTTCCTTTCAGAATCTGTATTGTCATCTTCGAGAGCTCAGCACAGAGCTTTTTTTCGTAGCAGAACTGAAATTATTGATTGAAGATGGGCGCGATTTAGATGCAGTGCGAAATAATCTCCCGCTTCTTGCGAAGGAATTGGCACTTGCCATTGCCTCTTCAAAGTATGCAGAATATCTTTTGGATACAAAAGCGTTTTCCTATGATCAAAAAGGTCTTTATATCCATGAAGAACTGGTCCGGTTGATCCATAAAAGACCTAACGAATTTAGCAGTGAAATTTTTGCTGAAACAGGTCGCTTTTTAGCTCTTTCCAATAAAGAATTTCGCGATTTCCGGCCTCATCGCCACATCACACGCCTGATTGCATCCCACCACCTGATGCATCACAAACTTTCGCGCGCTCTCAATCTATTTCCAGAAAAAAGACATCTGGAGTTGCGGCTGATTCGCACCCAGCTGCGCTTTCCTTTTGGTTCTAAGCCTGTGTTAGGATTGGCTATTGGCGTGACGCTCTTTGATAAATATGAATGTTTCGAAGAAACACATGTGCTCTCTGCGGTATTGAAATTTGTTCCAGGCGTGCATGTAGTGAAAGATTCCTTTTACGCCTATCAGGGCTATAAAGACCCGATCCGGTTGCTCTATCTTGAACTGGAAAAAAAAGATGGAATGAATTTCTCACAGAGTGAGATCCGCACATTGAAATTTGAATTAGAAGAAGAGTTGAAAAAGCGAATTGAAAAACTGATCCCTTCTGTTTTCATGATTCGGAATGAAGAAGAGATCATGAAAAATATTCTTCTTTTAAGCCAAGAGCTTCGCTATCTCTACGATCTTCCACAGGTCATGATTTCTTTAGAGAAACAGACTCCTACAGACATGTGTTTCACGGTGGTGATCGTCAGATTGCTTAAAAGATCCGGTAGTTCCTTGGAACAGTGCTTTCAGAAGGTCAATACGCAGGTGAAATATATCCCTGAGCGTGTGCAAACAGTCGGTTATTTACGTAAAAAAATTCCTAAAGAAGCCAATGTGTTTCATCTAGTCATTCCAAAAGATAGTTGTGTCCTAAGAGCCGATTCCTCTGTGAATTTCTATTTGGCAAGACAAAAAGTCGTACAAATCTTGCAGGAAGTGGTCGGGGATATACGGGACTATAATGGCGGTATGATTTTGAAGCAGGGAGAGCTCTTTTCTCAGTTTCAAGAGATGTTCAAAGAGGTAGCAGAAAAAAATCATGAGCTTTTAGAAAACTTTTTCTTTTCCTTAAATCCGATTGAAATGCAAGCTACTCTGCCCTTGTCTTCCATTCAGAAACTGTTTCATCTTTATCTTGAAGCAATAGCCGTAGAAATGCCCAAAAAAGAAAGCTGTTTTTGGAAAATAGAAAAAGAGACAAATGTCACCTACGTTGTCGTGCAGGCAAGAGATCCGTCGATCAAAGAGGCACTGATGGAGGGCATGCATCGGTTTGATAATTTTTCTAAATCGCTCATTAAAACACAGGTGAATTTCCAAGGAACTTTGATTCTAGGTTATATTTACGACACGCCAGATGAATCTAGACAGGAACTCTTTGCGGAAACGATTTTGAAACAGCTGCAAGCGTGGACAAGAAAAGTGAAAAATCAGCAGATTCTGAAACTGAGCTTTCTTGATTTGCCACGCAAATTAGACCCGCGTTTTTCGGGAGATGCGATTTCAGGGCCGATTTTAAAAATGCTTTTTGATGGACTGACCCGGATTGGTCCTGGCAGCAAACCGGTACTTTCCATTGCAAAATCTGTCGAAATTTCTAAAGATTACAAGCAGTATATCTTCAAATTGCGTGAATGTTATTGGTCGAATGGCGCACCAGTGATTGCCTACGATTTTGAATATGCGTGGAAAAAAATCCTCTCTCCCAAATTTTCAACCCCGTTTACCTACTTTTTCTTTCCGATTAAAAATGCAAGAGCCGCTAAGGAAGGAAGGCTTCCCATCGACGAAATTGGAGTGCGGGCAGTCGATGATACCACATTAGTAATCGATCTGGAACATCCCACGCCTGAGTTTTTAGAGCTCACTGCTTATCCCCTTTATGCACCCGTCAGCCATATCGTTGATAAAATCCATCCTAACTGGTCGCAGGGCCAAGAAGATGTGTATGTATGCAATGGGCCCTTTAAATTGAAATCCTATAATCTCAATACAGGCATGGAATTTGTCAAAAACGACTACTACTGGGATAAGCAAGCAGTCACGCTGGAACGCGTCATCATTTCCAAGAGCAATGCTATTGTCGCTAATGAGATGTTTAAAAATGATGAGATCGATTGGATTGGAAGGCCCATGCGCCCTTGGGAATCTTTTTTTGCAGATAATGCTAAAGAGACAGTGCTGGCTACCCCTCTTGGCATTTATTGGTGTGTGTTCAATACAGATAAGTTTCCTTTCCACCATCCTAAAATTCGGCAAGCTTTTGCCTATGCCATCAATCGAGAGGAGCTTGTCAAACAGCTGCCCTATGAATGTTTGCCTGCCGCCAGCCCTTTGCCAATTGCCCATACGCAAAATTATGATGCTGCGGGGATCCCTGGCAACCAGAAACGCGCCATTCAACTATTTGAAGAAGCTCTCTGCGAACTGGGCATAGAGCGGAAAGATTTTCCTGTGATCTCATTTATTTACACCACCGATAAAATGCGTGAAAAAACAACAGCCATCTTAAAAAATCAGATTGAAAAAGTGCTCGGTATTTTCTGCCAAATAGAAGATTACGAATTTCATGTGTTATTTAACAAAATGGTTCAAGGGGATTACCATTTTGGGTCTATAGCTTGGAAATCTTGGATCAATGATCCGATCTACACACTCAATGCATTTAAATACCGCAGCAATAACATGAATTTTGCGAAATGGGAAAATGAAGAATTTCAAAAACTGCTTGATCTTGCGCAACAAGAGATTGACTTAGATAAGCGGTTAGAATTTTTAAAAATGGCAGAAAAAATTCTGATTGTAGAAGCTCCTGTCATCCCTATTTTTTACGAAGTCTATCATTTCATGCAGAAGAAATATCTGCACCAAGCTCTCCACTCTGATACAGGAGGAGTGGATTTCAAATGGGCCTATATCAATCACGACATTTAATTTTTTTGTTGAATTCATTTAATATTTATGAGATCTTTTATGTTTCTTAATGTTTTTTATTGAACGCAATGGAGGTTTTTATGATCCAAAAACAATATCTAAGAGAGGCAGTTGAGGAGTCCCATTTTGATCTTAATGAAACATTGCATAAACATGGATGGAGAGGTCAGATTTCAATTCAAGAAGCAGACAAGATTTTAGCAGGCCAGCCTGCGTTTTCTTATCTTGTCCGTTTTGGAGAAGAGAAAAGCCAATTCACACTTTCTTTTGTCCATCCAGATGGTTCGATCAGACATGAATGCTTTAGGCTTGTAGATTGGGCCCGTGGCATTTTCCAAAACGCTGCACCGTACAAAGCTCCTCTGGAACTTTTGATTCCCTATAAAATGCGTTGCACAGCTTCAGAAGCGCGTGCAGTATAAAGAGGTACTTGCAAAAGTCCAGTTTGGGCTAAAACGCGTCCTTTTCCAACGATTTTTGATTTCAGGCAAATCGTCAATTTGCCTGGAATCAAAAACTGGGAAAAAATCACCGCATTTTATCTCCAAAGTGATTTTTGCAAGTACCGCAAATTAGCTTGTATGCGCTAAGAAGTCGCAAATGAGCGGGATGTTGACTGGGATAGGCAGCGGGATCTGATCGATCATAGGCATCACAGTCAATGTCCCGGAAAAACTGCCAGAATCTAAAGAGAGATATTCTGGAACATCGCGGGCCGTTTCCAGGGCCTGCTTAATATGGGGAACATTGTGGGACTTTTCCTTGATAGAAACGACCATTCCAGGGCGTACTTGGAATGAGCGGCGGTCCACTTTCTTGCCGTTGACTAAGATATGGCCGTGAGAAACCAGTTGTTGGGCAGCAAAAATAGTGGCTCCAAATTTAAGACGGTAAACGACCGTGTCTAAACGGCATTCTAACCTTTCCATTAGCGCTTGCGGGGTCGATGTCTTACTACGCTCTGCGCTTCTATAGTAACGGATGAGCTGGCGGCGCGGCAGCATGCCATAGATCGCTCTCAACCTTTGCTGTTCATCGAGCTGACTACCGAAGTCAGATTTTTTCTTACGAGAAGCTCCATGCATACCGGGAGGGTTAGCTTTATGCAATAGGGGATTACGGAGGCGGCCAAAGATATTAGCGCCAAAACGACGTGCAATTCGATTTTTAGGACCGGTATAACGAACCATTGGAAAAACTCCTTACTTAATAGAACTGAAAAGAATATAGAACTCTTTATTTTTATACAAGCGCGGTCTATAATCCCCTGGCAGAATCTATGGAATCAAAAAAATATTTAATTTTAGCTTTTTACCATTTCACAGTGATTGAAAACCCACAGGGGGAGGTGTCCAAACACCAGGCATTTTTTGAAAACCGCGATATCAGCTGCCGCATCTATCTCTCCTATGATGGGATCAATGGGCAGATGTGTGCTGCTGCGGCCGATGCAGAAGCTTACATGGCCTGGCTAAAACAGGATCCTCGATTCCAAGAGGTCGATTTTAAATGCGATCCCCATCATGAGCATGTATTTCCAAGGAAAACAGTCAAATTTCGAGAGCAATTAGTGGCCTTGGATTTAAAGCCAGATTTGACGCAGAGGGGCACTCCGCTCGCTCCCAAGGAATGGAAAGAGATGTTGCAAACGCGGGATGAAGATACAGTGCTGATCGATGTGCGTAATGATTATGAGTGGAAAGTGGGCCATTTTGAAGGAGCCGAGCTGCCAGAGCATGAGATGTTTCGAGAATTTCCTTTATACGCAGAAAATCTCAAGAAAAAATTTGATACAGAAAAAACAAAAGTGATGATGTATTGCACCGGAGGCATCCGCTGCGAACTCTACTCTTCCCTTCTAAAAGAGGCAGGATTTAAACAGGTTTTTCAATTAAAAGGCGGGGTGATCCATTACGGCCATGAAGAGGGCAATGCGCACTGGAAAGGGAAACTCTTTGTTTTTGATGACCGTTTAGCGGTGCCTTTGGCAGAAGATGCTGAGGTGATCAGCTGTTGCCACCATTGTCAGACATCTAATGATACCTACTACAATTGTGCCAATATGGACTGCAATGAACTCTTTGTTTGCTGCCCTATCTGTGCTGAAAAATATCAGGGCTGCTGCTCTGAGACATGCATTAAAGCAGAGCGAGTACGCCCCTTTGAAAAAAGCGATCAGCCCAAACCGTTCCGTAAATGGTACCATTACGCGTAAGAACAATTATTTTTAACTGTTTCGCTTCCTTTCATATGGTGGGGGCTTAGGCATGTAAGGTTTCAGCCATGATGGCGCACCTTCGATCATATTTCGAGTACTTTCTCCATTAAATAAAGATGGCAATACCTGCTTTTTTAAATCGGGTGAGGGCCATTCGATGCTATAGAAAAAAGCAGTGAGTGCATCTTTAGTTTGACCAGATACACAGACTACAAATCGGGCAAACCATTCGAATTTCTGAGGATCGCCTCTAAGTTTTTCAAAAGCTGTTTCCATGTCTTCTTTACCAAAGTCGGCCGTGACTTTGGCTTTCAAAAAAACTACAAGTTCTTTATTTTGATTTACTATGCTTGAAATCTCTACCTGTTTAGTAACATTACGTAATCCCTTCTCTGCCATTTTTAACATATCAGCCACTGTGGCATTGCTATCCAATGAAGGAAGTTCTCCAGTATCGCACTGTATATCTATACAGGAAATGATTTCATCCATTGACATTTTACTTATGTTTTGTGCGGCACGTGTCTGTTGGCGTGTTTTTTTGTAGAGCGCGATCTGGCCTTCCATATCATCTAGAATTGCACGACGGTTAAATCGGAAATTATCAAATAAACGGACGAAATAGGTAAATATACTTATAACCTTTGCAATAATGCGGGCTAAAAGACCCGCATTGGGATCTTCCGTCGCAATCTCTTCATCTTTATCACAAAGATTCGTGATGAGCTTACCTGCCAAATCAAGTTCTATATCATTTGTATATGCAAAATAGCCCTTGAATTTGACAGCATTTAATCGTGCAATAAAATCGTTTAGGAAGATCGTGCCTTTTTTTTCATTATGACTAGCTCTATGGCGACCAAAGGCCGAGCGTCCCCAGTTTAACTGATTAAACAGGGTGTCGAACTGTTCTAATGTCTTACACTGGTCTAATGCTTCTCCGACAGTCATATTTCGACCATAGGTTTAAATTTTAATTTTTAAGTGTATTTGAATTCAGAAAAAAAAAGAAGATCTACTTTTAGATGGCGATCTGTATCATATTGGGAAAAAAGTTAGAGTTTTATGTTAAAGTATACCATAGAGCAGGAAAAAAAAGAAGAGCAGATTTTCCTGATCATTCAGCTGCAATATGGGCGGCTTCTATACCGCGATACTTGGCTTAAATTAGCCAAAGCAGAAGAGCTGCCGGCAGTCCGCTTTTTGATCGAGCAGCAGCTACGCTACTTGGGGATCAATCCTCTCAGTTCTAGTGCAGAAACAGTCTCCTTTAACCGTATCTATGTGCCTGGCATATACTCTCTAAAGGCGCTAGAGTTATTGGGCACTATCCCACAATCCCTTCCTGCCGAATTCTATTATGAAATGGAAGGAACAACCTGTTTAAGAAAATTGCGTTTTGAAGGGAAGGAGATTGCCCTGTCAGAATGTGGTTTTTTATTTCCTCAACCATCACCCTGGTTTATCTATGAAAAGAAATTATGGAAAATCGCTGCAGAATGGAAATGGATCAAACTTTCTCAGCCGCCGCTTGACCTGCTAGAAGATCCTGAGGCGCCGCGCGTAGTGCACAAACAGCCGCCAAAAAAAGTAGACATTTTGCCCTATTTGCAGCTGAAAGAGCGCACAGGGGCCTTTGCAGATCTTTGGCTGCAATATGGAGAGCGCGCTGTGGCGTTTCACGATGCCACACCTTTTCCAGAGCGCGATAAAGACAAAGAAAAATACTGGGAAAAAGATCTTCTAGAGGCCGGCTTTCAGAAAAAAGCAATGCAAAATTCTGAATACTATTGTCCCATAGACAAAGTGGTGGCTACTCTGCGCTTTTTGATAGAAATGGGCTGGAGTGTAGTCGATAGCAACCAGCGCAAAGTCTGCCTCCATTCGGTGCCAGACATCAGACTTTCTGCTGAAGGAGACCATTTAAAATTAGAGGGTCATGTGCTCTGTGGGGACGATGCATTAGACATAAAAAAAATGGCGGGTTCACTGAAAAAACAGGCTTCTTTTTTAGAACTTTCCTCCTCATCTGTAGTTCTTATTGATGCGTCCCAATTTCCTAAAGGCATCATCGAGCTTTTAGACAAAGAGAAAATACATAGGAGAAATTTAGGACTCTTTCAATCCCTGGATGTAAAAAAAGAGCCCAGTGTGGTGCCATTATTCCAAAAGCTGCAGCTGCTTTCTCCAAGCCCAAAGTTTCAAGGCACGCTCTACCCGTATCAACAAGAAGGGCTCCATTGGTTGCAATATCTCTACCATTACGGCTTCCATGGCCTACTTTCAGATGAGATGGGCCTGGGCAAAACAGTGCAAGTGCTTGCTTTTTTCTCTCTTCTAGAAATAAAAAAGCCAATCCTCATTGTGGTGCCCACCTCGCTTTTATTTAACTGGAAGCGCGAAATAGAAAAATTTCTGCCCCATCTGCCCATTTACGAGCATCAGGGCAAAGAGCGGCTGCAAACAGTGGAAGCGCTAGCGCAAAAAAAGGTCATCATCACATCTTATGCACTCTTGCGCCTCGATCTTGCCCTGTTAAAAAACCTCGAATATGAATGCATTATCTTAGATGAAGCACAAATGATTAAAAATCCTAAGAGCCAGACAGCCCAAGCCGCATTCCAGCTGCAAGGCAGATTGCGATTAGCCATCACAGGCACCCCGATAGAGAACAAAGCTGAAGATCTACTATCACTGTTCCAGTTTGTTATGCCTGAGCTTTTAGAAGAAGCAGGCGATTTTCAAAGGAAAGCAAAACCTTTCATTTTACGGCGCACAAAAGAGCTGATTGCAGACCAATTACCTGAAAAAATAGAGCAAACTGTCTGGGTCGACATGGAAGAGGAGCAGAAAAACTACTACGCGCAGTTTTTGCAAACACGACGCCACCAAACAAAGCAGATGGAGATTTTAGAGACACTGCTCCGCTTAAGACAGATCTGCTGCCATCCTGCGCTTGTCGATCCCCAATTTTCAGCTCCCAGTGGGAAATTTGAACGGTTTTTTCAAGATTTAGAGACCGTTTTGAGTGAGAGACGAAAAGTGCTTGTCTATAGCCAATTCACACAGATGCTAAAACTCATTAAAGAAGAGTTAGACCGCCGTCGGCTCTCCTATGTTTATCTAGATGGGGAGACAAAAGAGCGGGAAAAAGTGGTCGCAGAATTTCAAAACAACCCTGACCAACTTCTCTTTTTAATTAGTTTAAAAGCAGGGGGAGTGGGCCTGAATTTAACAGAGGCAGACTATGTGTTTATTTATGATCCGTGGTGGAATGAGGCCGCAGAAAGACAAGCAGTGGACCGGGCCCATAGATTGGGCCGCCGTGGCACCTTGATCGCCAGAAGATATGTGACAGCCGATAGCATCGAAGAAAAAATGATGGCGCTCAAAGAGAATAAATCAGAGCTTTTAGATGCACTATTTGATCATTCAAATGAAATGAATATCAAAGAGTTGTACAACAGCATGATAAAATAGATCTGTTTACTTATCCTGCCTATCCTGCCGCTAGCGATCTTGCATATCTTGTTCTCTTTTTCCAAAAAAAATAAACAGGATGAGAAGATCGCTAAAGCGGCAGGATAGGCAGGATGATCGAATAATCAAAAACCGTGAAATTAACACCTAGGATTGATAAAAATTCTTTATTTTTTTAGTATGAAGGCATAATCCCGTATGGGTGTGAACTCATGCGAACACCGTAGGTTGATACCTGCGGTCTTTTTTTAACTCCCCGTTTCCTTGTCCTGTTCCAGAAGTTCTTCAGCGGCAAACTTTAGCGTGACGAGCCCTTCTTCGAAGCCGACCTCTTTTAGAAGCCAATTGAGGTATTCCATTTCGGTAAGAAGCTGATCATTAATCGTTTCAAGCTCAGAAATCCTTTTTTTTAGGTGATCTTCCCCGTCCATAATTCCTCCAGTGTTTACTTAATATAATATGCGATAAGTGTGCCACGGCGGCTGACCATCTCTTGAAAAAAAACGGAAATCCTTTAGAATGAGGGGAGATGAAATATTTTAGGGCCTTCTACTATATTCCTTTGCTGTTATCAGTCCTGTCCTCTTGCACTAAAGAAGAGGAAGAAATCGTCGACCTGGACCAGATGGTGATGGAAGATGAGGATATTTTGGAGCAAACCCCTGGCGCTGATCCCTTTTACACACCGCAAGAGATTGTGATCAAAGAAATCCCCGAGACTCAAAGCGCTGAACGTCAAAGATGAGAAAAAATTCCCTAGGCTAGGCAGTAATTACCTAACCAAATCTACTCCTTCGAAAGCAAGCAATCTTCTTTTGATCTCTAGACCGCAAGAGAATCCACCTAGTCCACCCGTTGTATGAAGGACGCGATGGCATGGAATCAATAGCGGGAAGGGGTTAGAACCGCACGCATTACCCACAGCGCGCGCCGCTTTGGGACGACCTATTTCTTCTGCTAGTCCACGATAGGTGGTCGTCTGCCCAAAGGGAATCGTCTGAAGCTTAGAAAGGATTTGATGTGTAAAGGCAGGCTTGTCCAGCTGCAATAGCAGCGGTGCAGGCTGTTTTTTCTGCGCATATAAAGAGAGCCACTGTATAAGCAGTGGCTGCTCTTCAGCCATTTCTAAGCAAAAGCAATCAGATAAAGAAAGCTCAATCTTATTGAGTTTGACCAAGACGCGGACTTTTGGGCCAGATGCGATTGTAATCATTGGCTCATTTGCGAGATCATCTGGTCTAAGCGTTCCAGCTCTTCGTACCGTTTTTGACCGATCTTTTTCCCTTCATACCACCATTCTTTTTGTGGGGTGCCGTCAACGTAGTAAATAGTGGGGCCGTGACGCTTGTCGCTTTCCCAGAGGATCTGCTGGGCAATGGCCTGTCCATCTAGATAGTGGGTTTCGGGGCCGCATTTAGTGCCATAGAGATAGTGGATCTCACTTTTTTTCACCCCATTTTGAAAATAGACCGCTTTGCCATGCAACTGGCCACCCAGCCACTCTTCAATAGCAATGGGCTCTCCTGTGGGAGAAAAAGTTCTTTTTTCGCCATGCAACTGATTTCTAGAGTAATGGTGGATGCTTGCGGGTGTGCCACTAGCGTAGAACGACTCTCTTTTTTCGATGTAGCCGCTTTTAATAATATCTTTTGAGATAAGCAATCCTTTAGGATCTCTTATGACACGATTGCCATGGCCTTTTTCCACTTTAGTTTCGACTTCATTGTTTACAGAGAAATATTCGCCCTCTAATAACTCTTCATCTGCATAGTCCTCGATGCTCATAGGAGTGCCATCTTGATACCATTTTGTGAGCGTGTGGCGATGAGGAGAAAGCTGCACCCGCTCTTTTACAGGCACGCCGAACGTGTCGTAGCTGGTCTCTTTCACTAGATTGCCTTCGTTATAAAGATAGAAATATTGGACCACTTGACTATTGGGATAGGTATGTGTGCACGGCCCATGCAAGAGCCGATTTTCATAGCTTGCGGTAATGGTGACACCATTACTCATGGTGGTAATCACTTGGCCTGGATAACTTCTTTCCATCCATTCCTGTTTAGAAACCGGGTAGCCAAATTTGTGGACGAAACGTTCAGAAACAATGGAATTGCTCATTCTAAAATCGTTTCCGCAGCCAGCTAAAAACAACAAACTGCAAGCAAGGGCGAGAGCTCTCTTATACATATTTCCTCATAAAAATGTGCGTTTTATCTCCAAAGCGACTTTTGCAAGTACCTCAGTGTACATGATCGCGCAACTTTTGCGCTACTTCTGCGAGGAGACGGGCATGTTCTTTTTCCACTTCCTCAAATTCCATCGTCTTCTGCTTATCGCGATAAAAAAAGCGCAACGTCACGTTCTTCCTATCTTTCCCGATTTTCTCACTTTTGTAAAGATCCAAAAGTTCTATCTGTTCTAGATATGGGGAAGAAACCTGCCGAATCGCATGCGAAATAAGGTCAATGGGCAGCTCATCTTTTATCGTCACGGTCCAATCGCGCTCAGAGCCGGGATAGACAGGCAGAGGCTGCATTTTGATACTTTTTCTTTTCACTGACAAAAGATCGTGTAAATTTAGCTCGGCATAGTAGACACGCTCTTCAATGTTGAGCTCTGCTAAATGGCGTGGATGCACCTCTCCTAAAGCGCCAATAAAAATATCTTTTACTTTCACACGGCATTGACGTCCTGGATGGAAATTCTGCAAATGGGAGCGCTCAAAAATAGGAAGATCGATGCCAAAAGTTTCCAAGAGATTTTCCACATGGCCTTTCAAATCATAGAAATCGACAGGACGTGATTTCGATGAAAAATGGTGAGGCGAAGCAGAGCCTGTGAGTAAAATGCCCACTGCAGCCTGTTCCACATACTTGTCTTTGTCTTTAAAATGGATTCTACCCACCTCAAAACCGGAAATATTTTTATTGAAAAAAGCTAAATTCAATTGCACGATTTGTAAAAGCGAAGGAAGCAGGCTTGAGCGCAAAATCGACTGGTCTATAGAGCGGGGATGCAACACAGGAATCTCTTCTAATCCAGGGAACGCTTTTTCCAGAGTGAGTTTTGCAAGTTTTGGACTAATGAGATTGCAGGTAAGAAATTCTTGCAACTCCTGTGCAATCAGCTTTTCTCTTACCTCTTTCTCAATCAAATAGAGCGGCGCATCGGTCAGCGTTGAAGAGGTATGTTTGGGGGGGGCGGCGGGTACAAGATTTTGATAGCCATAGAGACGGGCAATTTCTTCAATCAGATCGATCTCATGATTTAAATCTTGCCGGTAAGAGGGAATCGAGACTGTCAAACGGTCTGCTTTTTCTGCTTCCACTTTGATTTCTAAGCGTTCAAAATAGGAAGCGATCTCACCAATGCTTAAGTGAGTCCCCAAAAGCTTATTCGCACGCGAGATGCGGCAGTCTAAAACTTTAGGAACGTAACGTTTTTCTATTTTATCTAATTCTCCCTTGGCAACAGATCCCCCCGCTGCTTTTTCTAGTAGCTCTGCGGCACGCTCGAGTGCAATCAATGTCCCTTGAGGATCGATCCCACGCTCGAAGCGCTGCACACTTTCGGTGCGCAGACCCAGTTGTTTGCTAGTTTTGCGGATAGAAGTAGGAGAAAAATAGGCCGCTTCAATTAGGACACGCTCTGTCGTTTCTACAACAGAAGAAAATTTTCCTCCCATGATCCCTGCAAATGCTAGTGGCCGCTTTTCATCACAGATCATGAGTGCGCCTTCAGGAATCGCTCTTTCTATGTCATCCAAAGTGACAAGAGAGCCTTTCACTTTTGAAGAGATGCGGATCTTATTTCCTGCGATTTTATCATAGTCGAACATATGGAGCGGCTGACCAAACTCCAGCATCACATAGTTTCCAATATCGACCACATTGTTGACACTTCTCACGCCGCATTTTTCCAGCTCATTTTTCAGCCAATCAGGGGACGGGCCCACTTTGACCTCTTGCACCAAACGACAGCTGTAACGGTGACAGCTTTCAGCATCTTCAATTGAGACAGCGATTTTGGAGCCGATCAGAACATGAGGATCTTCTTTAAAACGGATCATATGCCGCTGGATTTTTCCGTTTAAAAACGCGGCCAATTCCCTGGCCACGCCCACCACGCACATGCAGTGAGACAAATTAGGCGTTAAAGAGATCTCAAAGACCGTATCGGAACCCAAAAGTTCGATAGAGTCCACCTCTAGCCCTGCCAGTGTGAGCGTTTTTGCAATTTTCTCTACAGGCAGATCGATGTTGAGATAAAGTTTGATCCAAGATAAGGGAACTTTCATACAAAAAAATTAAACAAACAGATACTCTTTATATCAGATTTAAAACATCAGAAGAAAGATAAATTTCATGGAACAAGGCAGCTTTGAACAACATTGGATGAAAAAAGCGCGCTTTTTGACACAGGCATTACTCTTCAGTGCAGCGCTCAACATTGGACTATTGGGCACATTTCTGTTCAAGGAAAAAGCGCATGTTTCTGCAGTAGAAATCGCACCCAAGGTGGAGACCCTCCTCGCAGAGCAGATCACCATTCAAAAAGTTCTTGCAGATTATAGCATTCTTTCATTTCAGGAACTATTGCTCCATCTAGGGGTTAAAGACCATATCGAGCAGGGGTTTACCAAGCGCGATCTTGCGCTGGCCTGTCTTGTTTCCTTCCATCATTTTAATTTAGAAAGAGCGCTGGGGGGGATTACTCTGCAAAAAAGAAAACTCTACTTTGCCAATCCAGAAACCCAAGAGATGATCGAGCTGACCGCTTTTTTAGGACTTGCCGATTACCAGTACCAGGCCATTGCACAGTATGCCGAGACCGAGAAATGGCCCTTTACGCCGCAGGGCATCTTTTTTGAGATTCAGACCCATGCCTTAAGAGATCCCACACTTCTAGAGGCATTTTACCTGACGCCCCATTTCCATTTCATGAACACCCTATTTACAAAATCGGGGACCCTGCTCAAAAAAGAGATCTTAGTCCAGATGCTTGCCGAGGGGAATTGGACCATTTTAGAAGAGCAGACAGAAGAATTGCGCAAAGCCACCGATTTTTCCATTGAGCAGCGCAGGACAGTTCTACTTAAATATTTTAATGAAAACTCCAAAACGGCGGCTATTTTACTTTTGCAATTAGATCCAGAGTTTACATTAAAAAAATTAGATGACCATCAGATCCTGCATCTATTAGAGCTGCTTGGGGCCCATACCCCAAAAGCAGTTGCCAAAGAGATTTTAGCAAGTCCCAGAACAGATTTAGTCCTCGCAAAGGCGGCCGCGCTTCTTTATGCCATTGCGCAAGAGCCCATTCCCGATCCACTCGATTTAAATTTGGCCAAACAGTTCTTTTTAGGGGTGAAAATAGCTGAGATGCCCGCCTTGAAGCCACCAGCGCCAGTGCAAAGCAAGGCCAAAGGGCCGATTGTTTACATTATTCAGCCTGGGGACAGCCTTTGGAAGATTTCCAACAAGTTCAAAGTGCCTATTGAGGCGATCATGCGCCTGAATAAACTAGAATCCGAGCGGTTGCGAGTCGGCAAGCCGCTGCAGATTCCTGATAAATCTTAGAGCTTTGAAGGAATCTTTTTAGTTAAAACTGTCATCGCTTCTTGAAATTCAGTAGATTCAATATATTTGACAGATTCTTTAAAATAGCCGTAGGCCATCACTTTTAATTCATCGAACGAAAAACTCTTTGTACAGCTATTGAAAAACTCACAAAGAAGATCGTGGTAGCTCGGAAGTTTGTCAAAGTCTACCACTTCTTTAGATAAATCTTGTTTTCCAGGACCGGTGACGCGACGCAAAGCTTTAAAACCATAAAATGCCAAACAGACGACTTTCATTAATAAAAGTTGTGCGCGTTGTTCTACTGTTGAAGGAGCTGAAAAGTAGCGCTCTAAAAATAGCCTCTCCTGTGATGAGTTGAAAATGAAAAAATTGGAGACAATGGCTAAGTCAACAAAACGATCTGTGTTGGCGCTTGATTCCCAGTCTATAAAATAAATTTCTCGTCCATCGAATAAAACGTTATTGCTATTAAGCTCTTTGTGAGAGGGAACACTTTCCTGATTCTGATAGGGCAGTAAGGTTCGTTCCACAGCAGCAATAATGCCTAAAATTCTGCGAGCCACAAGGGGCATACAAGTAGGTTTTGTGGCCAATGCTGTTTGCATCACATCAGTAAAAATATTTGTGCATTCAGAAAATTTCGGCCCTTCATGGAGAGTTTGTAATTTTTCGGCCAATTTGAGATATAACCGATTACTTTCCCCTTTATTTGTTAAAAGGTAGGTCATCAAAGGAATATTACTAATATAGTCCATCATGATGATCCCTGTTTTTTGATTAGCGTAATGGACTTTAGGTGTTAAAAAAAGTTTATCAGCAATTGACATGCGCTCTATTTCACTAGCACAATCAATAAAAAAATGGGGGCGATTATGGTCAGTAATTCGACATACGACATCATGACCCTCTACTTCTATTTTTATAATTTTAGAAGTCCCCCGTCCACCTGTGAGAAGGTCAACCTTTCCAATCTTTTTTTGACCAAAGGCCGCTTCATAAGCTCCAACAAGGGCAAATAACTGTTTTCCTTCACAATAAGCGGTAAAACGTTTGATAAGTGCATCCCTTTGTACCCATGCTCCTCTATAAGAAAATGGGCTCGAAGAAACGCCAAAACTATCTGTAATAACTAAATTTTTAGATGTCATATTAATTACCATTGTTAATATAAAATAATATTAATTATAACTATTTAGTTATTAAATTTGAATTAGTAATTAATATTTTTTTTTAACACGATGGTAAAAGAGCGAACCCTTTTATAAAACCTTTTCCAGATTCCTGATAGGGGCTAATATATACGATCTAATAGCAAATAAAATCTTTTAGTATATTAAATTATTTAAAATTTTGTTATAAATGATCTTTATAAAGATTATTTTAAAATAATGGCGCGATTCATCTTGCTCATTTAGGGCCGAGTTTTTTCACGTCTTAGGGGATAAATGAAAAATAAACCGAGTGATGAAGTGATATGTCTTTCTCAAATGACAGCAAAGCAGGGGAAAGAAGGCCAATTGCAGCAAGCGTTACAAACTCTTATTCAGCCAACTTTAAGCGAGCATGGTTGCATTGCATATGAGTTGTGGCAAGACCTAAAGAATAAACGCTCTTTCATTATTTACGAACGCTTTCAAAATCGTGAAGCTCTTGAAGCGCATATTAAGATGCCATACATTCAGGATTTTATTAAAAATGAATATACAACATGTGTTGAGTCACATTGGGATGCTGATTTTCGATCTTTAGGAAAATTTTTATGATCATCGATGAAGTCGTTTCGATTTTGGCAAGCAGATTAAATGCGCAAGCTATCCTCCTCTATGGTTCGTATGCTCAAAATTTGCAAGATCAACATTCTGATTTTGATCTACTGGTACTGTTGAAAGAGATCCCACTTCCTGTCGATAGGCAGGGCGCTTATGAGAAAATACCGCATGCAAAGATTATTGAAATAGCGCCAAGAGCTATACGGGGGAAGAATGGCTGGGATAATTCTTGGTCTCCTGTAAATGATAAACTGATGGTTCGAGATAAAAGAGTGGAGATCGGCTACAATACAACACGTTGGGTAAATCAAATAATCAAGAAATTAATAAAGAAGCACCAAACTACCTGCAAAGAATTCCCTTTTAGACCCTATACGTTGCTTGGGCTGTTAGAATCCTGCAAAGTTCTATATGACCGAAGACATTTTATTCAAAATATCCGAGCTCAGATAAAGCCTATTCCAGCATCTTTAAAGAAGGCAATTGTTCAGGAATTTTATCCCATTCTTTTAGAAGCCCATGAAGAACTTAAAGACTATGCAGCAAGAAACATAGGCATTCTTGCTTACCAATTTCATTTGTTTCGCGGAATAGACGCACTGATTCAGATCCTCTTTGTTCTCAATGACGTGTACGATCCTGCTCTCAAGAGAATAGAGCCATTTCTTTTTAAGCTGCAACAGCTTCCTGCTGATTTTAAGGAATTTATACACAATGTGCTGCCAAGATTTTATGAAAAAAAGAGAGAAGTATCTAATTTTTTTGAAGAAGCGATCCAATTTTTACGAAGACAAAATAAAGACCATATTTTGGACCTCTAAATGTAACAAACCTGTTTTTAAGGGTGATCGACCCCGCCCTTGTTCCATGGGCCGCATTTTAATATACGTTTTAGAGAGACCCAGACACCTTTCAACACACCGTGCTTGCGCAGCGCCAGGATGCAATAGTCTGAGCATGTCGGATAAAAGCGGCAGCAGTTCCCGATCAGGGGGCTGATCGTGTATTGGTAGAGCTTGACTAGGAGGATGAGCAAAAAACGCATAACAAGATGATATCGAATGCATAAGAAAATAGAAAGCCTAGCATGAAAAAGAGCATAGTGGTAATTTGAGTTACTATTCAAATTTTAATTACCTGGAGGTTTTCATGAAGGTTATGAAATTCAGCTTTTTTTTCTTATTCATAGCTATTTGTTGTGCAGTCAATGCAAACGAAAAAACTATTCACACATTAGCATCAAACATTACAAAAACTTACATTGATCCAAACAATATACAATTTGATAACAACAATATTTATGTTTGTGTCAATCAAAACTGGGTGCAAACTAATGCTGTATGTAAGGATGAGCAGGGCTTGTATATCATTGATGAGCAAGGTGCATGGAAATGTAGCTATTGCAAGCAGTGGACCGATAGCAATCCCTGGACATGTGATTTTTGTGGTAGAAGGCGCGAATAGAGTAATACTTTGCTAATTTTGATATAGGCCCATTATGGCAAAACGCATAGTAAAGTCCTATTTTGTCGTTGGTTTTTTCGTCATTTTTTGTTCATGGTATTTAAATGAAACAAAAAAAGTTCAAGTTCATGTTGAGACTTCTCAAAATCCGATCACACTAAGCATGCCATTGAAAGACAAAAAAAGACTGGAATATTTGTTCTACGACATGGTCATACGCGAAAGTGGGGGGTATACACTTTTTGGGAATAAACCGATGCATATGAATTGTTATTTCAAACCATTTTGCATGTCTAAGTGGTATTATTTTCTTGCATCATTGTGCCCTCCCAATTTAAGAAAATGCGCAGCCTGGAAAACATGGAAAAAATATGAGCATTATTTTGTAGGGACCAAGTTTTTATTATTTGCAGAAGATAATCCTTTTTTTACTGGAGAATCTGTCTCTATTTGTTTAATAAACAAAGAAAAATTCTGTGAAATGGTTAATAACCACATTATTGATTTTCAAACTGTTTTGGGAAGAGAGGAGATCTCAGGCGAAAAATTATTGCATGAAATTCAAACACAACCTTTTTTAAAACATATACTAAAAATGCATGATGGGCTCATTGGGACCCTTTTTGGCTATGGAAGAGATAACGCGTGGATGTTTGAAGAGCGGAAAGAAGGGATAGACGTTCCTCTTGCATTTTTATGGGAAAGTGAGGGTATAGACGAATTTTATAAGAATAGGCCAAGGTTTTATTGGTGGTATTTAGGAAATTGTTCTTACGACCTGCCTGCAGTTTTAGATTATCCAAGTTTTATGGCTGACCTGAATTCCGAAGAAACTCGGAGTTTGAAAGAGGGATTTCATAAAACACGGCAAAAAATCATAGAGTACTACAAAGGCAAAGATTTTCTGGAAGCAACATTAGCGCTTCTCTTTGAGGGTTCCCTGGTTAACTAAGAAAAATGCATAAATAAGAAAACAGAAAGATTAGCATTGAAAAGCTAAATAGTGATAATTTGAAAAATGCTCAAATTTTAACTATCAGGAGGTTCTCTATGAGATTCATGAAATTCGGCTCTTTTTTCCTATTTGTAGTTATCTGCTGCACAGCCTGTGCAAGTGAAAAATCCACCCACACCATTGCACCTAGAATCACAAAAACATACATTGATCCAAGCAATGTACAGTTTGATAAAAACAATATCTACGTATGCGTCAGTCAAAATTGGATGCAAACCAATGCGATTTGTACAGATGAACAGGGCTTTTACATTATTGATGAACAGGGCGGTTGGAATTGTCCAATGTGTGGCACATATAATACATCTTCCTATGAATGTAGAAAATGCGATTATAGAAGAACGGAAAATTAATCATTTGAGCCCGAAAATTTTCATTTTCGGGCAAATCTGATATCAGAACAATGATGCGCAATAACAAAAAAATTCTCTTTATTGCAGCCATCCTTCTCTTTTGTGCCTGCTGGCAATTAAACCAGAACAGGGAAATTGAAGTACGAATTCCTCTCACTAAGGGAGAGCGTATTCTGAAAATGCCTTTAAAAGATAAAAAAAGGCTCGAGTATTTGTTTTATGATATGCTGGTATGGGATGTTGGCGGATATACTCTTTTCGGTGTAAAACCAATGCATATGAATGGGTATGTGAAACCTTTCTGTATGACATATTGGTATCGTTTTCTGAGTTCAATATATCCTCAAAATATCAGGATGTATCTTAGTTGGAAAACCTGGAAAAAATACGAGCATTTTTTTAAAGATTCAAATATTTTGCTTTATGAAGAGAAACATCCCTTTTGTAAAGAGCCAGAGGATGCTATTGCTATATTCCTTATCAATAAAGAAAGATTCAAGGTAATGGTTCTAACTTATAATCAAGATTTTAAAACAGTTTTAAAGAAGGATATTCTATCCGGCGAAGAAATTTTGCTTCAAGCTAATGATAAATCGCTTTTTAAGGTTACTTTACAGAATCATGAAGGTTTAATTGGAACTTTATTTGGCTTTGGAAGGAACAATGCCTGGTTATTTGAGGAAAGAAAACAAGGTAAAACAGTTCCACTTTCCTTTCTCTGGAGTGAAGATAGTGAAGAACATCATTTTTTAATGAATAGACCTGATTTTGCTTGGAGTTATTTTGGAATTTGTTCCGACAAGCTTGAAGAAGTTCTATGCTACCCGACTTTTATGGCAGATCCAAGCTCTGAAGAAACGCAAAATTTGAAACGAACCTTTCGCGAGACGCGGCAAAAAATCATTGAGTACTACAAAGGCAAAGATTTTCTAGAGACAACCTTAGCAATATTGCTTGAGGGATACCCGTGATTTAATTAGTTATATGCGTTCTATAAATAGCTCTAACGGGATGAAAAAAGGTTTTCCATCTGTTTTGCCCTTCATTTTCAGATCCTTGTAATGCTAAATAGAGAGGTCTTTTATTTTCTTCTAAGTTTCCACAATAGTGTACAACAGACTTCCATAATAAAAATCGCATTAAATTTGATTCATTTTCATTGATAATAGCATTAAAAAAAAGATTCTCTTCAACCTGAGTAAGAAAACTTATAGCAACTAATCTATTGTCTTCTAAAATCGCAAATACAATCTTGTTTCTTATACTATCATCAAAAACAAATTGATGTGCTAATATAATTTCTTTTTTAAAATCAACACCTTTATTTTGAAGATATTCAGAGTTTTTTTCCAATAATTTTAATCCGCTGTTTTTGAATGAATTATTGTATGGAATAAAAACATAGTTCTTTTCTTTTGCAAATTTATTAATAATTGTTTTTGTTCTATGACTGAATTCGAGATTTATAAGCGTTTTAATATCATAAACAAACTCTGGAAATGTATTATCATCTCTAAATGAATAATCACTCCAAGGTTCTACGGTTTCTTTGAAGCCCAGATTGTTCCATAATAAAACTTTATTTCGATCAATATTTTTGACAATGCAAACTATATTTAGTTTCTTAGCAGCTTCTGCTATTTCACAAACTGATGTTTCAGAATCGCATCCAAGATGATTTACAATAATTAGCGTGTAAGATTGAAAATCATTTACATTTTTTCTCAAATAAAAATAAACAATGGATTGTTTGTTTTGGTAACAAAATCCATTTCTTCGAGTTGCCTGGACAATATAAGGCCAATTATAAGAAAATGCGGAGCGGTCTATAGAACTAAATTTTACATATTCATAAAATAATTTCTCGCTATTTTCATTTATAGTACACAAGTTACCTGACAGGAGAGAACAAATTGAATTGATGGTATTATTGATTACTAATTCTTCTCGATTTTCTAGAGCAAAATTTTTATGGCAAATAGAAAATTTATTCATTCTCTAATATCACATGTTAAAATTTTCATGGACCTTCTTTTCATTTTACAAAGGATGTTCATGTATTTCCCCTCCGGACCTTAGAGGTACTTTTCTAAATTCTCTAACGAGGTGCTCCAGGCAATATTGGTGATTTTTCCCTACCGCATCGTAAGACTGCATATCGATCTATTACTGCTTCAAAATCCTCTGGAGTTTTTCCTATAAGTCAATACGTCTTCTAATTCTACGTAGGTCGATTTCATGCTCTGAAATATTAAAGCTTTGATTAATAGAATGGTAGAAAAACTATATAGAGCAAATTCACCTATTTGCTCGGCCTTGTTGCGTAAATGCTGCTTGAGGGCAGTCTAAGTTTTTTTCGGATCTAAA
>CAZMTP010000009.1:0-17624 GCA_964569185.1 uncultured bacterium
TAAAGCATCTCATTGAAAATTTCTATATCAGGAATAGAATTAACCGCAAAGGGGGGACGTAAAAAGGCTTGATTTAGCTGTAATGGCACTCTAGAATTAAAGACTTTCACACTGAGGGGCAATAGCTCAGTGGTTAGAGCAGCGGACTCATAACCCGTAGGTCCTAGGTTCAATCCCTAGTTGCCCCATTTTTTTAAGTGGTTCATTTCACGAGGGATGAGCGAAATTGAGCTTGAATCAATATCAAGTTCAAGTTTAAATTCTACGCCGATGGTGCACAGGCGGTGCAACCAGTTGGCACTTCACCCGGCACTATCCAACCAGATAAGCAAAACAAAAACCAAAGGTTGGACTATGGCATCTATATACAAAAGAAAAAATCAGAATGGGACCACTGTTTGGCGCGCAGTAGTGCGCGTTAAAGGGCATCCTACTATCTGTAATCACTTTGATCGGAAGCAAGAGGCTGAAGATTGGGGTAAAGAGGTCGAGAGGAAGATAAAGCTCGGCGAGTTTAAATTTGACCAGCATGGAAAACAGTACACTTTTGCGGAGTTGGTCGAGAGGTTTAGTCGGGATGGTTCATTGGACCACCATAGGTCTAAGGAAGACACTTGCCGCCATTTGGATTATTGGAAAAAGCGGGTGGGTGATTACGGACTGGTGCATTTAACCCCCGATCTGCTTAGTCAGGAACGGCAAGTATTGATAGAGACGCCAACTCACAAAGGGACAAAGCGGACCGGGTCCACTGTGAATCGATACATGTCGAGCTTGTCATCAAGTTTAAGCTATGCCGTCAAGCAACTGAAATGGATAAGCGAAAACTCCTGTTTGAGTTTGGTAAAACTGAAAGAAAATCCGGGCAGAGATCGGGTTTTGACAGAAGAGGAGCTTTTCAGATTGCTGGATGCGTGCAAAGAGAGCAAGTCCCCTTATTTGTATTGCACTGTGTTGATAGCAGTGACCACCGGAGCAAGACAAGGCGAAATTTTAAACTTGGAATGGAGCCACGTTGACTTCAAGAACAAACTAGCCTTCCTGAAAGAGACCAAAAACGGTAGACCGAGAAGCATTTTCCTTTCGGATTTAGTCATTAAAGAACTAGAAAAGCTATCTCAAGCAAGACCCCCTCAAAAGACGCTAGTGTTTGCTAGCCGGACCGCTTTCGGAAAAATTGATATCAAAAAAGCTTGGCGGGAAGCACTTAAACGGGCCGGGATCACTGCTTATCGCCAACATGATTTAAGACATTTATTTTGCACGCTTGCAGCAAGCCAAGGCGCCTCTAATTTGGAACTTGCCACCGCCATGGGTCACCGCACTTTGGAAATGCTTCAAAGGTACACCCACTTAGATGTGCAAGTCACCAAAAAATTCAGTAACCAGATTTCAGAGAAAATCGGTAAAGGAGATTCTTTATGATCCAAAAAACATTAGCCACTATTAAGCTGCTTTCAGTTCAAACAGCCCTTCCAAAAGAGCTCCTTGATGACCTTAGAAAAATGATCAACCAAGCTCGTAGGTCTATTGCTTCAACAATAAATACCTCTCTGGCAATGAATTACTGGCAAGTCGGCCATCGGATTCGAAAAGAAATTTTACAAGATGATAGGGCTGCCTATGGACGTGAGATTGTCGTAACAGTGTCACGACAATTGGTTTCAGAATATGGGAATAGCTTTTCCGAGAAAAGTTTACGTAGAATGATACAATTTGCAGAGGTTTTCCCTGATGAACAGATTGTCGTAACGCTGTTACGACAATTGGGATGGTCTCATTTTATTGCTCTTATCCCCATCAAAGATAGCATCAAGCGTGATTTTTATGCAGAGATGTGCCGGATCGAAAAATGGAATGTACGGACCCTTCGTAAAAAAATTAGTTCTATGCTCTATGAACGAACCGCCCTTTCAAAGAAGCCCGAGTCACTGGCAAGGACCGAATTAGATGCACTCAGAAAAGAGGACCAACTCACACCTGATCTCGTGTTTCGCGATCCCTATATTCTTGAATTTTTGAATCTCAATGATCGCTATGTAGAAAAGAACATTGAAGATGCCATTGTGCGTGAATTAGAACAGTTCTTATTGGAGCTGGGTGTGGGTTTTTGCTTCGTTGCAAGGCAAAAATGCATCACTGTGGATGAAGAGGACTTTCATATTGATCTTCTGTTTTTCCATAGACGATTGAAAAGGCTCGTTGCTATTGAGCTAAAACTCGGTGATTTCAAGCCCGAACATAAGGGGCAAATGGAACTCTACTTGCGCTGGCTTGATAAATATGAACGCAGTCCCGGAGAAGATTCCCCAATGGGTCTTATTCTCTGTGCCGGTAAAAAGCAAGAGCGCATTGAACTCCTTGAGCTTGGCCGCTCCGGCATCCACGTAGCGGAGTATCTCTTGGATTTGCCATCCAAAGAGGTCTTACGTGAAAAACTACTCAAAGCGATACAATCTGCTCGTCAGAGGTTAGAAAATAAAAAAGATCTGGCATAGCTACTTTTTCTCTTTAGTTGACAACATATTTTTTTTGTTCACCTAGTAAGACTTATTCCGCTATGATCCCGCGCTCCAATTGTTAGCAATTCGATAAGGAGTCTAAACATGTGGTGTATATTGGGCCTCGTTTTAGGTGTGTTCTCAATTCTCAATGCTTTTGCAAATGGACCTCTTAGCCAAATGTATTTGGGAGCAAGAGAAGGAGCTCCTGAAAGCATCGTGGAAAATGTAAGCACAATCCACGGCGATTATTCAGAATTCGAAATTCTCTAGAAGAAGCTAAAACCCATGCTTTAAGACTCAGCCAATATGCTCAAGGAGTTAAAATTCATGGTATCCATAATGCAACTCATTCCAAATCTATAGATATTGCTGAATGTATGTTAGGACTGTGTGGAATTCCCACTACGCCAGTCGGATTATTAAAAAAAAAATGGCAACGGTTTAGTGCTATCCATGACTCTTCTGCAAAATATTTTCAAATTTGTCATAGTGGTGGAGCTATTCATGTTTATAATGCATTGGCCTCCTCTCCCAAAGCGGTGCGAGATAGAATTATCGTTCTTGCAATTGCTCCAGTAACTATAATACCAAGACATCTATGTCGTGCATCCTACAATTTTGCAAGCAAACGAGACAGTGTTCCAAAATATGATATAATAGGTAGAAGACGGTATGGAAATCAGCTCACTTTATTGGATCCACATCCTGAGGCATTGGAAGATGATCATGGTTTTGATAGTCCTACCGTCCAAACAATCATTCAGAAACGAATTAATGATTATTTGAAACAGGTTGGAGAATAAAAATGAAAAATGTAATCATCGTCGTAACTATATTTGCCATTTTTGGAGCAGTTATACTTTACTCACATTTTACCCCTTCCCCTGTGTATTATGAAAAAATAGCTGATGCAATCACTGATAAGACTGCCAACAAACTTCGAAATGAAAAAGGTTTGATTTTAGTTGGAACCGGCGGCAGCATGATGGATGCTGTAAAGATGTTAATGATGGGTTTTGATTATTTTGAAGCAGTAGATGTTAAAATAGCCAGACATCTACTAATAAACTCTATAGAAGAATATTTATTAGAAATCAATAATAATGAAAAGATAAGACCTTATCTTCATAATTATCCTTTTACGGCTAACAATATAGAAATTGAAATTTACTTCCGCAACCCTAATGGTTCAAAAGTCGCCTTAAATCAAATTTGTATTGCATCTGCAAGAAAAGGAAAAATAGTTTACTATATTGATGATCCTGATCGTCACACACTCAAAGCTATTTTCGAAGAAACTTATGAAGAAGCTACCAAAAGATAATTAATTAAAGAAAAAACCACGTTGGACTTCAAAATTCGAAATCTCAAAAAAGTCAGCATCATTGCAATTATTGTCTCATCTAGCTTACAAAAGTCGCTTGTATCGGCTCATCCTATAATCGATGAGGATGGATGGTTACGATATATCTCCTTAGATAAGGACATTAATGCTTATTGGGAAGGTTCGGCTTACGCTCTGCAGAAAGCAAGTAGCGAGCCTAAAAAAGTCACTGCTGCTAGCATTATCGCCAGTGCAGAAATCATCGAGGGGTTGGCGTTCCAATCACTTGAAACTACTTTAGAGAGTGCGCGTAGAGATAACGCATCCTCTGATGTAGCATGGATCACTGAATGGATGCATGATGAGTGGCTGAAGGAACAGTCAAAAGAAGAAGAAAGCCACGCTTTGCAATAGAAATGCAGTAAATATTTTATTGTTCACAGAAAGAAATTGTAATTATGACTTCTATTTTACAAGTTGCAAATACTTCAAACTTTTCCCAAGATATTTCACTTAGCTCCAATCCCCAAGAGCAAAAACAGGAACTACAACCAGAACAAGAAACATGCTCTATTTGCCTCTACGGAGCAGAAAACAGCCGTTTATGCAAAGTCTCTCATAGAACTACCGAATTTTTTCATAAATTTCACTTAAATTGTATTAATCCATGGCTTTCTCTTGGTAATCGAAACTGCCCTAATTGCAGGGAACCAATAAAAGCAATTCATATTGCTACAAACCCTTCTGCTGTATCGGAGGATGAAGAACAACCTTTAATCCAACAAGAACATGTGATTGAAATCAGAGATCCTTCAATCAGCCAATCGCTTATCCAAGGATTCCAACAAGCTCCTTGTATAGCAAGAATTGCGATGATCATATCCGGTACAGTTTGTGTTGGCGGATTGGTTGTTGCAGGTTGGTTTTATCAGCAACTCATTTCACATTTCGCGGATTTAACCAATCACCATTGATTGTCTGATTTTTAAATTTACTTGAGCGCAAACTGTTCTTTCATTTATTGTCACTTCCTTTCTAAAGGAGGTACTCTATGTTTTCCACTCTGAAAATGTCCCTATCACTGCTTTTCTGTTCTGTAGTCTTATGCGCTCATGAACTTAAAGTCGTCCAGCTTGCTCCCCCGCTGATATCGACTGAAACGCTTTCAGAAGAAATCGTCTGCACACGTCCAATGCGCAATGGGAAATTTAACATTTCCATGGAGCATCATAATGGAAAAACAGTTGTAAATTGCTATGGACATGGTGGATCAGGTTGGACTACCTTATTCGGTTCAGTAGATAAAGCGATCGAACTTTTTAAGGCAACCAATCCCAAACCAAATACTCCCATTCGAGTCATTGGCTCAGGATGCATGGGATTGACAGCCGCGATAGAACTGACTCGCCAAGGTTATAATGTCGCAGGGATCTTAACAAAAAGCATATACGACATGCCTTCATGGAGGGCTGCAGGTTATTTTGCCTTGGTTTCAGTAAAGACTTCTCCTGAAGAACAAGCAAGTCTTAATGAAATTGGTTTAAATACGTTTCTTGCTTATCAGAAAATTGACCGCGGCACGCATCCGTATATTTCCAAAGATGCAGTGAGATATTTGCCTGTATATTGTAGTACTGACACAGAAGCCGGCGTAGAAGACTTAGAAGCTCGCGGAATGATTCCGCCGCGTGAATATGTTTCCTTGGACTTTGGCAATAATGTGATTCATCATGACTATGTCAAATATATGACTTATTTCATGAATACCACTACCCTTATGCGCCAACTTACAAATGAAGCAGCCAAACTCAATATTGCTGTAGAAGAAAAAACCATCGATGCCTTTGACCAGGTAGCTGAAGAAATCATTTTCAATTGTTCTGGACTGGGCGGAAGAGAGTTAAATGCAGACCCCAATATGATTCCCGTTCGTGGGCATTTAATCACTTTGAATGAAAGCGCAGGAACTGGACATATGGATTATATGATTTACACCAAAGTAAAGCAGGATGGTAAAGAAGAGTACATTTACATGTTCCCAAAAAACATCTCTATAACACCAGAACATAAAGACGGCGTGGCCTGCGTTGGAGTTTTTGGAGGAACGTTTATCCCTCATGTAGACAAACTAAGCCCATCAGAACAAGAAAAATTAGACAGCATTGAGTTTAAACGCCTATTGGATCGGAATTCACAATTCTTTCAAGGGCATCCATTCACTGAATGATATTGGTCTTCCAAAAATAAAAACTGCAGGCCCCCGCGCCTGCAGAATCTAGATACAACTACTTTTCTTGTAATTGTCCAACAATTTTTTAAGTTTACTTGCACGGGGCTCTTCCCGTATAAAAAAATTCAGGTAGTCCACACATGTTAAGGACTACCAAAATTCAAAAGAAGAATAGCTTTGGCTTTATCTAGAGCAAAACAGCTCCAAGTCATTCTTGCAGTCACGCTCGGGGGCATCCTCGAGTGGTATGAGTTCTTTCTCTACATCTACTGGTCGCCTCTGATTGCACAGCTATTTTTCAATTCCACCTCAGAAGTGATGGGCCTCATCAATACGCTGCTTATCTTTTTTATCGGCTTTTTGGCACGCCCTATCGGAGGCCTGTTCTTTGGCTACCTTGGTGACCGCTTTGGCCGAAAATTTGCTTTTATGGCCACGATTGTGCTCATGATTCTTCCTAATGTCGGCATTGCCATGATCCCGACTTACGCCACGATAGGCCTGGCCGCTCCAATCCTTTTGGCCGTCTTACGCTTTTTGCAAGGAATCCCTGTCGGCGGTGAACTGCCTGGAGCCATGTGCTACTTATATGAAAGTTCCTTTCCCAATCAAAAAAGATTTCATTCCAGTTTTACCTTCTTCGGTCCACAAATCGGCGTTGTGATTAGCTTGCTGGAATCTTTCTACTTAGAAAAACATCTATCGCCAGAACATCTTCTTGAATGGGGCTGGCGACTTGCCTTTGCAAGCAGCGGACTATTCGGTTTAGCAGGTTTTTTCTTGCGCAATAAATTAAAAGAAACGCCTTCTTTTAAGCAGTTGGAAGAAGAAAAAAAAGTATTGCACAATCCAGTGACTGAGGCAGTCCAACGGCATAAAAAAAACATTTTTCTCGGCTTCTTCGCTTCTATCGCTGAGGCAACAGGTTTTTATATATTTTCTGTATTTTCGGGGTTCTATTTCATTGGATTAGGCGTTCTAAGCAAATTTGATAATTTGCTCATCACAGTCGCTGTGCTGATTATTTCTTGCTGCACGATTCTGATTTTTGGGCGCCTTGGCGACAAATACAATATTAAGCGTATGTTGATCTATAGCTCTTTAGCGATTATCGTGCTGTCTTTTATTCTCTATTTTCTCAATGGCCATCCCAATAAAATCCATATCCTTATTTTTGAAATCATTTTTATGATTTTATTAAGTGTGCAAACAGCCCTTATTCCTTCACTTTTATGTGATCTTTATCCCAGTAGAGTGCGCTTTTCTTGCATTGGATTAAGTTTCAATTTATGCGATAGCGTCGTGGGAGGGCTTGCACCCATTGTGACCTTGTATTTCATGCAATTTTCACAAAATACCACCTCTTTTATGCTTGTGATTGCAGCCGCGTTCCTGATTTCTTTAATCCCTTTCAGCTTGATTAAATATAAAGATGCTAATTAGTCAGATAGCATTTCGACTTCGCCTGTCAAGAAGTTGTAGTAAGCGGCTTTAACGAGTAGTTTCTTTTTCTTGATGAGTTTGGCTAGTACTTTGTCTTTGCGCAATTGGGCTGCAGCCATGCGCGCATTGTTTTTGATCGCATTGGTTAATGGATCACCGGGCTGTTTTTTGGCCTCATTCACTGCCGGCTGGATCAGCTTGGCCACTGCTTCGATCCCTTCTGTTGTCCCATCTAAAACTGCTTTCACAGCACCACAATTTTGATGCCCTACCACTACAATAAGCGGCGCATGGAGCTGGAGCACCGCATAGTCGATGCTATTCTGTTCGGTCGCTCCGATCACATTGCCTGCAATGCGCACAATGAAAAGATGGCCTAAGCCCTGGTCAAATACAATTTCCGGCGCCACTCTAGAATCAGAACAGGCAACAATTGCAGCAAATGGTTCTTGTTTTTCCGATGTCTCTAAGCGGCGCTCCGCACACCGATTGGGATAATGGGACGCTTCAGCGACAAAACGGCGATTGCCCTCTTTGAGTTTTGTGGCCGCCTCTTCTGGGGTCGCCGCAAAAATAAGATTAAAAGCCAAACAGCAAAACAGTAAAAAAGCGTGCATATTTGTCACTTACCCTAATCTCTTCAGGATAAGCTTGGCTTCTTTTTCATCAATCAAAACAAATCGATTGAGGCTTGGCTCATAGCAATAGACATCAGCATGGGCAATGTCAAACCACCAGCCATGCACACGGAGTGTTCCTTTCTCAAGCCTTTCCTGGACAAATGGATAGCTGGCAATATGTTTCATCTGCTGCAGTACATTGACTTGTGAGATCTGATTCTCTAAAGAGAGTTTGGGATCTAAAACAAAGCCCTTTTTCACTTTTTTTAACGATTCTTCGCCATATTTCAACCATGAAGCAAGATGAGGACAGCGAAGGGTTTCTGTGCCCTGTACAAGAGCATGGATTGCCCCACATTCAGAATGGCCGCAAACAATGATATCCGAAATATTCAAGGAAAAGATGGAAAACTCAATGGTTGCTTGCGCACTTGCCTCCTGCGATCCAGCGGAGACCGGCGGGACCAAATTCCCCATATTCCGCAGCACAAATAGGTCCCCTGGGTTTGTGGACGCAAATAAGTTGGGAACCACCCGGCTGTCTGAACAGGCAATGAATAGAGTATCGGGCCTTTGCCCCAAGGCAAGCTTGGCAAACAGCTCCCGATGCTCTTCGGTTAAATTCTTTCTAAATTCTACGATCCCTTGAATGAGTTTTTTCATAAGGGATCCATAATACCAGATCTGAAATTAAAATAATTATTTATGTTCTAATTCAGATTTTTTAATCTCTTTTGCGAGTAGAAATCCAATGGCTGAAAGCAGCGCAAAAGGCAAAAGATACCAAGAAAATGAGCCTTCAGAGCCTGTCCAGCGTAAAAGATATAGGGTAAGTGCCGGTGTAAAACCGCCAATAGCAGCATCTGTTACATTAAAACTGACCCCCACGCAAGTGAAGCGGACATGTGTCGGAAAAAGACTTGGCAGGACAAAAGGAATGAGTGCAGAAAGACAGGTGATCAATAAACTAAAAATTGCCATATACAAGGCAATAAAAAATATGGAAGCGTCATTGATCGCCTGGTACAAAGGATAGAGCAGTAATATCACCCCGATTGTGCAGCCTACTAAGATGGTTTTGTTATTAAATTTATCCCCTGCCATTCCAAAAAAGGGCAAAGGCACCGTGATGAATACTAAAAGCAACATGGTGATCAATAAATTATCTGCGTAATTAATTCCCAAAATTTTTCCAAAATAGATAGGAAAATTCACCGTCAAAAGATAAAAAGCAGAAGAGTTTAAGGCACAAAATAAAATGCCTATAAAAATCCCTTTTTTATATTTACTAAGAACTTGCAAGACAGGTTCTTTAACCACTTTTTCATGCGTGACCATCTCTTTGAAAAGCGGAGTCTCATGCAACTTATGCCGTAAATAGAGTCCAAAAAATCCAAGCAGTCCCCCAACAATAAAAGACAGTCGCCATCCCCAACTGATCAACGCTTCTGGCGAAAGATATTTCTCCAAGAAATAACATTCGATTGTGCATACTAATATTCCTAACTGGTAACCCAAAGAAGCATAGCTGCACATATATCTTCTATTGGGAAGCCGAGAGCTTTCATATAGATAACAGCTAGCCCCTGGCAATTCCCCTCCAGCAGGGAAAGATTGCAACACACGCATGATCCCTAAAATAATAGGAGCAAATGCACCAATTTGTGCATAGGTTGGCAAAAAACCGGTAATAAAAGTGGGAAAAATCATCATCATAATAGAGAGTACAAGAGCTTTTTTTCTTCCAATGCGATCCCCTAAACGACCAAAAAAAAGTCCGCCTAAAGGGCGGGCTAAAAAGCCCAGTGCAAAGAGCAGAAAAGCATTTGTTAAATTAACAAGTTCTGACTGCGTATTGTCGAAAAACAGTTTTGCAATAATCGGTGCCCAATAGACATAAAGATAGATCTCATACCATTCAAGGAAGTTACCAATGGTAACTGCCAGGATCACTGAGCGCTTTTCTTTTTTTGAAAAACTAATTCCAGGAACATGTATGTGGTGCATTATCTAGTGCGCGCTTTTTTTAAATCTTTGGTGATTTGAATCACAATCTTATCAATTGCTTTATAGGTTAAATGAGGCATCGTAATCATATGAGCAACATTACCTTCTACTGCAAGTTGCCAGTGCTGACATATTTTCTTAGAAGGTGTGGGAAAAACAACGATAATCGAGTTCTTATTGCGCCACGCTTGGATTCCCTGTTCGTTAAATTTTTTTACTGCATAACCTGCTTTTTTTATCGATTCAGAAACCAACTTCTTAAACTTGCCTCTTTCTGCACAATAGAGTTCATACCATAAAAAGAGAGGGGTCAATCCATTACGTGACCCAGTAATCGTATTATCTTTCACCCCTGCATAATCCACATGGGCACCGATCTTATTCACATCATTTTTTTTGGTTAAAACTACGCCGCAAGGAATCGGAGTGCCAATCATTTTATGCCCGCTAATGGAAATACTATCGATCCCCACTCTAAAATCAAATTTTTGCGTTTCCAGCTCAGGGAGAAAAGGAAGAATGAGGCCAAAGAACGCAGCATCGCAATGGATATAATGCTTCTTCAAACCCAGATCATTTAAAATCTCTTTAATTTTTATAATACAATCCACAGCTCCTTTCATCGTGGTCCCAATATTGGCCAATATAATTGGTACTCTTTGTTTTTTCTGCTTTGATAATTTAGATTGTAAGTCCACATAGTCTATTTCCCCTTTAGGATCTGCTTTAACCAGCACAGAGTCCATTTTCAATATCTTGATACATTTAGGAATGCTATAGTGGGACTCTTCAGAATAAAAGACGATTCCTTTAGGGTGAAGTTCGCGCGCTAAATAAAGACCAAATAAATTGCCTTCAGTGCCGCCGTTCGTTACATATCCCCAATAGTTATTTTTGGGTGCGTGAAACAGCTCTGCAAATTCATCGATGACCTCTTTTTCAATTCCGTGAGTATTTATTTTATAAACAGAATGGTCATGAATGGGGTCGCCGATGTTATTGATATGGAAATGAAGAAAATGAAACAGCTTAGAATAGTCGAAAAATTGCGCAACAGGGTAGCCTGCCATCTCTTTAGATGCTTTTTTAAATTTTTTATATAGACTTTCAATAGTTTTGAAATTCTTATGCTTGTGAGGAGACATAGTTTTCCTTTCTAATTACATAATAAATATTATTTTATCTATTCATTTTTTTCTAAAACAAAAATCAAACTATATGATACAATTCTCTCTGTTATGAATAGGATTAATCAAGAAAGTGTTGTTTTTGTAGGCGCAGGGCCTGTGGGACTATGGACCGCAGTGCAAACCAAGCTGCTTCGTCCCGAATTAGACATTGCAATTCTTGAGAAAAATGCGGTCTATTCCCGTTCCCATGTATTGAAACTTAATGCTAAATCTCTTGCAGGCTATCCTCAAGACCGTAGGCTGCAAGCCATTGTTCAAAAATTCAAACAGACACCACATATTAAAACTAGTGACATTGAGGATGAGCTTTTAGCGCTTACGGGGCGCATAGCGTGATTCGAGAACAGATATTTGACGGCCGTCTTTCTACTGAAGGCTATTTGAAATTCATTATCGACGTGAAGTACGAAGTGTATGGACAAGGACACCGATTGCGCTTGATTAAAGAGAAATATCCTACTTTAAAGGTGCTAGATACCCTAGCTCAAGAACATGTAGGACAAGAAAAGGAAGGGAAGACCCCTGTCACATGTATCATCTTTGTGAATAAAGAAACAGCCACGCAAATGAGTGATGCAACATTTAAACATCCTTATACTTTTCAAAATAGAGAAAAAATCGATGCTCACGTATTAGAACAAGTTGAAACTTGGCTAAAAATCAAACGGCAAAATGGCGAACAGGTCGTTGCCGGATCAGAGCGCATCACCTCTACTCCTCTGGGTTATTATGCAAGTGAAAGAGTGGTCAAAATAGACGATAAGCGAATTTATGCTCTTGTCGGCGATGCTGCTTTTGGTGTTCCCTTTTTTAGAAGTTTAAATAATGGATTTTTGGAAGGGACTTATCTAGCAAAAACAGTGGCCCAAACTCTAGCGCCACAACCCTCTTTAGCAGGACGGATCCTTTCGCGCATCACCTTGGCTACCCATAATTTGCCGTGGCCGCTTTTTAAATACTCTTTCTATGTCAAAGTCCTTTCCAAAACGGAAATTTTTATTGCTGCAGTAAAAAGCTTTTTTCTGTCGATTTTGATCTTATTTATTCGAGTGAGCGCGCGCGTTCCTTGGCAAGTCAATTACTGGTCCGAAGCACAAATCAAACAACTCCCCAACTTGACAGTGCCGGTTTAAACAAGTTACACTCGTGCGGTGAAAAAATTCATTGCCGTTATTTTATTCCATTTCAGCTGGTTACAAAGCGCTACTTTTTTTGTCACTGCTGATTTTCTCTATTGGTTTGCCCAAGAATCTGACCTTTCTTATGCCTTAAAAGTTAAAGGAGCTCATCAGATCTCAGACATTAACATCAGCCCTGTGCTGCTCGCCCCTAAAAAAGTGGAAGAACTCCGCAGTTCTTGGGCTCCAGGAGCGCGCTTAGGGATTGGTTTTAAACCAGAGTGTGGGGGCTGGGATCTTTACGCTGATTGGACCTACTTTCATACCAAAAAAGAAAATTCCACAACGGTTGCCTCTTTTGGTACGCCTACATTAGAACTATTTCCTGCTGCAGGGCAGCTTGCGCTCGTGGATCCTTGGATTAATGTGGGCAATTTCATCTCGATCTTTGATGCGCCTCTGCTTTTTGATTCTGTCTCTGCAAAATGGAACCTGACGTTAAATATTGTCGATCTTGAATTGGGACGAGCATTTCTTTTTGATCCCTGTTTTACCTTACGCCCCTATGCGGGGTTACGTGGGGTGCTTTTAAATTTAACATTCAATAACTTGGCCCAATTGAGACCTACCAATTCTGAAACATTTCTATTTAAAGACCGTTTTGAGAACTGTTTTTGGGGAGTGGGCCTTTTGGCAGGGATTCAGCCCGAGTGGCATTTTACGCCTCGCTGGATCCTTTTTTCCAATCTTGACGCTGCCCTGCTGTGGGGTCGAAATCATGAGCAAAAAAAAGAAAATTATGTAGGAACTGCTGCTTTTGGCGCGCTTCAATTTATTAACTATGAAAATAGAATGATAAATAACAGAATGCAGATGCAAGCCATCTTGGATTTAGCTCTTGGGGTGCGCTGGGAAGAGACTTGGTGTTGCGCACGCTATCGCACCGCTGTAGATTTAGGGTGGGAACAACATTTCTGGTTTGATGCCGTTTCCCGTTTAAAGTTAAATACCGCTTTTCTTAATGATCTCGGGGGCGGCTCTTTGCAATTTGGTTTCCAAGGATATGAGGAAGAGAAGAACAATCTTACCTTTGGCGGGCCGGTACTTAGGGCCCGCTTCGATTTTTAACTTTAAGGACTTTTTAAATCGTCGTTAAGGCCGGGTACTATTGTAATAACTGAAAGCCTTTTATCTACTACTGTAGGAGAAACAACTACATGTAACTTTCTCCCATTTTGTGCGGTTTTACTGGGAGTGGGAGTATGAGGAGATCTTTTTTCTAATAGCGCAGCTTTCGGAGAACGTTTTTTTGGAGATCCTGTAAGAGGCTTTTTAGGGGATTTTGAATTAATCTGTAATGTTGTTAATGTTAATTGAAAAAGACTCTGCATCGCTTTTTGAAGTATTGCTCCATAAAAAGAATTCAGCTTAATCAGAAGATGTGCATCTACGCGCATTTTAATTTTACTAACAAGCTGTTTGGTTTTGAACGATTCTATTAATTTACTTGCAATTTCACTAGATTTCGCACTTTCTTGTTCAACACATGCTTTCCTGAATTCATTCACTAAATACAGAGAATCTCCAATTGAAAATTCACGTGCTAAGAAATATTCTTTCGAACCAATTTCAGTTTTTTTAGGTTTTGCTCCGGTTATCAAATAAGTACATTCTTTAATGCCTTGGCAAAATCCACTTGGAATGCCTTGAGTAAAATGTAAAAATTGGGCAAATCGTTCTAAAAAATGAGTATATTTGACAAGCAATGCATCATCTGTGCATTTGGTAAACTCAGATTCTGAATTTGTATAGCATCCATATTTATCTCGTTCTTCTTGCCGTTCAAGAATATCAACAGCAACTCCTGTTACTTTTTGATGTCCCCGCGGTTCAAAATCAAATTTTTTTGATTGATGCGGTTGAGGTGTAGCATTGTGATAGAGTGCTTTTTTTTCTTTATGCTCCAATACTTCTACGACTACTCTCAATTCCCTCCATGTGGGATTTGCTTTAACAAACCTTCTAAAGTCTTCCTCATCATTTTGAAATTGATGTACATAAGATCTAACCTGATCATGTGTCCATCCCTTGCTTGTGGGAACCAACCCGTTCATAAATCCTCTTCGTTTTATTTTCAGTGCATTATAATTAAAACAGATAAAATTTGACACTAAAATATTATTTCAAAAATAAAAAATAAATTATAAATACTGCTCTAGGTTTTTAATCCACCACTCCCTATAAAGAAATCTATGGAGTGGCACTCTCTTTCAATCTCAGAAATCGTCTCTCTGTTGCATTCAGATCTCAATGGCTTAAACGAAGAGGAGGTGCAAAACCGTGCGCTTCAATTTGGTTCTAACCAATTAATTTCACGCAAAGGGCCGTCTCTTTACCTGCTTTTTGCCAAGCAATTTGCAAATCCTCTAGTCTTTATTTTAATTGCCGCCACTATTGTAAAATTTTCAGTTGGTAATATTGCAGATGGCGCTGTGCTCTCAGGCACCATTTTTGTGATGGCCTTTATTGGTTTTCTGCAGGAATCAAAAGCAGAAAAAGCGATGCATGCACTAAAACAGCTCTCTTCCCCCAAATCAAAAGTCAAAAGAAATGGCAAATTGGAACTGATCCCCTCTTCCCAGATTGTGCCAGGCGATATCATTGTTTTAGAACCCGGCGATAAAGTTCCAGCGGATGCCCGGTTAATCGAAGTCGCGAATTTTAAGATCAATGAATCGGTTCTTACTGGGGAATCTCTGGCTGTGGAAAAACAGGTCCACCCAATACCAGGTCAAGCGGCTTTAGCTGAGCGGCGCAATATGATCTACACAGGAACGATTGCCTGTACGGGGCGGGCCAAAGCAATCGTTGTCAGCACTGGAATGTCCACAGAAATTGGTAAAATCGCTGCTAGCATCGTAGAAATCAAACCTTTGAAAACGCCCTTACAAAAAAGTATCCAAGCCATTGGCGGTTGGATGATTCTGATTGTCTTTTGCTCTATTTTTATCTTCACAGCAATCAGCTTTTACAGAGGCATGGGCTGGATGGAGGTCTTTTTACTGGCGATCTCCGCTGCTGTCTCTGCAATTCCTGAAGGCTTGCCCGTTGCTGTCACTGTGGTGCTGGCAGCCGGAATGAACGCCATGGCAAAAAGAAATGCGATCGTCCGAAAATTAGTCGCTGTTGAGACTTTGGGTTCCACTACTGTGATCTGTTCGGACAAGACTGGAACACTCACTTTAAACCAGATGACAGTGAAAAACATCTTTTCTTTTGGGAAACCAGAACTTTTAAAACAGATCTTGGAAATTGGCGCTCTCTGCAACGATGCGAGAATCAAAAAAGAGGATGGTCAAGACCACTATGCAGTGATTGGAGATTCTACCGAAGGCGCTCTCTTGATCGCAGCGGAAAAGTCAGGGTTTGATTTGGCACAGCTCTCTTTTGCCTTTCCCCGTATCGATGAGATTCCGTTTCAAAGTGAAAGCCGTTTTATGGCCACACTTCATACATCCCCAGCAGGCAAAATAGTCCTTGTGAAAGGCGCCCCAGAAAAAATCCTCTCTTTTTGCGCCCCTCTAAAAGAACAGGAAAAAGAAGCAGTTGCCCAGGTCATGGAAAAAATGACTCAAGATGCTTTAAGACTGCTGGCGGTGGGCTATTGTGATTTTCCTGCAGATGCCTCCCGCTTGACCGAAGACTCGTTTAAGGGACGACTGATTTTCACTGGGATTGTGGGCATCCAAGATCCTCCTCGAGAAGAGGCGATTAAAGCGATTGCTGCCTGCAAAGACGCGGGCATCAAAGTAGTGATGGTGACCGGCGACAACAAAATGACAGCCGCTGCAATTGCCCAACAATTAGGCATTTCAAATAATGGGGCGATCAGCGGCGAAGAGTTGGAAAAAATGAGTGATCAGGAACTGAAGGAGAAAATTGTCCATTGTTCTGTTTTTGCCCGTGTTGAGCCACTACACAAATTAAAAATTGTGGAAGCGTACCAATCTCTTGGTCATATCGTCGCCATGACAGGGGATGGGGTAAACGATGCCCCTGCACTAGAGGCTGCCAATATTGGAGTGGCTATGGGTGTTTCGGGTACTGAAGTGGCCAAAGAAGCTTCTGATATCGTTTTATCCGATGATAATTTTGCCTCCGTTGTGGCAGCTGTAGAAGAAGGCAGAGCCATCTTTAATCGATTGCGCAATGTGTGTGCCTTCCTACTTACCACCTGCTTTGGTGAACTCTTAGGACTTACTCTATGTGTGCTATTCACAGGACTGGCGCCTCTTGTTCCACTGCAAATTTTATGGATTAATCTAGTCACCGGTGTGATCATTGCTGTGCCTTTAGGGTTGGAACCTAAAACGGGCAAAGAGCTGAAACAGCCGCCGCGCAATCCTAAAGTGGAGCTTATTTTTCCTGGAATGAAGTACCGGATCGGATTTTTAGCCACGATGCTTTCCTTGAGTATCTTTTTTGTATTTAAATTTGCACTGGCCACAAGCGATCTGGCTACCGCACGCACCATGATCCTTTGCAATGTGATCTTTTTTGAATGGCTCATCGCATTCAATGTGCGCTCTGATGAAATCACTATCTTAAAGCTTGGAGTGCTTAAAAATATTCCACTGATTGTGGCGATTGCTGCTGCCTTTGTGCTACAGGTGCTGATTTTGCACCTTCCCTTCTTTCAGTCCCATTTTGCGACCGTTCCCTTGGCCTATCCTCAATGGATGATTGCTCTATTTCCAAGTTTTATCATCTTTATTCTGGAAAGTGTGCGAAAGCTGCTATTTCCTACCCTATTTAGCAAAGGTAAATGGCAGCTTGAGAGCCCACTGAAACAAAATCGGGCTGAAGCAACTGAAAATGTCGAATAACTCTAGAAGCGGCCAAAGATACCGACGACCCCGATCAGGATCAGATAGATGGCCACAATATAGTTAAGAATTGCAGGAAAAATCAAAATCAAAATGCCAGCAATCAATGAGACTACTGGACCTAAAAGTGGATGGATAACCATTTTTTTCTCCTTCTTAAAAAACATAAGTAAAAACCTAAATTTTAGTGGTGATGCCCGCCGCCATGGTGTCCGCCGCCGCCGTGACGACCCGCGGCGCCGGGCTGGCCCGCCCGCCCGGGCAGGCCCCCCCGCCCCGGGGGGGCCACGCGAGGGGTGAAA
>CAZMTP010000009.1:17634-36698 GCA_964569185.1 uncultured bacterium
GATGGCCCCCTCCGCCATGATGCCCGCCGCCACCGTGATGTCCCCCTCCGCCATGGTGACCATGATGATGGTGAAAATCCCCCTCATTGCTATACCAGACTCCCCAATAGTAACCAGGGCCGGTCCAATAATATTCGGGATAGTAGCTACCATAATAATCAGAATAGTAATAAGCATCGGTTCCGCTCACTGAAGGCGGAATTCCCATCGACCCTGAATTGTCACAAGCAGAAAAGGCACTTAAAAGGCCTAATGCTAAGAGTAAATTTTTTTTCATTTTATTTCCTCATAGAGCTATTAATCCCCTATTAACAGGAGCGTCTTTTAATAAAAAGCCATTTTTAAAAAATTTTTTTTATGTTGTTGTGAATTTCTGTTTTCTTTGAAATGTTTTTTCGTTTAAAATCCCCCGGTCAAAAAGGTTATTAATGACTCCTCCCATCACAGCAGATATAAATCAATTTAAAGCTTCATTGAATAGCTATGCATCATGGACATATGAAACAGCAAAACCATTCAATAAGCGTATTATTAAACATATTGAAAGCATTGACCCTAAAATTTCTACGCCTCAAAAGGTCCTTGGACCCTTTCAAAAACATCGCCTGGCGCTTCCTATTCCCATCCGCGAAGAACGAAGCAGGGCCGATTTTAATGTCTTCACAACCCGTATTAAGGGAGCTGTTGATATAAAAACGCGACACCGTTTCATTACTGTCCAGGATAAATTACAGTTTGATTCCACTACTATTTGTGCTCTAGTCCGCTTGCGCCCAACAACATTTACATCCACTAGTTGTGACAGCCTTTTTATTAATGGAATGCAGCGCTGTCTTCGACAAGGAGATGCTCTTAAAGAAGGGGATATTATTTGCACGCAAACTGAAGGTAAAACTTTATTGTATTGGTTTACAGTCGGACAAAATGGCCTTGTTACTCCGTATGACTCTATGTTTCCAAAGCCGCTTTTTTCTAGAAGCCCCGAAGCGATCAAACAAACAGAAGAGGTTTTAAGAAAACAACACTTTTTGAAAGATAATCCTGCGGATGTGGAATTGACTAGTCATCCACTCGCAGTGGAATTTAGCGAACCCTTTACGAACGGCTTTATTTTTTTCCCTTTTCTTTATACATGGAACGATCCCGAAAGATTAAAACTGGGCATTCTGAAGTCTTTAAAAGAAGACGGGCAGATTGTCGTTGATTTAGAAAAGGATAAACTCCTCTCATCAGTGATTAACTACCTTGAGAAAGAATTTGAAATAATGAAATATACTGACACGCAGAAATTATTTCGTCTTTATCAATTTATTTTATCCTCAATCGAATCTTGTGATCTATGCAATTTCAATGCACTGAAAAAACACTATTATTATCTTGGTGAATTTTTAAGATTTGGAATGGGGGAATGTAGCCATTTTGCGCTCTTGTTTAAAGTGATGGCAGACCAATTGAAACTTTCTAACGCCATGATTTTAGCCCAGATTCCTACTTCCTCTGAAACCCATGCCTGGAATATTGCATTTATCGATGGCAAACGTTACTTAATAGATATTAACTTTAATCATCTTTTCTTAATGGACGAGCCTCCAAACAAAGAATGGGCCGCTTATTATGGGTTGCGCAGCTCTGCCTGAAAGAGAGCAAACGCTAAAAAAGGATCGCGCAGAGGGATTTTTGCCCCGCTGTTTTTTTCTATTAAATATCCATCGATATAGCCCTGCTTTAATTCTTGCACTGAAAATGCTTCGATCGAAGCAATAGCCTCCGATTCTTCTGGGGTGGCCTCTTCTTTAGCCACTACTTTGGCACTATAAATCGGCACCACCGTATTGGTCATGCCTGTATCCAGAGCCATAGTTCCTAAAAGAGAGAGCTGGTCCACCACCATTCCTGTTTCTTCTTTAGCTTCCCGTATCGCTACAGCTTGCGTGCTTTCCTCTGGATTAGCGCCCCCGCGTGGCAGCTCATATTCCCAAGAACGTGTGCAATGGCGGTATTGCCGCACGAGCACAATGCGCCCATCTGGGAGTATTGGCATCACAGCTGCAGGACAGAGCCCTTTTAAAGCCTGCTGATTCAATATTCTTCCATAGATCCCATCTTTGCCGCTTGGAAAATGGACCGCATCATTAATCCAGATCCAATACTTGTCCTGTGCTACAATCCCCACCTTTCGGCCCATTATTTTTTCCAGTTTTTCCATCGTTTCTTGATCTGTAATGATCTCAATTTCTCCTTGAGCCACATTGCCTAAAGGTTTTAAAACTTCATATTGCTTTAAATATTGTAAATAGAGCGCTTTATCCCCTTCTGCCCAAAGAGTGTGAAGGGAAAGGACACAAACAATTAAAAACTTTTTCATAACCCTCATTAAGTAACTATTTTTTGCTCATCTCACCAGAGAGATAAAGCCAATGACCATCCACTTTAATAAAATGACTCTTTTCTGTGAAAGAAGCGTCGTGACCATTTTGCTTTAAATAAGCAGCAAAAGTCACAGTGGCTTTGGTATCTCTATCGACAAATTCTAAAATCTTTAGCCCTTCAAAAGCAGTTTTCTGTGAGAAATCTAATATCCCACGTGCCCATTCTTTGACCTGTGTTGTGTAAGAAGGATTCTTGGGATGGGTCGTTTTAATAATATAATCGGGAAGACCCAAGGCATAGGCAGCATAGCGCGAACGCATTAAAGCTAAGGCATTCTCTGGCTCTTTCCCTCTATGGTAGGGTCCGCAGCACTCTGTATAAGCCTTGCCACTATGGCAAGGGCAGCTTTTTGTATTCATAACATATTGATACTAAGAAAGATAATTATTTTCAACTCTCAAAAGTTTATTATTAAGTTTATTTGAATAAAATGTTATAATAATTATTACAGTAATAATTAAATTAAGGTGATAATTATGACAAAACCAATAACTAATACAATTCCTGCAATACAATCTAGAGTTGTAAGAACTGCTCCTTCTCTTTTAAGAACAGCAGGAAGAATGGCCCCCTTATTTGCAGCCTCTCTGGGCGCTGGACTTGCGATTACAGCTTCTTCTATGCAAGGAAGAAATTGCGCACCGATCCGCTCTAAAGCAGGTAAATAAACAGTTTTTCTTGCACTAAATTCTAAAAAAATCCATTTTTTCAATTATGAGGAAGTGGATTTATTTTTGTGTCGTTTTTCTTTTCGGCATCAGTTTCTTATATCTATTACCAGCATCTAAATACCGTTATCAGTTAGCCGTTTGTGCCATGTTTAAAAACGAAGCGCCCTGGCTTAAAGAATGGATTGAGTACCACCATCTGTTAGGAGCGGACCATTTTTATCTCTACAATAACGACAGTACTGACAACTATGAACAGGTACTTGCTCCCTATATCAAAGAGGGCCTTGTAGAGTTGATTCAGTGGAGTTCTACCCCAGAGCACAAAATCTTAGATAATAAAGGCCCTGCACACGAACCCTATCAAACAGCGGCCTACAACGACTGCTTCAAAAATCGTGCACTTGGGATTGCTAGATGGGTCGCTGTGATTGATATTGATGAGTTTATTGTCCCTGTTAAAGGGGCGCGCTCTTTTCAAACAATGCTACATCGCATGACAAAAGAAAACCGCGGAAGTGTCAAGCTGCATTGGAAATTGTTTGGAACTTCTAATATTTGGGAACTATCGCCCAATATTCCGATGATACAACATTTGACCCGAAGAGCCCAAGATGATTACAAAGAAAATAAACAGGTCAAAAGCATCCATCGCCCAGAAGCGGTCGAGTTCTGTTTTATCCATCATGCGAAATTAAAAGAAGGCTACAAAAAGAAAAAGTTCTCCCCAGAGCAGTTCCGCGTTCACCATTATTGGACACGCTCTGAAAAGTGTTGCGCTGAAAAACGGGGCCTCACTAAGGAAAATGGGGAAGAATTCTTGAATGTGCTGAATAGCGTGGAAGATAAAACCATTTTTCAGTATCTTCCTGAGTTAAAAACTCGTCTACAAGTTGACTAACTATTCTTCATTTACTTCTCTGAGAAAGTGTATTGTGAATTGCCGCAAATGCAAGCGGCTGGTCCATTATCGTGAACATGTTCCGGCTAAAAAAATCCATGAGCATGAGACCTACTGGAGGCGGCCTGTCCCGGGCTTTGGCGATGAAAAGGGCTGGCTTTTGATCGCAGGGCTGGCACCTGCGCCCCATGGAGGCAATCGCACCGGAAGAGTGTTCACGGGCGATGATTCGGGCCGTTTTCTGTTTAAAATGCTCCACAAAGAGGGGTTTGCTAATCAAGCACTTTCAGAAGCGCAGGGTGATGGATTAAAGTTGCATGGTTGTTATGTGACAGCGGCAGTCAAATGCACCCCGCCTCACCATAAACCGTCCCCTCAAGAACTTTCCAATTGCAATGGATATTTCATTAATGAAATGCATCTTTTAAAGAATTTAAAAGCAGTGCTCGCACTTGGTAAATTTGCTTTCGATGCTTTTTTATTTTCAGCAAGGCAATTGGGCCACTCAACCAAAGGCATCCGTTTCCACTATGGCACAAAAGTAGAAATCGATGGCCTGCCTGTACTCTATGCCTGTTACCATCCTAGCCCTAGAAATACCAATACAGGCACATTGACAGAGGCGATGTTCTGCAAACTACTTAGGCAGATCCGAAAAGATATTACTTCTTAACATTTAAAGAGCTTTCGGCAACGGTATCCGAATAAGGATTGTGGCGCCATTTGGTGACAAGGTCTTTGCGCGCGGCATAGATGCTATTCCCTTGGAGTGAGAAAGCAAGGAGAAGAAAAAAAAGGATCCATTTCATACAATCGCCGTCATGTTTTTTCTGCTTTCTATTTTATACTCCCTCAACATCAGCCAGCTTTCCCTGGATGAAAAGATCGGGCAGCTCTTTGTTGTCCCTGCACAGAGTGCGGCACATGAACAAAACCCAGATGATCTCATCCATGCGATCCGTGACTACCATGTTGGGGGGATCATTTTAAAGCAAGGCTCCCCTCTTTCTCAAGTAAAACTGATCCAAAAGCTGCAACAAGAAGCGCGCGTTCCTTTGCTTTGTGTCCAAGATGCCGAATCAGGACTTAGCGCGCGACTTACAGAAACGATCAAATTTCCAGAAAATTTAACTCTTGGCGCCATCCAAGATGACACCCTGATCTATCAACTCGGAAAAGAGGTGGGGCGCAGCTGCAAAAAAGTGGGCGCTCATCTGAATTTGTCCCCTGTCGTCGATGTGAATAACAATCCTAAAAATCCGATCATCCATATGCGCTCTTATGGAGAAGATCCAGAAAATGTGGCGCGTAAAGCGGTTGCCTATGCGGGCGGCCTTGCTTCTGAAGGTATTTTAGCTGCTGCTAAACATTTTCCCGGGCATGGCGATACAGAGATAGATTCCCACTATGCGCTGCCTCTCATTCCACACACTTTGGATCACCTTTCTAAAGTAGAACTGGTTCCTTTTGCAGCGGCCATCCAAGCAAACATCCCTTGTATTTTAACAGCCCATTTAGCGCTTCCAGCGCTGGAACCAAATCTTCCTGCCACCTTTTCTTCAAAAATCGTCACAGATCTTTTGAAAAAGCAGATGGGATTTCAAGGTGTGGTGATTAGCGATGCCTTAAATATGCAAGCACTGACCAATGAATACACTGCTGAAGAGATTGGACTGAAGGCGCTGCTTGCAGGCCATGATCTTCTGCTCTATGGTGATCATATCGCGCCCAATATCCGGCGCATTTTGATCCAAGATCTGCCGGCAGCCTTTGCGCGCATTAAAAAAGCAGTCCTCGACGGCACCTTGCCAGAAAAAGAGTTAAATGCTCGCGTAGAAAAGATACTCGATCTCAAAAAAAAGTGCTCTTTTGATCTGGCTACAGAAAATCTCCTAGAAGAGCTCAATCGGGAAGAAGCCAAACAGCTTAAAAGAGTGCTCTATCGCAATGCGATTACATTAGTTAAGGATCCACAGAAGAATTTGCCTTTAAAAGAGGGCTCTGACGCAGTGATCGTGGCATTATATGAAAAACCGTCTCAAGAGTGCATCGCCTGGATCCAAAAAATGCAAGAATATCAGCCTGTGGTTGTCGTGCTATTCCAATCCCCTTATACTCTACTAGATTGCGATATTAATACGACGCTAATTATGGCCTATGAAAACGATCCTGATATGGAAGAGGCGGCCACGGATCTGATTTTTGGTAAGCTCATTCCAAAAGGCAAACTTCCGATCTCACTTCACTAATGCGACACCCAAAGCATCCACCTGCCCTTTTACAAGAGTGGTGAATAATGTCGCTTCCAGCTGGGGATGGCATGCCATTTTTTGATTAAAAGCATAAATGGCAATAGCTTCATTGTCTCTCGGATCGGGATTTTTGATCGGCCCCCTTTTAGGAATCAGATTATCGCATAAAATAAGGGTGCCTGGGCGCGACAGTTTGAGTGCATAGTCCAAATAACTGGAATAATTTTCCTTATCTGCATCGATAAAAATCAGATCAAAGGTGTCGTTTAAGCTGGCCAAAATATCAAGCGCATTACCTAAACGCATTTCAATCTGCTCTTGCAGCTCTGCAAACTGAATATGTTCCCGAGCTGCTTTCACATTTTTTTCCTGATTTTCCAAAGTGAGGATTTTTCCATCAGGAGGAAGGGCTTTGGCCAACCAAAAAGTGCTGTAGCCGCCTAAAGTTCCAATTTCAAGCACTTTTTTTGGTTTTTGCAATTTTGTTAGAAGATAGAGCATCTTGCCTGTCCCAGCAGGAACCTGGATCTCTTTGAGCCCCTCTTTTCTCGAATTTTCAAGAACAAATTGGAGCACGGAATCTTCTGCAGCAAATAGCGCCTGAATGTAATCCTGAATTTGAGCTGTTCGTTCCATGTATAGGAATCACTTTGGAGGAAAAAAGTAATAAATCGCAACGAAAACAAGAGTGGGGCCTAATGCGCCTAAAAAAAGATATAAAGGCGACACCCCCTTTCGAAAATATCTTTTTAAAATGGTCTGGCCTACTAAGTTGGGCGCATGAGCAATCACCGTCAGACCACCTCCTGCAATAAACCCTGCAACAAGCGCATATTTTAAAAGCGGCGTTAGGTCTGGGATCAGACATGACAGGCTGGCCACAATCGAATTTTCCGTAAATGCTGTGACCACAAGCCCTGTCAATAACATCTGCCCATAATTCAGATGGGTGAGCAGTTGTTCAATCCACCATTTTTGGAACTCGGTGTGGATAATCAATCCTATCAAAAACAGCCCAACCATCAGGGGCTGGCGAATACTAAGCTGGCTCTGATAAGGCCGTGTCGCGTGATGAAACCCTAAAAATAGAAGATAGGTCCCGGTAAAAATGGGCGAGTATTCTTTCATGTAGATCACCCAAGAAATAAAAAGCAGATGGGCAAAAGTGATCCAAAGAGGGATTTTTTCCTCTTTTTTTACCACCCACTCAGAGCTCTTTTTTTTCAATGCCTGGAACTCTTTCCTAAAAATAAAAAAATAGGCCAGATTCACCCCAAGAATCCCAAACAATGTTTTAATCCCAAATTGATGAAAAAAATCGGCGGCGCCCCACTTATAGCAGTTAGAGAGGATAAGAGAAGGAGGGGCGGCTAAATTGGTCAGCATGCCTCCCACAGAGAAATTAACAAACATCAAGCCCAAAGTGGAATAGGCCAATTTTTTACTCACCCCATAGTTATAAAATCTATTTTTTAAAAGCAGGGCGCCGATGGTGATCGCGGCCGCTTCGGTGATAATAGAACCTAAAATCGGACTTAGCGTCATCACAATGAGCCACCAAGCGCCTGGGGTGTCTCCGACTCTTTTGGCAAGGAAGTGAATCATTTTTTCTGCTAACTGAAAAATGGGGCGTGTGGATGCCAAGCTCATCACGATCACAATAAAAAAAGGCTCTTCATAAAGTCTTGTGTCCAGATAATTTATGGCAGTTTTCCAATCGTAAAAAGAGAAGATCACAATCACAAGCGGGATCACCCAGAGAGCAAAAACAATTTCGATTTCTCCTAAAAATCGCAGCATTTCTGCAATAAAGCTAATTCTTTTGCTGGGCTTTTCTTTTTTATGTTTTTGCACATAGATTGCTTCTACATGGTTGGCCCAGGTCACAAAGTGATTGGCCAGAAAGGTATGAAGAATGGCTAATATAAAAATAACTAGAGTCAGAATATGGAAAGTATTAACTGACCCATCTCCTAGTATTAAGTTCATACTTTAATCTTTACACTATTCATTTAATTTAATCTTCTGTTTAATAGAGGAATTTATTGGAGAGTTGAGTGTGACAGTTGATCTAGTTATAGATGATATTTGGCCTAATATATTGAGTATGCTTGAGGTTAGAGATCTAGCGAACTTAGTAAGCTGTTCCCATACTTGTAAAAAACTCATAAGCAGTGCAAATCAACCGAATACAATGGCTTTTAAGTTATCCAATCTAATGGCTAAACGTTTTAGAGGAGAATGCCATTCTTTAATTACTACAACTATTTTAAAAAATAGATGGGATCAAAAACAGATAACAGTTGTCATTGATTTTATTAATCAAAATCCAGGGTTATCTTTTTTTAAACTTTACAGAAGTTTAGGCATATGCATAAATACTGCGATGACTCCTCCATCCACTCCAAAAACTGGGCTCAGCCCGCTCACTTCACTGACACCTGATACAGATCTTGTCAGAGCTGTGAGACTGCATTCAAAAGAACACAGTTTAACCATTCACAGAAAAGTTCAACTTTGTAAAAAAGAATTTCCTGATTTGAATGCTGCTTTATTTACAAGTACATACCAGCTATTTAAGGCCGCCTCTAAGGCACCAAAAAGACCTTTTACTCAATTACAACCTATTGCAGCTGCGCGCTTGAGATTAGGACAGCGCCGTTCTCCTCCATCTTCTGCAGCGCCCTCTCCTCGTCATGGGGCTTCAAATCAATCCCCCGACAAGCGTTTTGAATCACACTGATTTTAAATCCTAATTCTAGTGCATCTAGGACCGAATAGAGCACACAGTAATCTGTGGCCACTCCGGCAATATATAGTTCGTTTATTCCGCGCGTTTTTAAATATTCTTCAAGTCCTGTGGCCCTTAAACGGGCATTATCAAAAAAAGCGCTATAACTATCTACCCACTTATCCGAACCTTTATAAAAAATGGAAGCAATCGACTCTTTTTTTAAGCCGGCAACTAGTTCTGCCCCTTTAGTATTTCTAACACAATGGACCGGCCATAGGATCTGTTTGATGCCTTTCACTTCGATCAGATCGCCCGGCTTTTTTCCTGGATGGTTGCTGGCAAAGCTCACATGGTCTTTAGGGTGCCAATCTTGCGTTGCAATCACATGAGAAAAATGGGGAATGAGTCGATTAATGATAGGGATCAGCGCATTCCCATGAGGCACAGGCAATGCACCCCCAGGCATAAAATCATTTTGCATATCGACAATCAGCAGCGCTTTCAATCAAACTCTCTTTGAATGTTATCAATCATTTGTAGCTTGAATTGATACAGATTTTTTTCCATGCCAGAAAAATAGGGCTGTGGATTTAAAAAGCGGCGCATACGTGATGAAAATCGTGAGAGTTCCTCTTTTGTATTGGCACGCATCTGTTCCAGTGTTGGCTGTTGATAGACATTTTTTCCACGCCGCAGCATAGGCACCAGAAGATCGCGCCATTTCCATTGGGGCTTGACCTCTTTTGCCAAGGCTGCATCTGAAAAATCGATAATGGTGGGAGGCTCTCCAATTTTCAGATGTTGGTCATAGAGCATATCGGCCATATTGCCCTGATCGCTAAAATAGCGGCGCACTTGAGAAATGCCAGGCGTGGTCACTTTGGCCATCGTTTCAGAAGTTTTTAACTTATATTGCCATTTGCCTTTTTTATCTTTCACAGCGCTCAATTTATAAATACCATCTAAAGCGCCCTGATCTTTGCCGGTTACCAAATTAGTTCCGACCCCCCAAAGGTTGACGCGGCAGCCTTGATGTTTAAGATCGCTGATCAAATTTTCATCCAGTTCATTACTCGCCATGATTTTTGCATCTAAAAAGCCCGCTTCATCTAATAATTTGCGGATCTCAATGCTCAAATAGGTCAAGTCCCCAGAATCTAGGCGCACTCCCAGAAATTTAATACCCTTAGCTTTTAACTCTTTGGCCACTTCGATCGCATGCTTTGTGCCTTGGATACTATTGTAAGTATCGACCAGGAAAATGCAGTTGTCCGGTTCTGCCTCTGCAAAGGCATGGAACGCTTTTTTCTCCTCTTCAAAGGCCATCACCCAGCTATGGGCCATTGTCCCTTTAACTGGGATATCAAATAATTTCCCTGCAAGCACATGGGAGGTCGATTCACATCCGCCGATATAGGCTGCTCTAGAGGCGGAGATCGCTCCGTCGATTCCTTGCGCGCGTCTTAAGCCAAATTCTACGACCGGGTCGGGCTGTGCAGCCCAACAGGTGCGTGCCGCTTTTGTCGCAATTAAACTTTGAAAATTCACAATATTGAGCAGGATCGATTCCATGATCTGGGCTTGTAAAATAGGTCCTTGGACACGCAGGAGCGGCTGATGAGGAAACACCACCGTCCCCTCTGCCATCGCATCCAGATCCAATTTTAAATCCCACTCTTTTAGATAATCTAAAAATTTCTTTTCAAAAAGCGGTTTGCCACTCTCCCCTTTTATGCTGTCTAAATAGTCTAAATCGTCATCAGTAAAAGAAAATTGTTGAAGATAGTCTAGGGCCACTTCGATCCCAGCAGCAATGGCAAAGGGGCCTTTAAAGGGCTGTTTGCGAAAAGAGAGATGAAAAACCGCTTCCCGATCGGCCATCCCCTCCTTCCAATACCCATAGGCCATGGTCAGTTCATAAAGATCGGTCAAAAGGCTGAACGCGCCCTGATAAATGTCCTTAAAATAATTTATTTTTGCCATGCCAAAAAACTATAACAGATTCTTGTTTTGCTTGATATTGGCATCGCGCTCTTCTATCATCGTGAACCATGAACTGTCTATGGAAATGGCTATTTCTTGTACTGATTTTTCCTATGGCGCTTTTTGCACAAACTCTAAAGGAAAAATTTTATAAAGCGCAGCCTGGCGATTATGTAGTGACCCTGCAAGCTAAAAACTATTCCCTCTTAAGAGTCCATGCTCTGAAAGGGGGCTGCCTGACTTTAGAAGAGATCACCATTCCTGAAGAAGAGGCAAAGCCGCGCTCATGGAATTGGAAACAGTGGGCAGAAAAAGGGGCCCCTGGCCACACCTCTTGGATCCTCTACGAGATTGATTTAGACAAGAACAGACTCCTCAAATGTTATTCCAAAGTGAAAATGGCGGCGATTTACCCAGAAGAGGCCGATTATCTCTTTCTTAAATTTTTGAATCTGCCTCTGCGCCACTTAAGCGAGCCAGAAAGAAAAAAAGTGGGGCCACCTCCCCAAGACGGAGAAACAGACCGCAGAAAAATCTGGAATCCTACTCTCACGATTGAGGGAAAAACAGTGGCTAGGCCTTCATTTGACGTGTTGCAGGCAGAATGGCCCAATGATGATTCCCCTCTTTCTTCTTGCTTTGTGGAATTCTACGTGGATCAAAACCGTCCCTTCCCTTTTCCTTATTGGATTGAAATCAAAAGCAGCCATTATGCATTTAAAATTCGCGCTGTCGATTCTGGAACTGGAGCAAGTTATGAACAATCACATTGAGCTTCGCACGGCAAATTTTCCACACCTCTCTGTGAGATTTATTAAGAAATTATAGGAGACTAAAAATCAGCCACTTAGAATTTATCTTAACATTTGTTTTAAAAAACGCTCAGGGAACTCTTAAAAGAAAGCGCGCAGTTTCTCTGGAGTTATTAACAAGTTTTCCACAATCATGAAGAAAACAATTGCACACTATGCCGTTAGTATGGATCCAATGCCCAGCTCATTGGCACAAAAGCTCTCCCCTGCAGATCTAAAAACCTATGTGGCGCTTTTGGAACAGGCCCAGTTTTATCCCCATCGCGTGTTTGAAGAGGTGAAAACCTTTCAGGAAAAACATCCCGACCTCCCTGAGGCCGCCAATCTGCTGATTTACCTCTATATTCAAAAAAAAGAGCTGGTAAAAGCTGAAAAGCTGACCCAGGAAAACTATGAAAAGTTTCCCGACTATCTTTTTGCAAGAATCAATTATGCGGACCAATGTTTACGAAAAAAGCAGTGGGATCAGATCCCTAAAATTTTTCCCTCTTTCCATTTAAGAGAGCTCTATCCTGAAAAAAAACTGTTTCACTTTTCAGAATTTCGAGGGTTTATGGTGACCATGGGGCTCTACTATCTTGCCTTGAAAAATAGAGCTGCCGCTAAAGAGTATTTGGACCATGCACGCCTTGCAGACCCTGACCATTCTAGTGTCAAGCTATTGGAGAAAAAGCTTCGAGCAAACTTTATCATGCGGTTCTGGGATGATTTAAGAAAAAATTTACCACAGAGGTCACAGAGATAAGAAAAGTTAATCTTCTTTAAAAAACAGCTTCGATAGAAATCAGGGTGGGCTCGCCATTGAGGTCCCAAGGTGTCCCTTCACATTTTTCAAATGTTACGGAAAGAGCTAACACCTCGTGACAAATATACTCTTTATGCAGATCAAACGCCTTTTTTGCTCTTGCGGTAGTATCCATCTTCACATGGATGCGATCGGTCACCGCATACCCATTTTCGCGACGCATCGTATTGATTTTATTCACAATCTCGCGCGCCAAACCCTCCATTAACAGGGCCTCTGTCAAGGTGGTGTCTAAAACGACCGTAATCCCTTCGCTTTCTTTGGCAATCAGGCCTTCATGCACCTTGCGCTCAATAGCCACATCCTCTGGAGCTAGAGTAATGGTCTGCCCTTCCATTTTCACCTCTAGCGGACTTCCAGCTAAAAGCGTGGCGATCTGTTTCTGATGGAAAGCGGCAATTCTCTGCTGCATCTGGTTCATGAGCGGCCCGACCTTTTTTCCCAAGACTCGGAAATTGGGCTTAATAGCGAGCGCCACAAACTCTTCTTCATTGCTGGAAAATTGGATCTCTTTCACATTGAGCTCATCGCAAATCAGCTGCTTTTGCGCCTTTAATGCCTTCAATTTCCTTTCATCAGCAGTAACCAGATGGGCCTTCTCTAGAGGCTGACGCACTTTTAATTTATTCTCCTTGCGAAGCGCATGGCCAGCATTGACCACTACTTGGACAATTGCCATCTCCTCTTCTAGGGCCTCATCACGCAATTTTGCATCATATTCAGGATAATCGCAAAGGTGGACCGATTCTGGATCTTCTTTTCTCTTCAGCTGTAAAAAGATCGCTTCTGTGAGAAAAGGGATAAAAGGAGCGGCCACTTTTATAAGTTGCCGAAGCACTGTGTAAAGCGTCTCAAAGGCTTCTCTACGGTCTTGTGACTCCTCTTCGGACCAAAAACGGGAGCGGCAGCGTCTAATGTACCAGTTGGTCAGCTGGTCAATAAATTTCACAAAAGGTTCTACCGCATTATTGAGCTCATAGCGGTCCATCGCTTTTGTGACCCGAGCGATCAATTGTTGCGTGAGAGAAAGGATCCAGCGGTCGATATTGGCATGGGGCTTTTTAAAGCTTGACGCAGGGCTCCATGTATAGATACGGGCATAGGTAGACAAGAAAACAAAAGAGTTCCAAAAAGGAATCAGCACCTGCCGTAAAATCAGTTCTACCCCTGCTTCAGAAAATTTCATATCTTCTGCAATCACGGCAGGGCTACTTAAGAAAAAGAGACGCAGCGCATCGACCCCATATTCATTCATCACCTTTTCAGGCTCAGGGTAGTTTTTCAGCCGCTTTGACATCTTGGCGCCATCTTCGGCCAGGACAATGCCATTGACGATCACATGCTTAAAGGCGGGCTTTTGAAAGAGCGCTGCCGATAGCACATTTAAAGTATAGAACCAGCCCCGCGTCTGGTCCAGCCCTTCCGCAATAAAATCTGCTGGAAAGGTTTTCATCGTCTCTTGCACATTTTCAAAGGGATAATGGTTTTGTGCATAGGGCATCGAGCCCGATTCAAACCAGCAATCAAACACCTCTGGGATGCGATGGTATGTTTTTCCGTTCTCCTCAACGGTTAAACCGTCAATAAAATGGCGGTGGAGATCGACAATTTTTTTCCCTGTGCGCTTCTCCAGTTCTGCAACGCTGCCAATCACAATGATATCCCCGTCTGCACTTCTCCAGATTGGAATGGGCGTTCCCCAGTAGCGGTTGCGCGAAATGGCCCAATCGCGCGCATTTTCCAGCCATTTTCCAAACCGGCCTTCTTTGATGTGCTCGGGCACCCAGTAGATCTCTAAATTGGCCCTAATGATCTCCTCTTTAAATTCCTCTACACCGACAAACCAGGTGCGGACCGCTTTGTAAATTAGAGGGGTGTCAGAGCGCCAACAGAAAGGATAGCGGTGGCGGATCTGTCCATGGTGGAACACCTTTTGCTTATCTTTCAGATATTTGATGATCCCTTTGTCCGCATCTTTGACATAAAGACCTTGAAAATGGGGCACCTCGTCTGTGAATTTCCCGTTATGGTCTACAGGACAGACCAGTTCAATCCCCTCACGTGTGCAGGTAAAAAAATCGGCCTCCCCAAAGGCAGGGGCCATATGAACAAGGCCTGTGCCGTCTTCTACCGATACCCAATCGTCTGCAATCACCTGGAATGCTTTGGGGTTCTTTTTAGTATCAAAATAGGAAAACAGCGGCTCATAATGTTTGCCTGCGAGCGCTTTGCCTTTGAACGTTTCGACCAGAGTAAACTCTTCAGGATTTTTGAAATAAACAGAAAGGCGCGCCTTGGCTAAGATTAAATTGCGTCCCGTTTTATGTTCTTTGACTTTGACATAGTCGATCTCTGGCCCTACTGCCAACCCCAAATTAGAAGGGAGAGTCCAGGGAGTGGTCGTCCATGCCAATAGGGAAGTCTCCGGCTCAGAAACAAGAGGCAATAGAACAGTTAATGAAGGGTCTTCCACCTCTTTGTAATTGAGATTCGCTTCAAAATTAGAAATCGGCGTGCCCAGCTTGGTGGAAAAAGGCATCACTTTAAAGCCTTCATAAACCAGCCCTTTGCCATAGAGCTGAGAAAAGACCCACCAGACCGATTCCATAAAGGAAAGGTCCATCGTGCGGTACGTCTGATCAAAATCGACCCAGCGCCCCATACGATTCACCGTTTTTTTCCACTCTTCCGTATAGCGAAGCACAATGGAGCGGCACTCTTCATTGAATTTGCCAATTCCGAAAGCCTCAATGGCCGGCGCCCCTGAAAGCTCTCTCGCCTTTTCAATTTCATTCTCTACAGGGAGGCCGTGGCAGTCCCATCCAAAACGTCTAGGGACATAAAACCCCTTCATCGTCTTGTAACGCGGCACCACATCTTTTAGCGTCCCTGCCAAAAGGTGGCCATAGTGGGGCAACCCAGTAGCAAAAGGAGGCCCATCATAAAATGAGAAAAATGCGCCTTTTTTCCGATGGTGAAGTGATTTTTGGAAGATCTTCTCATGCTGCCAAAAAGAAAGAACTCTTTCTTCCCGCGCAGGAAAGGTCTCATCCGATTCAATTTCAAACATAAGGAGGGGATCATACGAAAAAAAACATTAAACCACAAAGACTTGGCGAAAATAGAGCTTTATGGGCTACACTAAGGCCTTGATATTCAAAGAATTGTATAACCATATACAAAATCCTTGAATTCTGCTATTATTATTACGGGGGTGTAAAGGCTTCGACTTGGGAATGAAGCATTAATGGCATGCGGAGGGCGTCAGTTGGCCTCCTAAAAAAGCTGACAAAACAATAGCTGGCAAACAAAAAGCCACAATCCATAATTTTACTTCTAACGAAGTAGAGCTTATGGAAGCTGCTGCTTAAGCTTAACCGTTTAAGCAACCCGGTAACCTAGGGCCTGATCAGGAGCTTTAGAATTACTGTCATAAACCCTGATGTGGTTGACTGCTTTTTTGCCTATTAGGGAGTCGACCGAGATTAAAAGAGGCAGGTTGGACCGAAGTGGGGTGTCTCCCAGCAAGTCCGACCTACAACCCTGGAGACACTAAGCATGTAGTCATTACTGTGGAGTTTGCCGAGGACGAGAGTTCGATTCTCTCCACCTCCAATCACAAAAGGCTCGGAATTTTCCGAGCCTTTTTCATAGACAAAATCCAGCAAAATTCAGACCTCAAAAATTTCCGCAAACCGACTTTATTTACGCAAATTTTACACACCTAGACGAAATTGCAGTAGAATCCTTTGATTTCATTTCTTAAATCGTTATACACTTTTGCGCCTATGTTAGAACTTAAACTACATCCCAATCCAAAGAAGAACATCTATCTCAAGATTTCGAATCCTGCACGAAAAGTTGTTTATTTGTTTGGTTTATGTGCTCACCATCCTCTTTACTCAAAGCACAAGAATCAGTTGGGAGGCGTTTTAGACATGTTAGGCGGCCTCGAGCATCATATAAAAAAAATGAGGTATTACGAAAAAGTCGCATGCAGGTTTGCATTAAACTTGCACACTCTAAGCAAAACAAAAGAACCTTTTAATTTATCTGCTTTATCGAGGAAAGCTAATCATCATCCAGCAGTCCACGAAGCCGTTGCCTATATCGGTCGTCTTGGACAGCTATGCTACTTTTTTACATCCAAATGGTTTAGGGGTGTAATAGGGAAAGCAGATATAGCATTGAAAATACCATCAATTCTAGCGCTAATGCCTCTACGAAATAAGTATTCCGCCCATCGACAGCAAGATGCTCCTCCACGAGAAGATGACTCTCCTTGTCTAGGTCTCAATGAATATGGACTAAAACATGCTCTAATCGGTTATGGAAAAGAGCCAGAGAATGTAAATATTCAATATTCCTTTCCCACAAAACAGCGCTGTGTCCTCCTTAAAAAATATCACCCTTCTCCCATTCCTGATATAGAGCACTTCGGAGGAAATAATAATCTCGTTATCTTTACTCCGCTAAAATCCATCAAAGAATAACAAATGAAGCAGTCAGCCTGCTTGAGAACTTTTTTGGATTTCAACCATAACATTCCTTTGCCTATGCGACGAATGATCTCCCGACCTAGTACCAATAAGCTATTGATTTTTATATATTAAGCAGAACCTTCCAGTCAAAATTACGCATTATTTACGCAATAGAAACGTCTCAAAAAGTTAATACGCTATTATCAATATAGAAATGAAATTTTTATTCTTGCAAAGCAATGTCGGTTTTAAAAATGGTATATGCTTGCTGCGGGTGAGCTGGCTTATTTGGATAGACATAAGCTAGTACGCCCTTTTTTGCCATTTTTGAAAGGTAGTTAATTCTCAAATACTGGGCGTCCCTATTTAATACCTTCCCTAATTGATAAGGCTGCAAAGGCCCTAAAGAACAAAGCCTTAAAATAATATTTTCAATCTCTTCTTTTGTTGCACGGTTTTTTAAATTACTTATTTTTTCTCTTAAATCCTGAGCTAATTCGGGGAACCCCTTAGGTATTGCTTCTAGCCCCTTATATAAGGGGCTTGTGCTATTAGACGACTCCTGCAAAGAAGTGCTTATATAAGGGGTTGTAACTTTTGTTCCTTGATTAGAATTTCCATGCAACACTTGAGTAACGAGCTGATAGTAAGTTTCGGTACCACTGCCTTTCATGGAAAGCAAGCCGAGATCTCTTAAACGTCTCAATGCATTGCTAGCTGAAAGCGTATGAGTTCCATTGATTTGTCGATAATCTTGATTAGTGATGGCGCCAACTTCACGAACAAAAACCAGGGCCCTCATATCAGATTCAGATAATTTAAGACTCTGAAACTGAGATAACCATCGAAGATTATTTTCATCAAGTAAATGATGAGGTAATAACAATAAATTAAATTTATTTTTATCCCGATCTGTTTCTATCAAGGGAGGAGTGGATAATCCTGCTTCGTTCATCAATTTTTTCATTGTAGTGATTCCAGTCCCTTTTGTTTCTGCAAATTTCAAATCATGAAACAATGCCGCAATTTTAGGATTACGTGTTAATGAACCAGCTTCTCCTAATTCATCAAAAGGTTTCAGAGAATATCCAGGATTATGAAACTCGATACGGTTTGAATAACGAATAATTTGAATAGGCTGATTAACTCGGTAATCACGATGCATCAACATATTGGCAAGCGCTTCACGAACTACATCCCTTGGAATAGATGGAACATCACTACGTTGAAGATTTCCAGTTTTTAGCTGAAAACGAGTTGGCAAATCGCTCATAATTTGTGCATGTAACCTTGATATGAGCATAACAAGAGCCTCCAAATATTCAATTGAATGATATCGCTCTGATGGATTTGAAACCCATTCTGTTCCTTCGGCCAATATATAATCGACACGCGCGGCTAAGGGCATAATCCTTCTTAAAGCAGCCCTAGTACCAAAAAGTAGTAATCCTCCAATAGTTGGAATAACCTGGTCACCTTTTCTAATGCCTAGTCCTAAAGAAATTAATAATTGGTAATCATCCAGAGCTAATTCGCCTGCAGAAGGTTCAATTTGTTTACGTAATTTTCGATACTCCGAAAGAGCTTCTGGATCAATATCTTTCCAAGAAACATCCGAAAGAACCTCAGCTTCAAAATTGCGTTGTCTTCTTAATTGATACAAAAGATCAAGATCCTCTGCGGTACATCTTTGATCTGCAGATCCAATACGCCTAAAAGTTCCTTTTTCTTCTCCCAGTTTTTTTATAAAAACAGGCTTATCTCTACAAAAAACCTCAGAGATAAAAGCAATCACAAGAACTTTTCCATCAATTGATTCAACATTTATTTGGGGGCGGATTTGAATATTGAAGGCATTTTTACATAGACCAGCCAAAGCATTCTGAATCTTATCTGGATCATCTACTCCAACGACTGTATAACGTGTAGTAGAAGTATTCTCGTTTTTCTTAAGACCCAAAATAATATAACCACCACCTAAATCGGGCTCATTCGAAA
>CAZMTP010000010.1:0-34442 GCA_964569185.1 uncultured bacterium
AAAAATAGAACTATTTGTAGATATTGCTCTAGATTCTTCAATGTGTCAAGAGTCGATCTTAAACTTAGAGTACTCTTAAAACATTAATACGTTTTGGATTTACTGCACGCATCAATTTTTCATATTGTTCCAGAGAAATTTTCGTTTTGCCTTTTTCATATTGAGCATAGGAATTTGGAGATTTTGATTTTAACCGATGAGCAGTTTCTCGCACTGTTGTTCCTGTCATTTCCCTTTGTCTTCTTAATGAAAGAGCAAGTAGAAGTTTATTATCAGTCGATGTAATTCCAAACCTATCTTTTTTATAATCTAAGACTAGAACATCAAAGTTTCTCCCCATCTCAGATTTAAAATAACATTCAAGAAGTCCAAATGTGGCATCTTTTATCATTTTTAATGCATCTTTCCGCGATTTTCCTTGAGTCATTAAATTCAAAGAAGGAACCTCCACAAGCCAAAATTTACCCTCTTTCCAAACTTTTCCTTCAAATTCCATATTCACCTTTATTTTTCCTGCATTAGCTTACAGAAACAAGCTCTAGGTACTGCTCTGAGTCTAGTAATGTCTCGAGCTCTGCGGCATCTCGCAGTTTAATCTTAAAGAGCCAGCCGTCGCCTTCGGGTCCGTCGTTAATTAGCGAGGGGTTTTGCAATACTTTTTCATTAATGGCGACGATCTCTCCTGAAACAGGCGAATAAAGATCCACAGCCGCCTTAGTTGATTCTAAAATGGCTGCCTCATCACCAAGCTCTACTTTTTTCCCCACAGTAGGGAGTTGGACAGAGACGATCTCTTTTAATTCTTTTTGGGCAAAGCTGCTAATACCCACAGTGCCCACTTCCCTTTCTACTTTGATCCATTCATGTGTTTCTGAAAATTTCACGTTCACCTCACTAATTCACTAATTTTAAGCTAGCCCATAAAGAGGGATGTTTCTCAATAGAAAAATGGTCCGAAGAGACTGAAAAATGTTGCGGCATCCCTTGGGCACGATTAATGCGATAAGCAAATCCTATACGATCAAAACTGCTCGGATCATAACCATGCAAACACTCTGCCGGAATAAAGACATTTAACTCATATTTCTTTGCATGGAATTCTGAATGGCACTTCAATAACTGGGCCTCACACAAAGGATGAGAATCTTCGGTCCTAAAATGGGTCATCTCTTGCGCTTGAATTTCCTCTACAGCTTTTGGTAGAAAAATGAAATGGTGACAAAAACGGGTGAGAAATCCGGCAGTTTTCAAATCTCTTGTGTCGATAAAAAGTTCTAAGGAATCCCCTTCTCTAAATTGGGGAAAGGTGCAATTTTCAAAAGCCTGCTCCACATGCAGCTGTGCAAACAGGCCCTCTTCATTCCAACCAAGAAAAAAAGTGGCAAAATGCTCTTCAGCTAAAAGTTCAGAAGTATCAGCTAGTAAATGGGGTTTGTTTAAGGAACCGTTTTTTGTGTATTTGAGATCGCAAGAGAGGCTAAAGAAGTCGACGGGTAAAAGAGGGGGGATTTTTTCTAAAAATTCATTCTGTTTCATTGGAGGAAAGGGAAATCAATTTTTTTTCTTCGAGGAGATTTAAAAGCTGCTGCATCAAAGTTCTTTGGGCCTCAAGAGCTAAAGGTTTTTGTGCTTCAGCAATATCGCCCACAGCACTGTCTTGGCTCTGTTTTCGTTCTAGCAGCTGAAAAAAACAGAGCTCTCCTCCTTTTTGCACAAGTAGCGAAGACCACTCCCCTTCCTTCAAATGAAATGCTTCTTCCAAAAGGGGATCTTTTTCTTGTTGTCGTTTCATATCTATTTCTTGTTTCACTAAAGACCACTGTTTTTCTAATTGATGTCCCCCAAATTCTTTGGGTCCATTTTGCCGCTCGCACTCCTCTCTAGCTTTTTTCATAAAGTCCCAAAAACAGTTTTTTTGTTCGAAACTGCTAAATAACTGGTGATATAGATGTTGGCCCACCTGATCTTTCACCTCTTCAAATGGTTTCCAATTACTCTTATCAAGGGCAAACTCTGTGGGATTCCTTTTGCGTATCTCTGGATAAATGGCTTCTAATTTCTGATCTAGTAACTTATCTAAGGTTCCATCTTGCATCGCTTCTGCAAAGGTTAGCACCTCTTTACCTTCTGGCTTTTTTAACACGTGCACGCGGTAGTAGGTCTCTTCATCCTTTGTAAATCGTTTCAATGAAGGGTCTTCTTTTTCAAGCAGGACAGCAAATTCTAAGGGGTCTTCTACTCCTGCAAAAGGCAAAGTCGCTGCTGGTTTAATGGATACTGTTTGCTCTGAAGGAATCGCCTTTTCTAAAGCTTCATCGATCCACTGAGGATGGAGATTTAAAATGTTCTTGCGCGCCACCTGATCCACTTTGAAGCGCACTTTGGAATCTAATTTTTCTAAAGCAGCAAAACGCTCTTCTCGCGAAGCACTACTTTCTAAAGCCAGTAAAGGAAACTGTTCTTGCAAATAGCTAAAATGGCCCGGCTCCAACTCCCATTCCCAGGTCTCTTTTAAACTGATTCTTTGAATCAGTTGATCTACTTTGACTTCTGCTACTTTCAACTGAAACTGTTTTTGTACTAGCTGGGGAAATCTCTTTTCAATTTGGGATAAGGTTAAAAAAGTTTTAGGCAAAACCAGATCGCCCTGTTTTTCTGCTGAGATACTGTCCAGGTAACATTGGAATTTCATCAGGGAGCGAAAATCGGAAAAATGGAGCGCCTCAGGGAGCTGATAAAGGGCGATCTTGGCCGAGTCACGGGTGAATGTATGAAACTGTTGCAATGATAGTGCATCTAGGAATACGCCCCCTGCCCCTTCTTGGAATAAACGTCTAAAACCCATCACCTTTTTCCAAAGAGAAATCGCTTTATTCTCATCAAGACCTAAAGACTGGAGCATTTGATAATAGTAACTGTGCGCTTCTTCTAAAGAGACCGCTTTTCCTTGAGCGTACTGTTCTAATCCTTGACGCACATTAAGTAAGAGGTCTGCACGCGCCTCTTCCTTTGTCAGCTGATAACCCTGCTGTTTTGCATACACAGAGGCATGGATGAGAAATTGGCTGACTAAACTAACAAACTTAGGACCAAACCAGTCTTCAATGGAATGGAATCCAAACAGTGCCAAATCTTCATGATTTAATGCCGGATCGGGCCGCGCCCAAGAGTATTGATTTTGTTGATAAAGCAGTAGCTGCTTGAGCAGCTGGGGCGGTAATTTTGTTTGTGCTAGATAGAGCTTCAGAAGAAGAGAAAAGGTGGCAGGACTCATTTCCTCGCTTGTCTGCTTTAACTCTTCCAATAAGGGATTCATGCTAGGGCAGTACTGCTCCCAAACCACTCTTGCCGTTAAAAAAGGCACTTGCGGGTGAGCATAGGGAGTGAAATGTTTTGCCTTTCTAAATCGGGTCTCAATATCTGCTTTGATATCATTCCAATATCTTTCTACTAAAAGCGCCGCCAGGCCTGTTTCTAAAAAATCATGATGCACTAAGCTTCCATTGAGAAGATCGCCTTCTCTTAGAAAGCGGTTCATCATCTCCACCTCTTTAGACATCACTTTAGAACCATCTAAAGCGATCGCTACTTTCCGATCTGGTACCTCTTCACGTGCCGTAAATGTGCTGAAAGTGCCAAAAAATGTGAAAGAGATCACCACCATACAAGTGATGAAGATAAAAAAGATTTTCTGATATTTTCTAAAAAAATTAAGCACTCAAACACCTTCTTTTGTTAATAAGATTTTGCAAAAATCACTCTTCGTTTGCTTTTTTTATTGCTGATCACACAGCGTCCCTCTTCTTCATGACCATCCAAAGGGATACAACGGATGGTCACACTTAAATCTTTCTTGACCTGCTCTTCCACTTCATTCTCCCCGCTCCAATGCGATAACGCAAAACCGCCATGGATCTCTGGCTGCTCTTTGTCTTTGGGAGTGAAAAAGGCGTAAAACTCTTCTTTAGTATCAATTTTTTTAATATGTGCGTTTCTAAAGGCCAAAGCTTTTTCATAAAGATCGACCTGAATACTATCTAGAAGCGCAGGGATCTCTTTTAGTAAAATCTCGCGGGGAAGCGACGCTGTTTTTTTCGCAGGCTGATTGCGTTTGCCCACCATCACCGCATCCTTTTCAATATCGCGCGGGCCCACTTCTAGACGGATAGGCACCCCTTTTTTCACCCAAGACCAGAGCTTTTCTCCGCCAGTCATCTCACGCTCGTCCACAATGACTCCAAGCGGCTGATCATGATAGGAGATCTCACGCAAGGCATTGGCCAAAGCGCGACAATAATCGAGCACCTGCCCTCGGGACTCTTCTTTATGCAATACCGGAATAATCACAACGTGCATAGACGCGATGCGCGGCGGCAGCACAAGGCCATCATCATCACTATGGGTCATCACAAGTGCGCCAATGAGACGGGTGGTGACGCCCCAAGAGCTTGTCCATCCATATTTTTCTTCTCCATCGGCATCGCGGAACCGGATCTTATGCGCCGTAGAGAAATTTTGACCTAAAAAGTGGGATGTCCCCCCTTGAAGCGCTTTGCGGTCCTGCATCATTCCTTCGATACAATAAGTAGTGACAGCTCCAGGAAATCGTTCGCTTTCTGTCTTTTCCCCTTTAATAAAAGGAATAGCCAGGTAAGTGCGCGCAAAGGTCTCATAAATATCCAACATGCGGACCGTTTCTTCCACGGCTTCTTCTTGTGTGGCATGTACCGTATGCCCTTCTTGCCATAAAAATTCTGTCGTACGCAGGAAGAGACGGGTGCGCATCTCCCAGCGCACCACATTGCACCATTGGTTTAAAAGCAGAGGAAGATCGCGGTAAGATTTGACCCATTGCGCTGCCATTTCACCAAAAATGGTTTCAGATGTAGGACGTACAATCAGCGGTTCTTCTAGAGGGCTGGCAGGAACTAACTTGCCTGCTTTATTAGTTTCTAAACGATGGTGAGTGACCACCGCGCACTCTTTAGCAAACCCTTCCACATGCGCAGCCTCTTTTTCTAAGTAGCTTAGAGGGATAAAAAGCGGAAAATAGACATTCTGGTGGCCTGTGGCTTTAAACATTCCATCCAACGCCTTTTGAATATTTTCCCATAGGGCATAGCCCCAAGGTTTAATGACCATACATCCTCTCACAGGAGAATGTTCCGCAAGATCGGCAGCGCGCACCACTTGCTGGTACCACTCCGCATAATTTTCTTGCCGTGTCGGTGTGATGGCTGTTTTTACTTTCTGGTTCATATTGCCACTATTTCTTCTATACTGAGACGAAGCACCTTTCTCGCTTCTAATAACTCTTTTTTAGTCGCTTTTTCCCCTAAAAGCGGACAGGTATTAGCGAACATCGCGTCTAACACCTTTGTTCCAGGAAGCAATAGCTCCTCTAAAAGCTGCTTTTCAGGCGCAATCAGAGAAATAGTTCCCTGATGTAAAAAGCCATGTTTAGTTTTTCTTTGGGCCGCGCCAATTATCTTCTTTCCTTCAAGCAACACATCATATTTTGTCGGTTTAGCCATACAAAAATGGGCGCAGGACCGATCAAAGGCGGCCCCATCTTCTTTAATCAGCTCCAAATTGCCTTTAGGATTAAAAATCCTTTTTACAGCTTGCAAAACAGAGCGATTCACAAAATCATAGTTGTCTAGAGTATTTTGTGAAAAGCGAAAGTCGCTTGCGGGCACTAGAACAGAGAAAGCAAAATCCCAAATGTGGAAGACAATTCCTCCGCCCGTTGGCCGCTTGGCGCAGTCTATCCCCCGTTGTTTCATCTTTTCTATATGGATAAACTGGTCCAACCGGACGAAATGGCCATAAGTGAAACAGTCGACCTTCCAATCATAAAAATGGAGGATCGGATTTTTTTTAAATTCCAAGGCCGAGAGCAGCTGCGCATCGCGCGCCATATTCGCTTCTGCCATGGCTGGCCCGGAATCGATGATCTCCCAACCCATGATTTATTTTTTCCTTTATAGTTAATCTCCAAAAACCAACTAAGATAGCCGAATTTTATTTGAAGGTCAAATAAAATTAAAATAATTATTATAATGTATAATTAGTTCTTAATTGCTATTATAGAAGTTCCCCCTCTAGGCAAAAAAAACCTCAAGACCTATAGTCGGACTAGGAGGCCATTTCTATGATGTTTGATAAATTTACTAATAGAGCGAAGCAGGTCATCAAACTGGCCAAAAAAGAGGCGCAGCGCCTTAACCATAATTATTTAGGAACAGAACATGTGCTCTTGGGACTATTAAAATTGGGTCAAGGGATCGCTGTCAATGTTCTGCGTAATCTCAATTTAGACTATGAAGCAGTGCGTGCTGAAGTGGAACGCCTAGTCGGTTATGGCCCAGAAATTCAGGTTTATGGCGACCCCGCACTCACCGCCAAAGTAAAGAAAGTTTTTGAATATGCGAATGAAGAGGCTGCCAGCTTAAACCATAACTATGTAGGCACCGAGCATCTTTTACTGGCCCTTCTCCGTATTTCAGATGGTGTCGCGGCCCAAGTACTAGAAAATCTCAATGTGAATCTGAAAGATATTCGCAAAGAGGTATTAAAAGAGCTGGAAACCTTTAATCTGCAACTGCCTCCCATGGGCATGTCTCCCGGACCGTCAGGCGGTTCTGCCAAAGCGCCAGAAAAGCCCGCAGCTATGGCAGATAAACTCCCTGCATTGCGCGCCTATGGCCATGACCTTACAGAGCTGTGCCGCGAGGGAAAATTAGATCCAGTGATCGGCAGAAAAGAAGAGGTCGAGCGTCTAATCCTGATCCTATGCCGCCGCCGTAAAAATAACCCCGTGCTGATTGGGGAAGCGGGGGTTGGAAAAACGGCCATTGTGGAAGGTCTTGCGCAAGCGATTGTGAAGGGAGAAGTTCCTGATAAATTGGCCAAGAAAAAACTGATCTCATTAGACCTAACATTAATGATCGCCGGCACCAAATATCGCGGTCAATTCGAAGAGCGCATCAAGGCGGTGATGGATGAGATCAAAAAACATGGCAATATTATCCTATTTATCGATGAGTTGCATACGATTGTGGGTGCAGGCGCTGCTGAGGGAGCCATCGATGCCTCCAACATTTTAAAGCCTGCCCTGTCACGTGGCGAAATCCAATGTATTGGCGCCACAACGATCGATGAATACCGCAAACATATTGAAAAAGATGCGGCTTTAGAAAGACGGTTCCAAAAAATCTTAGTCTCCCCTCCTTCTTTAGAAGACGCTGTATCGATTTTGATGGGGTTAAAGCCAAAATATGAAGAGCACCATAAATGTATTTACACCGATGAAGCGATTAAAGCGGCTGTTTATCTTTCCGATCGTTACTTGGTAGGCCGCTATCTGCCTGATAAGGCAATCGATCTGTTAGATGAAGCAGGCGCAAAGGCGCGTATTGCTGCTCTTCATCAGCCAGAAGAGATCACGAAATTAGAACAAGAATATGAGGCAACCCGTCTCGGCAAAGAAGAAGCGATTGCAAAGCAAGAGTATGAAAAAGCAGCGAAGTTGCGCGACAAAGAAAAATCGCTGAAAGAAGAGTTGCAACGCATTATGGAAGACTGGGAGACCACTAAAGAAAAGCATCAGGTGATTGTGGATGAAGAAGAGGTTGCCGCAATCGTGGGAAAAATGACCGGAATTCCTGTCACGCGACTCACCGAAGGCGATACAGCAAAAGTGCTGAAAATGGAAGAACTTTTAAGGCAAAATATTATTGGCCAAGAAGAAGCAATCTCTACTGTGTGCAAAGCGATTCGTAGAAGCCGTGCCGATATCAAAGATCCTAACCGGCCTATTGGAGCCTTCCTTTTCCTTGGACCTACAGGTGTCGGAAAAACACTCCTTGCAAAACAGCTGGCGATCCACATGTTTGGCGGCGAAGATGCGCTGATCCAGATCGACATGTCTGAGTATATGGAGAAATTTGCTGTGAGCCGCTTGACCGGTTCTCCTCCTGGATATGTGGGTTATGAAGAGGGTGGACAGCTGACAGAGCAGGTAAGACAGCGTCCCTATTGCGTGGTCCTTTTTGATGAAGTGGAAAAGGCGCACCCCGATGTGATGAACATCCTGTTACAAATTTTAGAAGAAGGTCGACTCACCGATGCCTTTGGCCGTAAAGTCGATTTCCGCAATACGATCATCATCATGACCTCTAACCTGGGCGCGGAACTGATCCGCAGATCGAGCGAAGTGGGCTTTAATGTCCAAGAAGGATTGATTGATTACAAAGCGATGCGAGAAAAAATTGAAGGCATGGTCAATAAAACCTTTAAACCAGAATTCCGCAATAGAATTGATGGGATTGTGATCTTTAGGCCGCTCGACAAGCCGCAGCTGCTCAAAATTATTGAACTTGAGGTTAAGAAGGTACAAGATCGCTTAACCCGCAAAAAAATGTTCATCACATTGGATGATAAAGCCAAGGAGCTGCTTGCTTCCAAAGGGTTCCAGCCCGAGATGGGAGCGCGGCCACTGCGTCGCATCATTGAGTCTGAACTTGAAGATCCTATGGCGGAGAGGATTCTGCTTAATCCCGACAAGGGAGGCAGTTGGATTGTCACTGTCGAAGGCGACAAGTTTATCTTCGTGGATCAAGTTCCCCCCAAAGACGCCAAAAACAATCTCGCTGTCGTCGGCAAAAAGGCATGAACTTTAACTTGCCCGTGAGCGTGCCCGCACACACGGGCACGTTAAAAAAATTGAAAGTATCAAGTGATCATCCCCCCACCAAGACAAATATCTTGATGGTAGAAGACGATGGATTGACGTGGGGTGATGGCCCGTTGAGGGTCGGGAAAATAAACATGAGCCCTGCCGTCGGTGATTTTTTCGATGATGCAAGGCTGGTCTGCTTGACGGTAACGGATTTTTGCTGTGCATTCAAAAGGAAGCTCTGGTGCTCCCACTACCCATGAAAGCTCTTCTGCTGTGAGATGCTGTCCATAGAGTGCAGGATGATCGGTCCCTTGTGCCACAATAATTACATTACGAGCCATATCTTTCTTTACCACAAACCAAGCCTCGCCAATTCCGCCTATACCGATGCCTTTGCGTTGCCCAATCGTATAATAGGCAGCTCCTTCATGTGTGCCTACAACAGTTCCATCCAATGTTTCAAAATGGCCCTTATGGTAAGGGATGTAGCGGCTCACAAATTCTTTAAAGTCTCTTTTTCCGATAAAACAGATGCCTGTGCTGTCTTTTTTATCATGGGTTGTCAATCCTAATTGCTTCGCAATGGACCGGACCTCAGATTTTGGTAAATTTCCGACAGGGAAAAGTACTTTCTGTAATGTGTTTTGCGATAATGTATAAAGAAAATAACTCTGATCTTTAGTGGAATCTTTGCCTTTTAAAAGCCGCCCGTGGCTATCTTTTTGGGCGTAATGACCCGTGGCTAAAAAATCGGCTCCAAGTTGCAATGCTTTATCGAGAAGCAGTTTAAATTTGATTTCACGATTACAAAGAATATCTGGATTGGGTGTATGGCCTAAACGAAGTTCACTCAAAAACTCTTCAAACACAAGCTCTTGGTATTCTTTGACAAAATTTAGAGAGTAATAGGGAATATCTAATTGATTGCATACCGAGACCACATCTTCAAAATCTTTGGTAGAGGTGCACACTCCAGCAGAATCTGTCTCCTCCCAGTTCTTCATGAAAAGACCGATCACCTTGTAACCCTGCTCTTTAAGTAAAAAAGCGGCCACAGAAGAATCGACCCCTCCAGACATTCCTAAGATCACTGTTTTTTGAGTCTCCATCGAGCCATTTTACCTCATTGGGTTGTATAATAATAGTCCCATGAATACACTCAAAATTTTAGTGAGGAGTATATGAAGGGGACGGGTTTTCATTTTTTTCGCCACATTTTTTTACCGGCGACGCTTTTGATCGTTTGCCCGCTAATCGTGATTTTCACCTGGTATACCAATGTGGAATTAGATGGATCTATACAAGAACTTTTTGAAATCCTATTCGAAGAGGGCTTTTTTGCTGTCCTAGCGCAAGCCTGGGGACCTATTTTCTTTGGAACATTACGTAGCTGGACCATGATCTTAGGATTTGCCGCCTTTCAAATTATTTTAATGAAGATATTGCCTGGGAAAAAAGTGGAAGGTCCCCTCACGCCCCAAGGAAATACTCCGATCTATAAGGCCAATGGGATTTTCGCCTTTCTCTTAACATTCTCTCTTTTTTTCTTATCCACCACTGTTTTCAAACTATTTCCTGCCACTATCATTTATGACAATTTTGGAGCGATTCTCAGCAGTTTAAATCTTTTTGCTTTAGGATTTTGCCTCTTTCTCTATATCAAGGGACGTGTGTCGCCCTCAAGCAATGATTCAGGCGCTACGGGCAGTTTTATTTTTGATTTTTTCTGGGGTAGGGAACTCTATCCTCGCATCAGTGGAATAGACCTTAAGATGTTTACCAATTGCCGGTTTGGCATGATGGCCTGGGGATTGATCATTCTCTCTTTTGCCGCTAAACAAAAAGAGATGAGCGGCCTTTCAGATGCGATGATCATCTCTGTTTTATTACAGTTGATCTACATTGCCAAATTTTTCATCTGGGAAATGGGCTATATGCGCTCTATGGACATCATGCATGATCGGGCAGGCTTTGTGATCTGCTGGGGCTGCCTTGTATGGGTCCCCGGAGTTTATACATCACCCACACTCTATCTTGTAGATCACCCAAATCATTTAGGACCTGTGCTGTGTGGACTGCTCCTAGCCGTGGGACTCACTAGCATTTTCATTAACTATTTTGCAGATCTCCAACGGCAGAAAGTGCGCGAAACAGAGGGAAATTGCACCGTCTGGGGGAAAAAACCGGAGATCATTTCTGCCTCTTTTGAAACGCATAAAGGGGAAAAAAAGAAGAATCTATTGCTTGCCTCTGGCTGGTGGGGACTTTCCCGACATTTCCATTATATTCCAGAACTGATTGCCGCATTCTGCTGGACTGTCCCTGCGCTATTTGAAAATCTGCTCCCCTACTTCTATCTGATCTTCCTCACATGTCTGCTTTTTGATCGTGCCTTGCGACATGAGCGTCGATGCGCTTCAAAATATGGCAAATCATGGAACGAATATTGTGAAAAGGTGCCTTACAAACTGATTCCTTTTATCTATTAGTCCTCTATAGAACATGATGCAGCAAAATTCTGATGTTGTGACTGTGGCACTTGGGAAAAATGTGTTGCGAGGAAATTTGCATGTTCCCAAAGGAGCTCAGGCGATTGTGGTATTTGCCCATGGAAGCGGTAGCGGCCGCAAAAGTCCACGCAACCGCTTTGTAGCAAGAGCATTAGAACAGGGAAATCTGGCCACTCTATTAATTGATCTGCTGACGATGGAAGAAGAATCGGTGGATTTAATCACAAGAGAATTGCGTTTTAATATTTCTTTATTGGCCAAGCGGCTCGAAGGGATTACCGAATGGGTGCGCAAAAAACCAGAAATCAAAACATTAAAAATAGGCTATTTTGGTGCGAGCACTGGAGCTGCAGCTGCTTTAATGGCAGCAGCACAGAAAGAAAAAGAAATTTTCGCAATTGTCTCACGCGGGGGAAGGCCCGATCTTGCAGGTGTAGAAAATCTGCCCAAAGTCACTGCTCCTACACTTTTGATTGTGGGTAGCCGCGATACGGAAACAATTCAATTGAATGAAGAAGCCTTAAAACAGCTCTCGTGTGAAAAAAAGCTCACCATCATTCCTAATGCCACCCATCTTTTTGAAGAGCCGGGCGCTTTAGAAGATGTGGCAAAATTAGCGAGAAAATGGTTCGAAACCCATCTGACATAACCAATTTTTGGAGTCTAAAACCGGAAGAGGCATTTCATACAATGTCCTCTACTCCTGAAGGACTTTCCAATGAGGAAGCAGGAAAAAGGCAGGCCCAATTTGGTCCTAATGTGCTCCATCTTAAAAAAGAGAGCCGCTTCGAACTTTTTCTGGCCCAATTTAAAAGTCCTCTGATTCTCTTACTGCTATTGGCGGCGCTTCTCTCATTTATTCTTCAAGACCGCATTGAAGCGACCATCATTTTTATTATCGTTTTATTTAGTGCAATTCTCACCTTTGCCCAAGAAAGAGGTGCCAAAAATGCAATTGCTCAGCTTTTAAAAATGGTAGAGATCAAAGCGGATGTAAAAAGAGAGGGGAAGCTTATTGAACTACCAACACGCGAAATTGTGCCTGGCGATCTGATTTTTTTAAATGCCGGCGACACAGTGCCTGCGGATGGTCTCATTATCCAGTCCAAGAATTTCTTTGTGAATGAGTCCAGTTTAACAGGCGAATCCTTCACCGTAGAGAAAAAAGAGGGCGTACTCCCTCAAGACACTCCTCTAATCAAACGAACCAATAGCGTCTTTATGGGGACCAGTGTCGCTTCGGGCACCGCCACTGCTTTGATTTTTTTGACCGGAAAAAAAACAGAGTTTGGAACAATATCAGAGAAATTAACGAAAGCTTCCCCTATTCCCTCTTTTGAACAGGGAGTCAAAAATTTTGGTTATTTTCTTTTTTATCTCACTCTTCTTCTTGTCGCAGCCATTTTTCTCATTAATATCATCCTACACCGTCCTATTTTAACTTCCTTTCTTTTTGCTTTAGCGCTAGCGGTCGGCATGACGCCGCAGCTGCTTCCAGCCATCATCACTGTGAATCTGTCGCATGGCGCCAAATATATGGCCAAAAAAAAGGTGATCGTAAAAAAGCTCTCTTCCATTGAAAATTTTGGAAGCATGAATATTCTCTGCACAGACAAAACAGGCACGTTAACGCAAGGGACGATCGCACTTAAAGGAACATTAGACAGTGCCGGCAATTCAAGTGACAAAGTATTGTTTTGGGGCTATCTGAATGCATTTTATCAAACAGGATATAAAAATCCGATCGATGAGGCCATTTTAAAAAATAAGACAATGGATGTAGCGGGATGGCAAAAGATAGATGAAATTCCTTATGACTTTGTGCGGAAAAGCATTGGGATAGCTGTTAAAAAAGACCAAGAATCTCGACTCATTGTTAAAGGCGCGCTTCCCCATCTTTTTTCTCTCTGTTCACAAGTGGAAACTCCTTCTGGAGAGTTCAAACCATTTGCAGAGATAGCAAATAAATTAAAAGAGCAGTTTGAGCAAGCCAGTCGCTCAGGGATGCGCCTAATAGGTATTGCTTATAAAAAAATAACGGATACAAATGCTGTTTCTTCTCAAGATGAAAAAGAGCTGATTTTTTTAGGTTTTTTAACTTTTTCTGACCCTCTTAAGCCAGAAATTACAGAAACATTAAAACGGCTTGAATTACGTGGGATTGCACTCAAAATTTTAACAGGCGACCACCGTTTTGTGGCCATGCATGTGGCTGAAGAGGTCAAACTGCCCAAGCCACAACTCTTAATAGGGGAAGAGATCCAACATTTAAGTGAAGAAGAGCTCAGTAAAAAAGTGAAAGAATGCAACATATTTGCTGAGATTGAGCCCAATCAAAAAGAAAAACTGATTTTAGCGTTAAGAAAAGCGGGTAACACCGTCGGTTTTCTAGGGGATGGCATTAATGATATTACCGCGTTGCATACTGCCGATGTAGGAATTTCTGTCGATAATGCGGCCGATGCTCTCAAGGAGAATGCAGATATTATTCTACTCGAGAAAAATCTCTCTGTATTGATCAATGGAGTAGAGGAAGGAAGACGCACTTTTGGCAATACGATGAAGTATATTTTTATGGCCACTAGCGCCAATTTTGGAAATATGTTTAGCGTCGCAGGAGCGTCGCTTTTTCTTCCTTTTCTCCCTCTATTACCCACACAAATTTTACTTGCTAATCTATTGTCCGATTTTCCCGAAATGACGATTGCCACAGATAAAGTGGACAAAGAGCTGATCTCTAGACCTTACAAGTGGAATCTGAAATTCATCCGCAAATTCATGATTATTTTTGGACTGATCAGCTCTTTTTTTGACTTTATGACCTTTGGACTACTGTTATTTCTGTTTAAAGCGCCGGTGGACCAGTTTAGAACGACCTGGTTTATTGAATCGGTCTGTTCTGCATCTCTGATTATTTTGGCGATTCGCACACGCAAATTCTTTTTCAAAAGCGCGCCCAGTCCCTATCTTCTCATTGCTATAAGCGCTGTAGTGATCATGAGCTGCCTTTTGCCTTGGATTCCTTTTGGCGCGCTCTTTGCTTTCACCCCATTACCTTTGTCTTACTATGGCGCCATTGCTATCGTTGTCGTGCTTTACTTCATCAGCGTCGAAATCGCTAAACGTTTCTTTTACAGACACCATTGAATGCTAGTAAAATTGTGCCTGGAAGGCACAATTTGGGAATAATTTAAAAAAAGAGGCGAGAATCTGAGAGTGTGTTGTATAACCCCATTTTCAAATGTGCCCGTGCCCGGTTTTTTATCAACCACCCGTTCGCTTTGCTCACTAGAGACCACAGAGATCACAGAGAAGCAAGAAAATCCGGATTTTTCTCTGTGGCCTCTGTGATCTCTAGCGAACGTAGTGAGCGGGTGGTTAAATTATTTTTAACTCGAACACGTAATGCATAAAGGTTATGCAACATACCCTAAGTTGGAATTTGCGACTCTACCTTTTATTCCGGATTTTGCTGTGGCGCAATCCATAACCAAAGTAGATCAGACAGCCGATGATGAGCCAACCCGCAAGCTGCATCCAAGTCACACTTGGAAGCACCGCCATTTGCATGACGCAAGCAGCTGTTCCTAAAAGAGGAACCCATGGGGAAAAAGGCACTTTAAAGGGCCGGTGTAATTTAGGTTGTGTGTAGCGCAACACCAGAACGCCAAAGCAGACAATCGCAAAAGCGAGCAATGTTCCCATAGATACGAGCTGTCCTAAAATCCCCACAGGAAAGATGCCGCATACAAGCACACCCACAGCAGTCACGATCAACGTGTTGAGCACAGGGGTATGCGTTTTATTGACTTTTCCAAAAAGTTTTGGAAAAAGCCCATCATGCGCCATAGAATAAAAAATGCGGGTCTGTCCAATCAGCATCACAAGCACTACAGAAGTCAGCCCAATTAAAATACCAAATTTCAGCACGAAGCGCAGCCAAAGGAAACTGGGACCTAAAGCATCCACTGCCACGGCAAGAGGAGCAGGCACACCAAGCAGGTGATAGCCGACAATGCCTGTCAATACCAGAGCAATAATCACGTAGATAATGGCAGAGACAGTAAGGGAGCCGATCATGCCCACAGGCAGATCTTTTTGCGGATTTTTGGCTTCTTGAGCAAGCGTAGATACTGCATCAAAACCGATATAAGCAAAAAAGACAACGCCTGCACCTCTCAAAATACCGCTCCAGCCATACTGGCCAAAAATGCCGGTATTTTCAGGAATAAATGGAATCCAATTACTTGAATTGACGTAGAAAATGCCGCACACTAAAAAGAGCAAAATCACAGCCAATTTTGTGACGACCATGACCTGATTAAATTTAGCGGCTGTCTTAATTCCCATCGCAATCAGCAGCCCAATGAGTCCCATGATCACCATGGCAGGAAGATTAATAATCGCCCCGCTTTTCACCCACCCCAAAGCGGCATCGTAAGCGAAGGGCGCATTGGACCAGCGGTCAGGAATGGCAAATCCCATATCAGTTAAAAGGCTATTAAAATAACCAGACCAGCCGACAGCGACTGTGGCTGATGAAAAAAGATATTCCAAGGTCAGTCCCCAGCCGATCGTCCAGGCGGTAAACTCCCCCATAGTGACGTAAGCATAAGAATAGGCGCTCCCTGCAATCGGAATCAAAGAGGCAAATTCGGCATAGCAAAGGGCTGCAAAGACGCAGACAAGGGCGGCAAGGACCATCGATAAAACGACTGCTGGACCGGCATAATCGGCAGCGGCTTGGCCTGTTAGGACAAAAATGCCTGCGCCCACGATTGCGCCTATCCCCATCGTGGTCAGGTCCATAGCGCTAAGCTTCCTTTCAAGCCCCTGCTTTTTATTTGAAGCTTCCTCCAAAAGGTCGTGGATCGATTTTTTTACAAATAGCCCTTTCATACGATTTCCTTCTTTAAATTGCTCAAGACAATACCAAATTTAGCTTTTAAAATGAAACCTTTAGAACCTCGTCAAGGCATCCTGCCTATCCTGCCGCTTCAGCGATCCTCTCATCCTGTTTATTTTTTTCGGAAAACAAGATATGTAGGATCGCTAACGCGGCAGGATAAGCAGGATTTTTTTAAAAAAACATTCTAATCCCGTCCTGGTTTCATTGAATTTTAAAGCTTTTTCTCCTACTCTAGTTCCTGTGGAACAGAAAATTTACCCCTTTGAAGAGCATCAACTGCCCCTCCAACAAGTCGATACACACGCTCTGTATGTCATGGAGAAACTTAGAAGCGCAGGATTTACCGCCTACCTTGTGGGCGGAAGCGTGCGCGATCTTCTTTTGAAAAGACGACCAAAAGATTTTGATATCTCTACTTCTGCCTCTCCAGAAGAGATTAAAGCTCTTTTTCGCAACTGTATTTTAGTGGGTCGAAGATTTCGTCTGGCCCATATCCGATTTGGAAGAAAAATTTTGGAAGTGTCCACATTTCGCTCAGGGGGCGACACAGAAAGTGAGCAGCTGATTGTCCGTGACAATGTATGGGGAAGTCCAGAAGAAGATGCTCTCAGACGGGATTTTACAATCAATGCCCTGTTCTATGATCCCGCCAATCAAACAATTATCGACTATGTAGGAGGCTACGAAGATTTACAGCGCAAATATTTGCGCACAATAGGCCAACCCTACAGCCGCTTCAAACAAGATCCGGTGCGCATGATCCGGATGCTGAAATTTCAAGCCCGTTTTGGTTTTGATGTGGATCCTAATGCCCATATTGCGCTTTTAGAATGCCGCCATGACATTGTGAAGAGCTCTTCGGCACGCATTTTGGAAGAGCTTTTGCGTATGTTGGAATCAGGAGCTGCGCAAGCATTTATCAAACTCATGACCAATCACGGAATTTTAGACTATCTGATTCCCAATCTGGCCGGTTTTTTAGAAAAAGAAGAAGGTGCTGCGATATTTTCCTTTTTGCAAGAGGTAGATCTGATTTGCCAAGACCCTCAATCAGTGCCTATAGATCGTTCCGTTCTGATGAGCTGTCTTGTCTTTCCTATTTTAGAAGAACAGTTAGAACGCTTTGCTCTAGAAAAAGGCCATCCGCCCCATTTAGGCGAGATCCACCTTCAAACGCGCGACCTTTTGAGTGCTCTTTTCCACGGTTTTTTCACCATTCCACGCAAATTACGCATCAGCATGACCTCTATTTTAACTCTGCAATACCGGCTCACTCCGATAGAAAAAAAATATCTGCGCAAAAAAAGAATTCCTTCTGATCCCGATTTCCCTTTGGCATTAGACTTTTTAAGTTTGCGTTGCTGTGTTGAACCTGGATTGCAAAAAATTTATGAAGAGTGGCAAACGGTCACGCTCCATCCTGAAAAACATAAAGCGGGTCCGCGACGGAGAAGGAGAAGGCGCAAGTGAAAATAAAAAATCCCGATCTTTTTATTTTTGCCGGAGAACAAAGTGGTGATCTGCATGGAGAGCAGCTCCTCCGTGACCTGCTTGAAAAAAATCGTGAGCTGAACATCATCGGCGTGGGAGGGCCCAAAATGCGTAATGTCGCAGGGTTTCAGTGCATTTTCCCTATGGAAAAATTCCATGTGATGGGTTTTGTGGATGTTTTTTTGGCCCTGCCTAAGTTACTCTACCGCTTCTATTGGATTAAGAAACAGATCTTAAAAGCAGCTCCTAAAAAAGTGCTCTTTATTGATTATCCCGATTTTAATTTACGCCTCGCAAAAGGGCTAAAAAAAAGCGGGTTTCAAGGAAAAATTGTCCACTATATCTGTCCTAGCGTCTGGGCATGGCGCAAAAATCGTGTTTATCTCATGGAACAGGTGCTAGATCTTCTTTTCTGTATTCTGCCCTTTGAAAAAGAGTATTTTGCCTCCACTGCCCTTCCTGTAAAATATGTGGGCCATCCTCTGATCAAACGACTTGAAGAATATGCTTATACCCCTCTTCCTTTTTCGAAAGAAAAAAAATGGATCGGTATTTTTCCAGGTAGCCGAAAAAAAGAGATCCTGCTTAATTTCCCTCTTCAACTACAGCTGATCAAAACGCTTCTGCAAGAACATCCCGAGTTTATCTTCGTTGTTTCCATCGCACATGCCAAATTTTTACCTCTCATGGAAGAGCTGATCCAACAGGCAGGATTACAGGGAAAACTTCAATTTATAGATCAAAATAAAAATTATGACCTGATGCGCGGCTGCCACCTAGCTATTGCAAAATCGGGCACGGTCACTCTTGAACTGGCGCTCCACAAAGTCCCGACCGTTGTGGTTTATGGCATCGCTCCTCTTGATCTGTTTATTGCCCGCACCCTTCTCAAAATCAAACTTCCCTTTTACGCTCTTCCAAATATTATTTATGGAAAAGAGCTTTTTCCTGAGCTTTTTGGCCCCAATCTAACCCATGAAACTCTTTACAGGGCCGCTAAACAATTTATTTTAGACGAGAATGCTCGAAATGAGTGCTGCGAAAAATGTGCGCAGCTTTATAATCTTCTCAAACAGAAAGATCCCGATGGTGATATGGCCACCAGCCTTTTAATTCCATGAGTGATGATTTTAAAATTTATTTAGACCGCCTAAAAGATGAACACCCCTTGAAGGTCCAAGGTAAGGTCTCACCCGATTTTATTCAGGTGAATGAAAAAGATCTCTCCTTCCCCGATGAGGTCCATTTTTCTGGGGAAACCTACCTTTCAAATGGTTTTTTTATCCTCCATTTGAAAATAGAAACTTCTGCGCTTATTCCTTGTTTAATCTGTAATGAAAAAATAAAATTTCCCATTATTGTTAATGATTTTTATCTTTCTGAGAAGATTTCAGAATTAAAATCGGTGATTTTTGATTTTAAAGATGAATTGCGCTCCTCGATCATCACCAAAGTGCCCTCTTATTTTGAATGTCATGAGGGAAAATGCCCTGAGCGCGAATCTATTAAGAAATATTTGAAACAGGAATCCTGTTAAAAAAATCTCATTTCATATATTATCCCTGCTAATTTTATAGGAGAGTCACCATGGCCGTCCCACGTAATAGAACTTCAAATGCAAGAAAAAATTCGCGTCGCGCCCATCATGCGAAGAAACCAAAAAATGTTTCAAAATGTTCGAACTGCGGCAACATGCGGATTTCCCACCATGTTTGCCCTGGATGCGGACACTATGCGAATCGCCTAGTGGTTGCTAGCGACTAAATAATGAGAACAGTTCCTAGAATTGCTATTGACCTTTTAGGAAGTGATACTCCCCCAGAAAGACTGTTTCATGCTGTCATCGACTGTTTTGCGCGCCTTGAGCGGCCCATAGAGCTTACACTCTTTGGCACAAAAGAGCTCTTTCTTCATGTCAAAGCCCCTTCGGGCATCCAGTGTGTGACCGTCTCAGAATTTATTTCGATGGAAGACGGCCCTCTGACTGCTGTGCGCAGAAAAAAAAATAGCTCCTTATGTTTAGGCATTAGAAAATTGAAAGAATATGCAATTGATGCCTTGATTACAGCAGGAAATACAGGCGCTCTTTTGGCCTGTGCCAAATTAGAACTTCCCATGCTGCCTGGCATTGATCGGCCTGCACTCATGACACTCATTCCGACAAAAAAAGAACCAATTGCAGTGCTCGATGTAGGAGCCAATGTGAGCGTTAAAGCAGAGCATCTAGTCCAATTTGCTTCAATGGGAATTGCTTATCAGAAAACACGGGGTGTGGAACATCCCACCGTCGGTCTTTTGAATATCGGCACTGAAAAGAAAAAAGGCACCCCTGAACTTCGAAAAGCTTATGAACATTTGCAGCAGCAGCTCAATCGAATTAGCCCGATCTCTTCGCCTGTTTTTGTGGGCAATGTGGAAGGCAGAGATGTGTTTAATGGGGAGATCGATGTGCTTGTGACTGATGGATTTTCAGGGAATATATTTTTAAAGACGGCTGAAGGTCTTGCAGAATTTATTTTGGATGATTTGCAAAAAGCAGGCGCTTTTGAAGGCTCATTAGAACTAAAAAATATCATTTCTGCGCTTTGGCATCGCTTGCGCTATGATGAATATCCAGGCGCCATTCTGTGCGGTGTTGACGGGATTGTCATGAAATGCCATGGCCGTTCTAGTCCTTCCAGTCTTGTGCATTCGATTAAAGGCGCCATTCGCCTCTACGAACATTTTTTCCTTGAAAAAATCAAACACGAATTAATACAGAAATAATTTCGGAAAAAATTATACAAGTTGGATGCGGGCCAAAATAATACATGTCGGGTGACATTCCAAATGCTTTGTCATGTCCCCCGCGACCCCCTTGAGTTTCAATCCGCTTTGCCAAATTGATTTGAAGGAGCGAGGACAGTACGCTGAGGTACTTGCAAAAGTCCAGTTTGGGCTAAAACGCGCCCTTTTTCCACAGATTTTGATTCTACGCAAATCGCCTACACTCTCTGGTGTATGTCAATTTGCGTAGAATCAAAATCTGGGAAAAAACCATCGCGTTTTATCTCCAAAGCGACTTTTGCAAGTACCTCGCTGTACGGACTCGCGGATGAAAAATTGATTTGGCGAAGCTAGAATCGCCCTATGGGCAGCAGGGGCATGTGACATGCCCCGACTGTCTATGAACGCCTTTTTTCTTTTACCCAATATCCCATGTTCCTGCTTTATTCTTTATGGCAAATGGGCTATCCTTAACAATTTAGACAACGAGTGTAAACGATGCAAGAAATTCTTTTAAATATTGAATCTAAAGAGATTCGCTGCGCCTATTTGATCCATGGCATTCTTCAAGATCTGATTATCGAGCGCAAAAAAAATCGCCAGATTACAGGCAATATCTACCGCGGAAGAGTGACCAATATTTTGCACAATATCCAATCTGCCTTCATCGATATTCATGAAGGCGAAAATGGGTTCATCCACATCTCAGACATCATGGAAAATGCACAGAAATTCCAGGAAATGTTTGAAATGGATTTTGATTGGGATCACGATTTTAAATCGCCTTCGAAATCTTCTGAAGAAGCCGATATCACCAAGCTTTTGCGCCCTGATCAACCTGTCCTTGTGCAAGTGGTCAAAGAGCCGATTGGCACCAAAGGGGCACGCCTCACATCCAATATTTCCATTGCAGGAAGATACCTTGTTCTTCTTCCCAACACGCCTCATCGCGGCGTCTCGAGAAAAATCGAAGATCCTCAATCGCGCGAACGATTGAAAAAACTGATCCGCGCCTTTGAAATGCCCAAAGACATGGGACTCATCTGCCGCACCTCTTCTATCAATGCCTCAGCAGACATGCTGATCGATGAGGCCAATGAGCTGCTAAAGACTTGGCAAAACATTATAGAAAATTTCCATAAATCGACCCGGCCGACCTGTCTCTATCAAGAATCAGATCTGATTAAACGGGCAGTGATGACTGCTGTAGATAAAAAATATGACCGTCTCATGGTGGACGACTATTCTACCTACCAGATGATTAAAAAAATCCATCAAAAATATGCAGACGAGCATCCCTTAAAAATCGAAATGTATCGGGATAAAATACCGATGTTTGAACGGTTTAATGTGGAAAAAGAGATCGATCGTGCAGTGCGCAGAAAACTCTGGCTCCCTTCAGGAGGCTATCTCTTCTTTGACCGGACAGAAGCGATGCACACAGTAGACGTAAACTCTGGACGCAGCACACAACAAAGTGGAAATATCGACGTCGAAGAAACGCTTGTCCAACTCAATATGGAAGCAGCCGAAGAAATCGCAAGGCAGCTGCGCCTGCGCAATATTGGGGGGCTTGTTATTTGCGACTTTATCGATATGCGCTCACGTAAAAATCAGCGCCGCGTACTCGATCGTCTCAAAGAGGCGATGAAAGAAGATTCTGCTAAATGCACGATCCTAGGAATGAGTGAATTTGGTCTTGTGGAAATGACGCGCCAGCGCAGCCGGGAATCGCTTTCTCAAACATTGAATATGAATTGTCCCTATTGCACAGGCTCTGGCCAGATCAAAACACATGAAAGCATAGCCATTGAGATTGAGCGTGCTTTGAAAAAGTTAATCCAACAAAAACAACAGTTTGGCATCAAACTGGTGGCCCATCCGCTTCTGGATGATTATCTCAACATTGAAGATAAAGGCTATTTAATGAAATTTGCAGAAAAATTAAATGCGCAACTTATCTTCCATACAGATGACGCTTTACATCTCAATGAATATGAATTTTACTCGACAACCAATGGAAAAAAGCTCGAAATTTGATTTCCAGAGCAAACTCGATACTCTCTATCAAGAAGGATATATCCCCGAAAAAACAAAAGCGGTCCTTCACTATTTTTTTTCCAGCTATGTCGAGGCTTTAAAACCAAGCGGCATTCCTTCTTCTGAATATCTGCCACAATTTATGACCTATTTGGACCTGATTAAAAAACAGGCGCGTCATCCTTATCAGTTTCAACCCTATCATGACCATGTGCGCAAACCGTTTGATTATTACGCTTTTGGAGTCGATTTTTTAAAACCGCTTGTTGAAATCGAACATTCCACTGTGAAAGGACTAGATCATTTAACTAAAATTGCGGCACAGCTTGCGAAAAAAGAAAATGTGATCTTATTTGCTAATCATCAGATCGAAGCCGATCCCCAAGCGATCAGTATTTTACTTGAAAAAACCCATCCAAAATTGGCCGAGCATCTGATTTTCGTTGCAGGTGAAAGAGTGATCACCGATCTGCTGGCAATTCCCTTTAGTTTAGGACGCAATCTGCTCTGCATCTATTCCAAAAGGTATATTGACCACCCTCCTGAAGAAAAACATAAAAAACAGCTGCATAATAAAAAAACAATGGAATTGATGCGCGAGCTTTTAAATGAAGGGGGAAAAATCATCTATGTGGCGCCAAGCGGCGGCAGAGACCGTCCTAATGCGGAAGGCATTGTGGAAGTGGCCGCTTTCGACCCTCAGAGCATTGAAATGTTCTACTTGATGTCAAAAAAAGCCTCCAGACAGACCCACTTTTATCCGATGGCACTTGACACATACAATCTTTTGCCTCCTCCAGAAACAGTCCAAGTAGAATTAGGAGAAAAACGGGTGACAAAAAGAGGCGCCATCCATCTTGCTGTCGGCAGCGAAATCAATATGGAACTGTTTCCTAATCGCGAAAATAAAGATAAGTATGTGCGCAGAAAATCGCGTGCAGACTATATTTGGAATTTAGTTAAAAAAGATTATGATTTATTCCCCGGAGTGACCAGATGAGATCCATTTTTGCTTATTTACTATTGCCATGCGCACTGATTGCAAACGAAGTCACGTATGAAAGAATTCCCGACGAAGCGCAACTGTCTATCCTCAATCCATCACTTGCGGAAAGAAAAATATCCAAAATTCGGCTCAGTAACCAGTTAGAAGCCTACCTTATCTCTGACCCTGGCGTGGAACAATCTGGAGCCGCTCTTGCCGTAGAAGCAGGTTCTTGGAATGATCCTAAAGAATATCCTGGAATGGCACACTTTTTAGAGCATATGCTTTTTATGGGGACCAAAACCTACCCGCAGGAAGGAATATATTTCCGATATGTGACTGATAATGGGGGAAAAGTCAATGCCTATACCGCATCCGATCGTACAGTCTATGTACTTGCTATTAATAATGACGCTTTTGCTGGCGGGTTAGATCGGTTTGCCCACTTCTTTATCGACCCTCTATTTAGTTCCTCAAGCATTGGAAGAGAACTTCATGCAGTAGACCAAGAGCATGCCAAAAATATTGAAAATGATGGCTGGCGCCAATACATGATTTTTAAAGAAACAGGCAATCCACTCCACCCAAATGCCAAATTTTCTACTGGAAATGCGCAAACATTGGGAGGTATCCCCAACTCAGCCATGATCGATTGGTACCATAAGAACTATAGTGCACACAAAATGCATCTGGTTGTGCTTTCTGCACTTCCCATAGAAGAATTGGAAACCCTTGTGGCCACCACCTTCTCTCAAGTTCCTCATCGCGAAACTGTTTCTACTGAGATTCCTGCGCTCATGACCTCTTCTGTCCAAAGAGGCCATTTTACCTATATTAAGCCTGTCAAAGATTTAAAAATGCTCTCTCTTGTTTGGGAGCTACCCCATGATTTTGCTAAAGACAATGATCGAAAAGTGGCCGAGCTTATGGATTATGTGCTTGGCAATGGCAGTCAAAAGAGCTTAGGAGAAGAACTCAAAAAAGAAAAACTGGCAGAATCGGTCCATGTTTCTGCAGACCGGTTTGCAAAAGAGCAGCTTCTTTTTAGCATCGATGTGAATCTCACTGAAGCGGGACTGTCGCAAATGGATGCTGTGATCAAACGGGTGTTCCAATCGATTGCTAGAGTGAAAAAATCAGGCATCCCTCACTACATCTTTGAGGATGTGAAAAAAATTGGCGAGCTTGGCTATCAGTACCAGTCTAGACAGGACGCGTTTGAATTTGTTCAGGATCATGCCCATCAGCTGGTCGATGAAGAGATAGCCACCTATCCCCAAAAAACGGTGATTCCTTCCCATTATGATGCTAAATTCATTGCCTCTTTTATCGACTCTTTAACACCAGAATCTTGCATCTATTTAGTCATCGCAAATCCAGAAAAACTCTCGATTCAGATGGACCGCAAAGAAAAATGGATGGGGGCCGAATATACAATCAAATCGATCCCTGAAGAAAAGTTCATTGTTTGGGATCAGGTCAAAGTGAATCCCCGTATTGATCTTCCTCCACCTAATCCCTTTATTCCAAATAATCTCCTTCTGTTAAATCAAACAGTAGAAGAAGGCACACTCACACCTAAATGTATTCAACAAGATGACACATGCAAAGTCTACTATGCGCCCGATACCAAATATCTTGTCCCTAAAATGGTGTCCATTTTTACACTTAAAAGCCCATTGCTCGATGGTTCTGCAAAATCGATTGCTCTCACCGATCTTTATCTCAAAGCGATTAAAGAGCAGTTGTCCCCTATCACCTCTTTTGCAGAAAGCGCCGGATTACAAACAAATCTGGTGCAAAAAAATCTAGGGCTTGTTGTTTCTTGCTATGGTTATAGCGATAAAGCCTCTCTTTTAAGCAAAGAGGTGTTCCAATCGCTAAAGAAAGTGAAATCATCAAAAGAGCAGTTTGAGATTTACAAACAATCTCTAGAATCAACTTACAAAAATGGCGCTAAAGAGCCGCCCTATCTTCAATCATCCGAACTTTTGAGCAGCATCCTTTTTAATGTGTCACCAACAAATGAAGATAAACTTCGCATGCTAAAGGGGATCAGCTACGAGCAATTTTTAGATTTTTCTCAAGCGCTATTCAAAAAAGCTTACGTCGAGGCTCTCTTGTATGGCAATTTATCTCAAGCAGAAGCCCAAGAGCTTTGGAGTGATCTTAAATCCAGTTTAAAAGCTGAAAATTACCCTTTAAGTGAACAACGAAGAAGAAATATCCTGCTCCTGCCTGAAAAACATGGCCCTTTCATGGTCGTTTCCCCAACAGAGATGCAAGGAAATGCTGCGATTTTGCTTTTAGAGCAAGGCGCCTTTAGTTTTGAAAATCGAGCGATCCAACAGATCCTCGGCAAAGCGCTTCAAGAGTCTTTCTTTGACACATTGCGCACCAAACAGCAGACCGCCTACTTTGCCAGAGCTTGGGAGTCAGAAGAAGAAAGGCAGCTGCTTCAGTTTTTTGCGGTTCAGTCGTCCACCCATGCTCCCCATGAACTTCTTGCACGCTTTGAACTATTTATTGAAGATTATGTGAAAAATTTCTCTACACTGATCAGCAAAGAGAGATTTGAAAACATGCGTAAGTCGCATATTGCCACTTTGCAAATGCCCCCAGAAAATCTCACTATTATGGCTTTAAGATTAAATCATCTTGCTTTTGAATATCATGGAGATTTTGATTGGATTGAAAAAAGAATTGAGGCGGCTAGAGCGCTTTCCTATGAGCAGTTCTGCGCAACAGGACAACAGTTCCTTTCTAGAAAAAATACCAAAAGATTAGCAGTGCTCATTGAAGGCGTTCTCCCCGCACAGAACGATTTCCGCTACGAAGTAGTGAATAAAGAAGATATCTGCGGTCTTGGCACCTACGTGAGTCGGAATGATTAATTACGCGTGAGTGTCAGAACTTCAGCCTTGGGATCGATGAAAAATCCCCGTTTGCCATCGGTTCTAATTTCATCATAAGCATCAAAGAGTCTAATTCTACCATCTTTTTCTTTGGCAGCCTCAATTTGAGTATAGGAATGAAACCTATGAATATTAAAGTCAGCCTCACCCAATTGAACCACTCTTTCACCAATAGTTAAATAGGCTTCTTCAGATGATTTAGTTGTAATTTGAATCAGATCACTAGGGTTAATTTTACAACCATCTTTACTGATAAATCCTTTGCCCAATTCTTTAAATTTAAAATGGTCGGCAACTTTCGTTTGAATTTCTCCAATCAATTCTTGAAAATCTTTCAGTTCTGTACTGCTGCTGTTCATATAGGGAGAAATGATATCGATCTTTTCAAGAAGCCCATCTTCCATGGTAACTGCAAGCAAAAAATCTCTCGGAGTCATTTTCTTTATAATTTGTGCGCCTACATTGGCGACCATTAATGCAGCCTCTAAATGAGGCTTGCCTTTTTCTACTCTTACAATGGGCTGTTCAGGCAGGGGCGTGGCGGATGCGCTAGCACAACAACAGCAGATCCAAGTGACTGCTTTCCAAAAGTAGACTCTTCTGCTATTTTTCGGTAAAGGACCTGTTTGACTTGAATGACTCGAATTTGAACTTATAGGATTACTCATAATTATCTGATGAAAGTTGGTTTTAGATATAATTATAAAAGATTTTTAAAATATATTCCAATTATATTTATTTTTTTACTTATTTTATTAGTTTATTTCACTGGGATTTATCATCAATTTTCATTCGAAATGCTTAAGCAGAAGCATCTTGAGCTCAAAGAATATGTTGACAATCACCCTGTCCTTTCTCCTCTAGTTTTTATAGGGATTTATATCGTTTCCCTATTACTTATTATTCCAGACTCTGTATTGTTGACCCTTTTAGCAGGCTATCTTTTTCCCCTTCCTTTGGCTTTTTTATATGTCCTTTTTTCGGAAACTGCGGGCGGCTATCTTTTTTTCCTTGTGATTGAGGGGGCAGTCCCCCCTGCAAAGAAAAATTTTTTAAGAAAAATGAGCGAAAAGTTCCGCCACCATGCGGCGAGCTATCTTTTATTCCTCAGATGGTCCCATATCATTCCATTCACGTTCATTAATAGTTTAGCCGGTTATTTTCGAGTGAAGACGTGGACTTTTCTATGGACCACCTTTGTTGGTGTGATTCCTTTAAGTTATCTACTTGTGATGGAAGGTTCTGGACTGGCCAAAATCTTTGCAGAAAACAGACCATTTACTTTTAACAATATTTTCAATCTACAAGTAAAAGTGGCTTTCTTTGTATTTGCGCTTCTTGCCCTTTCACCTCTAGCCTATCAGCATTGGAAAAAAAAGCGACGACGTTATTAATCTAGCAATTGCATGTTGTGATATACCGCATCCACATCATCTAAATTCTCTAACCAATCGATCAATTCAAGATTGGCTTTCGCATCCTCTGGATGACATTCAATGCTAGTTTTAGGGATCATTTCAAGATCGGCTGCCTCTATCGAATAACCTGCAGCAACCAGTTTTTCTTTGACCTGATAAAGCTCCTCAGGAGCTGTTGTGATGAGGTAGAGATCGCCTGCGACTTCGAAATCTTCGGCACCGCTTTCGCTGGCAGCCAAAAACAGCTCTTCTTCAGGAGCATTTTTTTTCAAAATTTGAAGGATACCTTTTCTGTCAAAATTAAAGGCGACCGCACCGGGGCTGGCAATAGTGCCCCCTTTTTTGTTAATGGCGATACGCATATCTGAGGCAGTTCTATTTTTGTTATCTGTGAGCGCTTCTACGATGATGCCCACACCTCCATGTCCATAGATTTCGTACGAGGCTTCTGTATAATCTGCTTGGTCTGGGCTGGATGCTTTTTTGATATTGCGCTGGATATTTTCATTGGGAAGGTTGGCAGCTTTTGCTTTTTGCAATGCTATCCGCAGGCGCGTGTTAGACTTTGGGTCGGCCCCGCCGAGCCTTACAGCACTAATAATTTCCTTGGTGATCCGCGAAAAGAGCTTGCCCTTGAGCTTATCCGCCCTTTCCTTACGGTACTTAATATTTGCCCATTTACTATGCCCAGCCATAGACAATAATTATAAAAAACAATACCCCCACAAGTAAACCTAAAAATTGGGATTTAACGTGCCCCTGCCCGGAAAACGGGCAGCGGTGAGCAACGAAGCATGCCCCGACTATCTGCGGCGCCTTTTTCTTTTTTTTTAATTCCCCTCGGGCACGGGCACGTTAAAGAAACAAAAATCCAATCTAAAGATCACGTTGCATGTAGATTTTGCCGACGTATTTGTCCTGCTCTTTGATGAAATGCCTTTGAATCCCATATTCCTTAAATCCCAGCCGTTGGTAAAGGCGGATCGCAGGATTATGCTCATAAACTTCAAGGTGCAACAACTCAATATGAAATTTCTCTTTGGCCAGCTTCATCAGATCTTCAATCAGCGCCGTGCCCACTCCCTTGTTTCGATATTTTTCATCTACAACAATCGAAAGCAGACATTGATGAGCCAACTTTTTGTAAGGCATGATATTTAGATTGGCACAACCACAAGGCTCTCCATTCCATTCTGCTGTCAGTCCCGACTGTATTTTGGAGTAACTAATCCAGTTTTTTACGGAATCTTCCACTTCACGCAAGTCATACATCGGAAAATATTGCAATACGTTAGGTTGCAAAAGCCACTTGGTTAAATATTCTGCATCTGCTTCAGCCATAAAACGGATGCTGATTTCAGGCTTCCTCATAAATCACGCTCCATTAACACGCGGGCAAGATAGCGGTCATTTTCTTCTTTCACATAGCGCTCTTGTCTTGCAAATTCTCGAAATTGAAATTTTTGAAGCATGAGCAGCATCGGATTGCCCTCAAATACTTCGATATGCATCAGCTCCAAATGAAAATAATTTTTTGCGAGGTGCATCAGATTTTTCAATATTGAGCTACCGACCCCTTTTCTTTGAAATTTGGGATCGACAATGATCTTAAATATGCAATGGTGGGCCACTTTTCGATAAGGCATTAAAAAAAGAGTCCCAATTCCACAGGGAACGCTATTAAAGGTGGCAGTCAAACTGGAATTAAAGCGGCTAAATCCGATCCAGACACGCAATGCATCCTCTAACTCTTTTTCTGTGGACATAGGGAAGAAATGGAGCATCCCTGGAGAGTTGAGCCAGTCTCTTAGGTAGGCAGCATCCATCAAATTTGTATAGCGAATATCATACCCAGGAAGCTCTGTAATCGCACTCATTTTAGGTTTCCTTTAAGAATGCATGAATAAATTCATCTAATAGTTCCCCATCCATCATTGCCTGGATATTGCCCACCTGATAATCGGTGCGTGTATCTTTGACCAGTGTATAAGGTTGAAAGATGTAGTTGCGGATCTGGCTTCCCCAGGCAATCTCCATCTTCTCACCAGACATTTCTTTAATTTTGCTTTCCCGTTCTATATACTCTTTTTCATAAAGTTTTGCACGTAAAAGCTTCATGCAAGTCTCTCTATTTTGCAATTGGCTTCTTTCACTTTGGCAAGAGACAATAATCCCTGTAGGAAGATGGGTGATCCGCACCGCAGAATCGGTTTTATTCACATGTTGCCCGCCAGCTCCTGAGGCGCGGTAAGTGTCAATACGGATCTGATCCGGTCTAATCTCAATTTGAATATCTTCATCAATTTCGGGCGTCACATCCACAGAAGCAAAGCTAGTATGTCTGCGCGCATTACTATCAAAAGGGGAAATTCTTACAAGACGATGGACGCCCTGTTCTGCTTTGCAATAACCATAAGCAAAAGGACCTCCTATACGGAAAGTGATGCTCTTAATTCCGGCAACTTCACCATCTACAGAATCTAAGGTGTCTACTTTCCAACCCTTTTTAGTCGCCCAACGTTGATACATCCGCGACAACATGAGCGCCCAATCACAGGCTTCTGTGCCACCTGCACCTGAATTGATGCTTAAATAACAGTTTTTATGATCCAGCTCTCCTGAGAGCATCTTGCGCACTTCTAGCTCTTCAAGCAGTTTATTAATCTGCGCAAGCTCTGTGAGAAGCTCCTGATAGAATACAGGCTCCTCATGCGGGTTCACCTCAGGAAGAAGCAGTTTCAAATTATCAAAACGCTCCTTGACCTCTTTATAAGGAATGAGCCAGATTTTGATCTGATTACTCTCATCAATGACTTTTTGCGCTTCTTGGCTATTTTCCCAAAAATTTGGGACTTCCATGAGTTTTTGCAACTCATTTAAACGGTTTTCTTTTTTGGCTAAGTCAAAGATACCTCAACATATGAAGGAGCCGCTGCTCAATGTCTTTAATTTGATCTTCTACTTGCGGTTGCATAATATCTCCTAAATCTAACACTCTGCTTAGTTTCCACTTATCAATAAAAAACATCAACAATGTTTTGTCAATAACAACCATTTCCAAAAAGCAAAAATAGGAAGGCTCAAATTTTCTTTGTTAATCTGTCGAATCCTCTCTTTACATTATTCAGACCCTTGTTATAATAGGCCCCGTTTTCGAATTAAAAGACGAAGAAGGAAAGCGGTGATCTTTCTTGTGAGCGTCTTAAATCTTAAAATTTTTATTTAGGAGGTAACCCATGACCGGAGCAGTACTACAACAAACCAAATTAGATCGTACCTATTTTGATGCTTTTTCAGATAAAACTCATCAAGTAGGACAGGCTGTTAAACATGCGTATAACGTTGCTTATGCTCATGCAGCCAATGGCCTTAGTAAAGTTCATGAATTTGTTGTTGAAAAAGCTCTCCCTGCATTAGGAAGAGGCAAAGATGCTGTTGTTAACCATGGAAAAAGAGTAGTTGATTTCATCTCTACACATAAAGAGATGGCATTAGCTGTATTATTAACTGCTGCTGCCAGTATTACTCTTGCTTTCGTAGTCCAAAAAGTATTTGCAAAACCAGTAGTGCCTACAACGGATGCTGCTACAGCTGCTAAAGCGGTTGCTCATTTGGCTCTTAAAGTATCTAATGAGAAATCTGCAGCTTCCGACCTTGCTTCTATGAAAGCTACAGATGCTGAAAAGGCTCATACACTAGCTGGTGAAATTGTTTACAAGGCTCAAATTGCTTACACAAGCGCTGAGGCTAACTTGGTAGCAGTCAAAGCAGATTCTGCTAAAGCTCAAGATGAGGTTACAACTACTAGTGAAGCTCTTGATAAAGCAAATGTCGCTTTAACTAATGCGACAACTGCTGCTGATGCGGCTGCTAAAGCGGCTGCTGATGCAGCTGAGGCTCTTAATAAAGCTCCTGCTGATGAGGCTACTAAAGCTGCTAAAACAGCTGCTGATAAGGCGAATACCGATGCGCAGGCTGCTAAAGTTGCTGCTCAAGCCGCTGCTGATGGCGCTAAAGTTGCTGCTGATGCTGCCGATGCAAAGCGTATTCAAGCTATGAATGCTGTTGTTACTGCTAATCAAGCTCTTACAGATGCTGACAACGCGAATACTAAAGCCAGTGCCGACCACACTACTGCTAAAAACGCCGAGGCTGTTGCTAAAACTGCTGCCAATGCTGCTAAAGCCATTGCTGATGCCGCTAAAGCGGTTGCGAATGCTGCTGTGGAAGCTGCTAGAGCATATCCAGCAATTGTTGTTTCAGGTAAACAATAAAGCAGTTTTTTAATCTGAACGTTACAAAGAGCGGGTGTTTAACCCGCTCTTTTAGTTGCTAGATGAATAGACTCTTTTTGAACTGTATATTCCCAGTGCCAGCTGCTTTGTTCTAGCACTGTCTTGACGAATTTTAATTTTCCTTCTTCGCGAATCGCAGTCACCTTTGTTTTGTCAGGAACTTCAATGAGCAAATCGCCATCTAGTGTCACATGTTCCGCGTAAAATTCTCCGCTTCCATGAATTAGAATATGACACTTTTCTTTTCTGGCGATCTCATTTTTCCAATAACAGTTAGCCGCTTCTTTATTGATGCCTAGATTGCGCACACGCACATTTTTCAATGTGCATTTCCCTGTATTCTCAGAATAGGTCAAAAGACCAGTTTCATTTTGGTGTCCCATCAACGCTTTTGCTTCGATAATCAAACTGCCATCCAGATCCAGATGATTGACTTCAATGTCAACGATGTCTAGTTGCCACTCGCTGCCTACTTGAAAACGGCCTCTTTGAATCTTCTGTGAAATAATGGAATACAAAGGACCTAAAGCAGGATGATAAAGAAAAATAAAAGAGGGTCCATAGAGGAAAAAATGGAGCGTATCACTCACTTCGGGCACATCAAAAGCACACTGCTTAACGAGCAGCTCACGCGCGTTTTTGAGAATATCTAAATAGCAGCCCTCGGGGGTTTCATTTAAGGAAGAGCCATAAACAAATTCTCGTTTAATAGGAGAAATGGTCTTATTGCGCTGGTTGTAAGTGAGAAAAGTTTTTAATTCCGAGGCACAGTTTGCACTTAACGGTTTTTCTTTTGTTTCTACAAAACAGTCTGCAATATTTTGCATCGTAGACTCAAGGCGGGCTGCTTCATCTTCTTTTAGCCTGCCCTTTTCATCCATATACTGCATTTTTTTAAGGTTCACCAGCATCCCAGGAAAAGGACGTTCCTGAATCACTTTGCGGATCGCTTCTAAATCGACAAAAAGAAGATTGGTATTGGAAGAAAATTTAGAAAAGCGGCTTTTATCATCGATAGGGGTATCAAAAATTTTAAACTTCTTGAAGTCGCAATATTCCACATTGGTGAGTACATATTCAAAATGGCCTTCGACTCTGCGTTCAATAAGTACATTGATCCCTTCGCTTGTCTTAATTTGCCTTGGACATGAGGCAAATCCAAGCCATTTATTTTCTTTACAGCCGATGCCTGTAAATGCGAGCAGCCCATAATCACATCCTGCCACCAGATTATTGATCTGGCGCACAAGCGCTTTTTTTCGACCCCACCTAGAGAACCAATCGAAAATTCCGTTCTCATCAGCCAATTTCCAAATCACTCCATGCCCGCCCGGTTTTAAAAGCAGCTGTAGAGGCGCTTGCAGACACCAATTCCCCTCTTTATCCATTGTGGGCACAAGTGGCTGCGAGAAAAACTGAAAACTCTCTTTAGGACGGCCAAACCAGCTCTCTTCTTCCACAATAGAGAGGATCTGCGCATGGTTATCTTTTTCTTGCGATGTCATCATCGCAATCGGAGTGGTCAGCTGTTTCCCATGCAATTTAAAATAGAGATATTCTCTGGCCTGCAAATCCTCAATCATATGGTGTAGAAGGGTCTTCCCACAGAAAATCAATTTCGCTGCAGGGAGGAAATTTCCTGTCTTTTCATCTTGGAGGCGTAAACGGTCTGCTGCACCCCCCACAGGATAGATTTCTGCCAGTATTGGCAACTCTTCAATGCCAGCCAAAATCGCCTCTTTCACGTAACCTTCTTCTACTGAAATATCGATGCCGCGAAAAGGTTGATACTCCTCTTCTGCAATCGAGAGCTCTTGGTCTTTTTCACAAAGCAGTTTTAGCGTCGTGCAATGGTATCCAATTAAGCCTCCGATCGCTTGATAAAACTGTTCCAAGGGCAATAGTTCTTGAATCAGCTTTTCCATGGTTTTGTCAGAAAAATCTTTGAAAATTCTGCGGCCTTGGCCAATAGCGATGAGCGATTTGACGACCAGCTGCTGCTCTATGGAGTAGGAGGTAGAAAAAGCAGAAAAATCATTTAAAAAACCTATGACTGACTCCTCTTGATCTAAAAGTGCAAGCTTTTCTTGAGGACTCTTTGCCGCTTTCAGTTTTTCAGTGAGCGCATTCAAAATATTGATTTGCATTTGGTGTATGAACCTATCTCAATAAAAACAATTATGCTTTTTGATTCTTTTTTCACATATTACAGACTCGCTTCTTGCCCTACTTATTTAAGTATGTGCTGCGAAGCGAGTCTAAAATCTACGAAAAAATCTCTCAAAAATCAAAAAGTTTATTTATTGAGATAGGTTCATCTGCGTCATATTTAAAGAATAGCAGAAAGTCGATTTCTAAAAAAATTTCCGTTTTCAGACGATTTTTTTTGACTATAATATCTCGAGAAAGCTACAACTAACATTCGAGGAT
>CAZMTP010000011.1:0-33808 GCA_964569185.1 uncultured bacterium
ATCCGGAACCGGAATGTTCAGGCTATGAAAGATTTGATTGGATAAAAATTCTGTTACAGGTAGCTCGGGGTACTCTTTTTGTTGTACTTTTAAGATATAGTTTGTTTTTCCCAAGCGTGCAGAATATTTGCGGTATGCTCCATGAAAAAGGCTAATGTTTTTTGGCTCCTTGCTTTCTGGCATAGGGGGAGCGGATTGGGACCGGGCTACGAGATCGACAAAGTCCTCGCAGGATCCAAAACATTCTTTGAAGCAATTTTCATGCAACCCATATAAAGCAATTTCTCCAATAGAAAGTAGTTTGTTGCAATGACAGCAAATAGCAGGCGCCATGATAGATCCTTTTTATTCATTATAAAAATGACGCAATATTGCGTCAATATAAAGATGACGCAATATTGCGTCATCTTCTATGGAATAAATTTAATTGATTAATAGTAAAGAGGTTGCGAACTTCTGGGAGATTACCTGTTCTTTCTTCTGCCTCTAAAATGGCCGCCCCGTCTTTTGAAAATGGGTTCGGCTTTAATAGAAGGGTCTGGTTCGTAACCAGGCACAATAACAGTGGGAATTTTTTTATTGATTAAACGTTCAATATTAAACAATAGTTTCTTTTCATCAATGCACACTAACGAGAGGGCTTGACCGGTGTTGCCAGCGCGGCCTGTGCGCCCAATGCGATGGACATAGTCCTCCGGAACTTCAGGAAGCTCGAAATTGATGACATGAGGCAATTCATCGATATCCAATCCGCGTGCAGCAATATCAGTGGCCACAAGGACACGGACGCTGTTTCTCTTGAAATCAGAGAGCGCCCTAACGCGTGCGGACTGGCTTTTATTTCCATGAATCACAGCGGCTGTAATTCTATCTTGAGTGAGTTGTTCAAAAAGTCGGTTAGCGCCATGTTTTGTACGCGTAAAGACAAGCACTTGGCGCAATTGTTGAGAAGAAATCAAAAAAGAAAGAAGCGCTCGTTTGCGCTTGTTATCTACGGGATGGACCGTTTGAGAAATAAGTTCAGCAGCAGAATTGGTGTGTGCGACTTCAATTGTTTTTGGATTGGTTAAAAAATTAGTAGCAAGCTGTTTTATCTCATTGGAAAAGGTGGCGGAAAATAAGAGACTTTGGCGCTGTTTCGGGAGCAGGGCAAGGATTCTGCGGACATCAGGAATAAATCCCATGTCTAACATCCGGTCTGCTTCATCAAGGACAAGAATTTCAATCTTAGAAAGATTGATTGTTTTTTGCCTGACATGGTCTAAGAGTCGTCCAGGAGTCGCAATGACAATATCTGCTCCGCTACGCAGCTTTTTGATCTGGGTATCTATGTTTACCCCTCCAAAAATCAGACAGGTTTTCAGTGGCAGGTATTTTCCATAGGTTTTAACGCTTTGCTCAATTTGTGCGGCAAGTTCACGGGTCGGCGATAGAATAAGCGCACGAATGGGCCCCGCCCCAAGGTTTTTGCTTTTTTTCATCAAAAGTTGCAACAGAGGCAAAGTAAATCCTGCTGTTTTGCCTGTGCCTGTTTGGGCGCCGGCCATGATATCTTCGCCTTGTAAGATCAAGGGAATCGCTTCTTGTTGAATGCGCGTAGGTTCGCTGTAGCCTTCTTCTTGAATGGCTCGCAATAACTCTTCTAAAAGACCCAGATTTTCAAATGACACAATAACCTATTGTTTAGGCCATCCTTTATACCATTAATAGGCTTTAAAAGAGATCTTATTTATTGGAGGGCGCGGAGTAAAAGGCCGGCAAGGACATAACGATTTTTTGGATTGCCGTCTTTAATGCTTTCAAGAAGAAAATTGATACCCATTTCATCATGTCTATCAGCAAGAGCTTGATAAGAGTCGATGAGCAGCCTTGAATGGTCCTCCGGTGTGAGCTCTAAAGGGGAATCTGACATCCTTTGGTCCATTTGGACCATAGGCCGGAAACGGATCATATCATTTTTTTTATTTTGAGAAATCCACTCCATTAGCTGCTGTTTGTGGGGGCCTTCTTTTTTCAAGCGGAATAGGGCCAAATTGCAGTAGCCGCGGATGAGTGGCGCGCCTGTGATGGTTGATTTTTCTTTAAGAAGTCTAATAGCATTTTCTGTCTGCAAGTTTTCAAGAAGAGCGACTAAAAGAGGAATTAATTCACTTTGCCGGCTATCGAAGATTCTCTTTGCAAGAAATAAAAAATTTTTTTCAGGCAGTGCAATCGCTTCTTTTAAAAGTTGCTCTTTTAACTGCATGGAAACAGAGCTGATATCAAAACCGGCCTGTTGCTGCTGTTTAGCTGAAGGGACCGTTTTCCAAGCCAGGTGTGATTTTCCTAAAGAGAGTTGCGGAATAAATCCCAGATCGCGGCCGTCCCGTATTAAAATTTCTAGTAGTGGGGGCAAACATCTTTCATCGTGCAATTTTAATAGTGCCATCGCCGCATTAAAACGGATCTGTTCTATGGGATCTTTAACAAGTGTGGCGAGGAGTTCTTTAGCTTCTGGAATTTGTCCTGCAGTCGTAATAGCAAACAGATTCTTTTTTTGGACCATAGAGAGGATCTCTTCTTTCACATTGAGGTCGCCTAAGACGTAGAGCGATTTGTATGCAGCCAGCTGCACATTTTCAGAAGGGGATTGTTTCAATTTTTTAAGTCGAGAGATCGATTTTGAATCTTTAAAGACGCCTAAAGCAAAAGCGCTGGCTTCCTGTTCTGCAATATTGGTATGTGTGATCGCCGCGCGAATAATGGGCAGTAGATCGTCACGTCCCAAACGGGCTGCGCAGGAGATTGCTTCCACACGCGTGGAGGAGTGGCCATCTTCAATGAGCTGACGCAAGATCGAGATTGCATCAGAAGTGCCGATCAGCGCAAAAAATTGCGGAAAAAAGAAGCGTAATTCTGGAGGGATGCGGTACATGAGCGCTTCGATCTGTCCTACACAGGAAGGATGCTTGCGATTGGCTAGCTGCAGTGCCGCTTCCATGCGTGCAAAAAAGAAGCTAGAGGACATGGCTTTAATCAACAGTTCGTCGCTGCGATCGTCTTGCAACCGTCCTAGGAATTGGATAGCAGCTACCTGCGTTTCTGGGTGGCTGCTTTTGACACCCGCTTCCAAAATATCTAATGAAGAGGCGACACCGGCAATGCCTGAACCATAAATACTCAGCAGCTGTTTTTCTTGATCGTTGCTACGGGCGCCTTCTTCTAGAAGGATGTGGGCCATCTGTTCCAGCACTTCGAAATCATTTTTGCCAATATATCTTCGATATTGGTCATAGAGGCTTAGTGATTTTTCCACCTCATGGGCCTGCATCAAGTAAGCAATCTGAAATTTACTAAACTCAGGCGCTTCCTCAGCAACAAGCGAGCAAAAAGCGAGTATAAAAACCAAAATCCACATACCTTGATCTTATCAAGAACCTTTTTAATCAGAAAGAAGAAGAAAAAGGAAAAAATGAAGGCGCTGGCTGCTCATGCGCTCATTCTCTAAATCTGGCGATTTAGTTTATTTCGCGTCGATTCGCAGAACCAACTGGAAATCCAAAGCTTAAGAGTTTTAGTCAGTTCTGCGACTAGAAGAAGTGAGCACATGAGCAGCTGACTAATTATCAGAGGATTTGATCAATGCGGTTTTTTCAATTTCCTTAATGGTTTCAAGAAAATGTTGCTCTACCAGAGAAGGAGCATCTCTTTCATATACATGGGGTTACGGCTTAATGCTTGCAACTCAGCGAAATCTAAGTAGAGAGATACGATCAAATTAACGACTTTTAGTTCCTTTTCATTAAGATAGTTCTTTGCAATTTCCACGTCAGGTTTTCTAGGTTTTTTGCCATCAGAGGCAGTTGTCCGGAAATTCCGGACAACTGATTCTTCACTTAATTCCCCTTCCCTGAAGATATTCTGTATATGCTCAGATATAGTACGCTTGTCCTTATCAAATAACTCACATAGTTGCGCTTGGTTCAGCCAGACGGTTTCATCTTGGAGGTGCACTTCGATGCGGGTTTGCCCATCTTCTGTTTGATAGAGCAACAAAGAGCTGTCTGTGGGGACAATGCCCATCTTTTCCTTTCAGATTATTTTTTGGGTTTTTTGAAGGCAAGGGGGAAGTAGTCGATCCAGATAGGGGAAGCCCAAGCAATATGGCCGTCGAGCTGGACAACGCGCATATAGTAGTAGACAAACTGTGGCCGCTCATCTGGGGAATTAAATGCAAATGCAGCGAGCGATTCGGAATCATCAAACACAAACTCAAAATTGGACTCTTTGGGATGGAACGTTTTAAATTCTTGGCCATTGCGAATGAATGTCACCTCTTTAAGAGGAGCCGTACCGCACACAAAACCTGTGATATGGCGATTAAATTCTAGTCCTGGCTTGACTTTGGTAGATAGTTCACTGCCCATCTGTGCCCCAGCAATAGAATAGCCAAGCACAATCCGTGGCCCTGTTGTCGCATAGCAGGAACGATTGTAGAGTCCTAAAAGCAGGGCATCGCGCGTCTGTTCGATCGCAAGAATGGCTGTAAGTCCAGGGGAATATTGTACCTGGTCGTTGTCATGAAATGGGCTGTAAATGCCCCGATCATCTAGGCCGCCTGCCACAAACCCAAAGCGCATATTGCGACTCAGTGCAGCCCGCACCGATCCTTTTTCTGTTTCCTGCACACCATGCGAGTTCTCAGTGGTGATGGGGCGCAAATTGCCCTCTTTTTTTGTGCATTCAGAACTACCCCAGGCATTATAAATTTCTACCACGCGCTCATATTCGGGAGTGTATTCATCAAAGGTATACTCATACCCTTTGGCCATGGTAAATGAGGGGATCGAAAGCAGCTCTTTTGGCGTGTGCGTTTTATAGATTTTTTTCAGTGTGTTGCTCTTCGCATCTTTTTTTCTTAAAAGAGCTTTATTGTCTTTCCAATAGATAAAATGGCGCAAACCCTCTTCTTTTGGTTCGCCACTCCATTGAAAACCTAATAAAGCAGTGAAACGGTTATCTTCATTATATTCGGCAACTTGCTGTGAAATCGCTTTCCAAAGATCATTAGAGGTCTCTTCTGCATCTTCAAAAGGGGAAGTGGCAAAAAATTGTAGTGACTTCTCATCGCGGACATGTTTTAAGCAGGATTCGATATTGATAGAGGCATCGATCCGCTCAGATTCTCCATGGAGCAGCCCCCAGTAAAGATTTTTCTCAGTTTCAGGGAAACATTTGATGGGCGAAGAGAAGAATTTTGCTTTTGATTGCATATTGAGCAGCTGAATGCGATAGACACCCGGCTCATTGAAATAGAGATTCGGCAGGACAATAAATCCTGTCTCTGGGACAAACAGTTTCCAGGTCAAATTCTCTCGAAGATGTTCATAGCTGAGCTCAATCAGTGTATCTTCAGGTGCTTTATTGGTTAAATTTCCAAACTCATCCTCAAAACGGACAAGGACATCAAACCGTTTATTTTTCGAAACCATCGAAGGCGCCAAAATTCGGATCGTTTCTAATTTATTTCCACGTACATCCACACTAAATACTTCGGGCTCTTTGTAGTCTCTTTTTCCTTTGGGATCGATATAAAGATTGAAAGAACGGCGGCGCTGGACAAGCGTTTGGGCCTGATTCCCGCTCTTCTCTATCTCTTTTCCTTCAGGTGTTCCGATACAAATGGTAAAAGGATCGCCCGCTTTTAGTTCCGTGGGGAGAACAAATTCAAAAGCAGGGTAAGGATGCTCTATTGATTCTACTGCTGTGGCTTCCACCATCTTGCCGCTCGGCAACTCGCCCCAAATAAGATTTTTTTTCACTTTGGGATTGGTCTGCGGGATCTGCCAGTCAGCAGGAAGCCCTTTGGGCAATAGGTCAAATTTAAGGCGTGTCCCTTGCGGCAATGCAGCGGCAGGGGAATAGGAAAACTTCCAAATGCCTACTTGCCCAGCAAGAGCGGCGCTTGGTTCGGTAAAACAAATAGATCGTCGCATAGGTCGCCAATATATAAAATTTAGAGATTAAGAACTACTTTTTTTTGGGGTAATCTTGACCTTATCGATTGAGCGCTCATTGGAGCTTAAAACTTCAATTTCAAATTCATCATGGTGCAACCGCCAACCTTTAGAGGGGATGGTACCTGCCTTATGAAAAATATAGCCGCCCAATGTATCATATTCGGGTCCTGGAGGGATCTTAATCCCTAGCTCTTCCTCGATATCGATAATGCCCATTTTGGCATCAATGATCCAGCCGCCTGTAGGAAGCATAGTAAATAGTGGTTCTTCTTCTCTGTCATATTCATCGGCAATCTCCCCCACAAGTTCTTCTAAAATATCTTCGATAGTGACTATTCCTTCTGTCCCGCCATATTCATCGACCACAATGGCCATGTGGATCTGCTTATTACGAAATTCTTGAAGTAGCGTTGAAATGCGCTTGGTTTCTGGGGTGTAAACGATCGATTTGACTAAGTTGATGATCGGTTTATTTAATTCATGGGCGGGCTCTTTCTCTTCGATGCTTTTTAAATAATGATTTAATACATCTTTGTAATAGACAACGCCGACAATATTATCGATATTTTCCTCATAGACCGGTATACGGCTATAGCCTTCAGATAAAAATTTTTTCGCCGTTTCGCGGATAGTGGTTTCTGCTGGTAAGCAGAACATATCGATTCTCGGGACCATAATTTCCCGTGCATTGCGCTCTTTGAAAGAGACAAGAGAAAGGATCAATCTTTGTTCATGAGCATCTAGAAAAGGAGCAAATTCTGGGTCTTGCAACACCTCAAGGATTTTATCGCGCATACGCAGTGATGTGATCTCTTTGGTCTCTTGAGCAGGAAAACCCCGTTTTAAAATGCGATAAAATAGGGAAGCGATCGGCCAAAAGAGAAAGAGTAGGGGAGCCACAATCTGGACCGAAATTTTGAAAAAAGCTTTAGGTCGAAAGAGGCTTAAGCCTTGGAAAATCAGATCGGACACAATGAAACAGAGCAAAACAACTGCTGTTTCCCAAAGAAGCGTGCCTATAGTCTGTGTGCCAGGCATCAAAGAAAAGAGAAAAGAAAAAGCGAATGTGGCATAGCCAACCACAAGAGTATATTTCAGCAAAGGAAGAGCAAAGGAGAGCAGCTCTCGATTTTTTTTCACAAAGAGGAAACGTATGGGGAAAAAATAGTGACCATTTTCTGCAACCGTAAATTCAGCCTGGAACTTTCCCATACGGGAAATGGCAGCGCTTAGTCCTGTGACAAAATTGGCACACAAAAGAAAAAAAAGAGCAATCAGTGGCGATTCAATCACCTTAGTAGCAAACCTTGTTTTTTTAAAAGTTTTAAAAACTGGGTCTCTTTTTGGCGCATTTCTCTTTTGCCTTGAGCGGTTTGATCATCAAATCCTAGAAGATGGAGAAAACTATGAATTAAATAGCGGGACACCTCGATATAAGGATCGCTTTTTTTTAGCGACACATATTCAATGGCCACTTCTGGACAGATCACAATCTCTCCTAAAAAAGAAGCATCCATTGGAAAGCACATGCAATCTGTTGGAGAGGGATCATTAAAAAACTGCAGATGAAGTGCACCTATTTTTTCTTTAGATACAAAATGGACTGCAAGTCCTTCAATCTTCAATTTAAAATGGCCTAGGAGTCCCTGGACCATTTTTTTGACGGCACTGTTTGAAAGAGAAAGAGCTTTCTGAGAATTATAAACGGAAATGTCGATTTTAGGCTGTGGCAGGCGTTTTGGGGAGTCCGGTGACTTTTTTATTTTCGCCATCTTTCCATTTTCCAAGTTTTCTTAAAACCTCTATACGTTCAAATCTCTTTAACACATTTCGTTTTTTTGCTGTTTTGCTCGATTTCCCGTAGCTGCGATGTCTAGACATTTTTTTAACCCTTATCTAATTTTTGGAATAAATGCACCCTTTTTTGCGTCTGCGTCCACAGCATTTAGTTGTGGTTTGTAGCCAGAAGGGAGATTGTCTTTTCGTGGGCCTGTTTTTGGGGTTGGAGGAGCCGGCCTTTTAGGGCATTGATTCCTGCGTTCTCCCTGTTTACTCATGCGTACCATAGTTAACTCCTGCAAAAGGCCGTCATTATAAGAAAAACCAAGGAACTATTCAAGGACTTAAATATTTTTTTACTTGTTCCCTCAAGGATGCTTCCCTATACTTCGGCTTATGGCTAAAAATGACAAGAAACAGCCTTGGAACTTAGAAAATGAGATCATCACTGGGGTCTTGCGGATGCATCCGCGCGGCTTTGGGTTTGTTGTTCCCGATTCTCTTTTTGACTGTCCTGAAGATGTTTTTATCCCGAAACATCTCACAGACAACGCTGTCGATGGCGACCATGTGGAAATTCAAATAAATCCTAACTCCAATTGGGAGAAAGGCGCCGACGGGCGCATCCTTTCTATTATTAAAAGGGGGCGGACCCATCTAGCAGGCACCATTCGTGAGATCGCCTCTAAAGGAAAAATTTATGCCTATGTGCCTCTGCTCGGGGTATCAAAACCTGTTCTTGTCAAAGCGCATCATGAAGAAAAAAGTTTAAAAGTGGGCGACCGGGTCATCATGAAGGTGTTGGACTGGGGCGATCATGAGACGCCTGCCATTTGCGAAGTGTCTTACTATATTGGCCATATTTCTGATCCTTCCAAAGATGTGGTTGCAGCCATTGAAGAGTATGACTTGAAAGATGTTTTTTCTAAAAAAGCGCTAAATGAGGTCAAAGCGATTGGCAATAAAGTGGCCAAAAAAGATCTAAAAGGACGAAAAGATTTTAGCAAATTAGAGACATTTACAATCGATCCAGAGACAGCCAAAGATTATGACGATGCGCTGTCGCTTAGCAGAGATAAAAAAGGACATTACCATCTGGGCGTTCATATTGCTGATGTGGCCCATTACGTACAGCCAGAATCTCATTTAGATCAAGAAGCTTACCAGCGGTGTAACTCAGTCTATTTTCCGGGTTCGGTGGTGCCCATGCTGCCTCATGCTCTATCTGATAACTTGTGCAGTTTAAGAGAAAATCAGGTCCGGCTCACTGTATCGGTGATGATCGATTTTGATGATACGGGGGATCTGTTAGGATATCAGATTTTTAGATCGTTTATTAAAAGTAAAAAACGGATGACCTATTCCGAAGCAAAATTAATTCTCGACAAGCAAAAAGAGAGTGTCCATTTCAAAAGCCTGGAATTGATGGTTGATCTGTGTCATCTGCTCAAGAAAAAACGTTCTTTGCGCGGAAGTATCGATTTTTCTCTTCCTGAGATGGTCATTGTGGTCGATCAACAGGGAAAACCGACGGGAACAAAGCGGGTCGAGTATGATATCACCCATCAACTTGTCGAAGAGTTTATGCTCAAAGCAAATGAGCTGGTGGCAAAAAATTTAACTGATCGCGGCAAAAGCTTGCTGTATCGGATCCATGAACCGCCCTCTCCAGAGAATATCGAAGAGTTTGCGGCCTTAGCCCGCTCTTTAGGCTTTAAGGTTCCTAAAGATCCAGATCAGAAAGATCTTCAGAAGCTATTTGAAAAGGCAAAAAAAACAGAGTTCAGCCAGCAGCTGTCGGTTGGATTTATTCGGAGCATGAAGTTGGCCTACTATTCGCCTGACAATGTGGGCCATTTTGGACTTGCCTTAGAATATTATTGCCATTTTACAAGCCCCATCAGGCGTTATAGTGATCTTGTGATTCAAAGACTTTTATTTGATGAAGAAGATCAAAAGGTGGATTTGAAAGAGGTCGCTCTTAAATGTTCAGACCAAGAGCGGATTGCTTTCCGTGCAGAAAGCAGTGTGAAACTCTTAAAAAAGTTGCGGCTGCTCAATCATTATCTGCACCAGAATCCGATGAGAGTCTATAAGGCGATGGTCTCTCGGGTGAAGCCTTTTGGCCTATTTTTTGAATTACAGGAGCTTTTTTTGGAAGGCTTTTTGCATATTTCTGAGATCGGTTCTGATTATTATCTTTATGATCAGAAACGGTCTGCGATGGTGGGCAAGCATACAGGAAAGGCCTTCGGTGTGGGCACGCAGATTGCGGTACGTTTAAAGGCAGTCAATTTCATTCTGCTCGAAAGCAAATGGGAAATGGCACAAGCGAAAGGTAAAAAAGAGAGCAAGCGAAAAAGAACTAAGAAAAAGTAATTAATTTTCTTTCTTGCTTTTTTGGTAGCTGAGAAGGGTGTTAGAGAGCAGCATGGCGATGGTCATGGGACCTACTCCCCCTGGAACAGGGGAGATATAAGAACATTTGGGCGCTACTTTATCGAAATCGACATCCCCGACGATTTTTTTTCCCATGCGGTTAATGCCCACATCGATCACCACAGCTCCCTGTTTAACCATGTCAGGACCCACAAAGAGGGGATTTCCCATAGCAGCCACAAGAATATCTGCAGAACTGCATATTTTTTTTAGATCTTGAGATTGGCTATGTGCAATAGTCACTGTGGCATTGGCATGCGCTCTTTTTTGCATAAGGATGGCGGCCAGAGGTTTCCCTACCAGGTTGCTCCGCCCCAAAATCACCACATGTTTGCCTGCCGTCTCAATATGGCTTCTGGCAAGTAGTACCTGAATGCCATGCGGCGTGCAGGGAAAGAAAATATCTTGATAACCGATTAACATTTTTCCCACATTAATCGGATGAAAGCCATCCACATCTTTGTCAGGATGGATTGAAAGCACAATGTGATCCGAATTAATATGGGCAGGAAGAGGGAGCTGGACTAAAATTCCATCCACATCTCTATCTTGATTAAGCTGTTCGATCTCTTTGATGAGATGGGCTTCAGACACATTTTCTGAAAGTTCTCGATCGATCGAAAGAATGCCTACCTCATGACACTTTTTCTTTTTCATTCTGATAAAGCTTTGTGAAGCGGGATCTTCTCCAACTAAAATAAAGGCAAGCGCAGGAGGCCTGCCCTTTAATTTTTGAATGGCATGGGCAATGTTGTTTTCAATTTCACTGGCAATCGCTTTTCCATCAATTAAACGCATTTAGTATGTCCACCATGTTTTGATGTAAATGGCCATTGGTTGCCAGTGCGGGGAAATAGCCATAGAGGCGATGTTCTGATCCGTCATAGTGGCTTACTTTTCCTCCTGCTTCTTCGACTAGCAATTTTCCTGCTGCTAAATCCCAGGCATGCAGTCCCACTTCCCAGAAAGTATCAAATCGCCCTGCGGCCACATAGGAAAGATCGATAGCAGCAGAGCCTAAGCGGCGGATAGGGGTGCCTTTTCTCACAATAGTTGAAAAAGTTTCAATGCAATTCAATGGATTTTTATCCACATCATAAGGAAACCCTGTTGCCATCAGCGCTCTGTCCAATCGATCTCTCTGTGATACCCTAATCTGCTTTCCATTGAGATAAGCGCCCCGATTTTTTTCCGCAACAAAAAGTTCATTCATTGAAGGATAGTAGACCACTCCTGTGAGAATTTCAGTTCCCAAAGCAGCGGCAATACTTGTGGAAAATATAGGGATCGATCGTGCAAAGTTCACCGTTCCATCTAGAGGGTCAATAATCCAGGTGATTTTGGAAGGATTGAGTATCTGTTTCTCCTGATCTTCTTCCCCCAAAAATTGATGGTCGGGAAACTTTTTTTGCAGCAGGGAAATAATCAACTTTTGAGATTGAAAATCATATTCGGTGACAAGATTTTGATTTCCCTCTTTAGAAGAGATGGTATAGCTTGTTCCAAAGCCAGAAAGTAATAGCTTTCCTGCTTCTACAGCGGCTTCGATGGCAGCTTTTGTCAATGGTGAATCGGCTTTCATCTAATTTTTGGTTTCCTTAGATTTTGATACAGTTTTATCGGACAGCTAAACCAGAGAAAGCCATAGAGTGCATCGAAAGCTGGCATTAACATGAGATCTGTGATCACAAGTGGCCATTTTAAGGGGAACTGCTTTTCAAAGAGAGTTAAAAAACCGAGTTCAATAAAAGAGGATACTACTGAAATAAGAGCAGTATAGCAGGCAAGGGAAAACAGACGGTCTTCAAAGAAATTCCGTTTTTGAGAATAGACAAGGAGGCAGGTCAAACAGCTATTTAAGGCACAAAATCCAAAATGGAATTTACTATTTAAAAGATCCATTAATAGGCCGCATAGTACAGCGGTCCAGATCGAAAAAAGAAAACTTTTTCGAAGAAAAAGCAGCGCAAAAAAAGGGGCAAAGGCAAATAGATGCACCGTAGGCAAAAATAGGTGCGAAAAACAGAGGGCGAAACAGGCAAGCAGAAAAGGCAATAAAAGAGAGCTCATGCGTCATGCTCCCAAAATTGGTGCCAGCTCCAGGCAGAAGAGAGAATATTTTCCAAAGTAGAATAGGTCGGCTGCCAACTCAATAAGATTTGTGCTTTGGCAGCATTTGCAATCAAAATAGGGGGATCTTCTGCATTGGCTTTTTCTATTTTATAGGGGATTTTTGTGCCCGTGATCTGACTGGCTGTGGCAATCATTTCAAAAATAGAAAACCCTTTGCCAGTGCCTAAATTAAGGGCCAAAGGTTCAGTGTTGTGGTCAAGATAATCGAGCGCTTTCACATGGGCATCGGCCAGATCGGTCACATGGACAAAATCGCGCACAGCAGTGCCATCTTGTGTGGGGAAATCAACCCCAAAAATGAGGAGCTCATGTTGCTTTTGGCGCGCAGTGAGCAAGATACGCGGGATCAGGTGTGTTTCAGGCGTATGGGCCTCTCCGATTTCGCCTTCAGAGTCTGCCCCTGCAGCATTAAAATAGCGCAAAGAAACAGAGGACAATCCATAGGAATGGTAAAAATCTTCCAGTAGATTTTCTATAGCCCATTTGATTTTTCCATAAGGATTGATTGGATTTTTAGGGTGCGCTTCGTCAATGGGCGTATAAAGCGGTTTTCCATATACAGCAGCAGAACTGGAAAAGATTAATTTCTTGATTTTATGTTTGCAAAGAACTTGCAGGAGGGCCAGTGTGCCCACTAAATTATTTTCATAATATTTAAACGGGTCTTTTTTAGATTCTCTCACATCGATGTAGGAAGCAAGATGGATCACAGCACGCGGTTTATAAGTTAAAATGGCTTTTTCTAGCTGCTCCGTATCTAAAATATCGCCTTCAAAAAAAGGGCCCCATTTAATGGCCCACTGATGGCCTGAAGAAAGATTATCATATACAATTGGGACCGCGCCGCTAGTTGCGAGTGCTTTACAGACATGGCTACCGATATAGCCTGCTCCGCCAATGACAAGAATAGGGCCCTCCATCAAAAAGCTCCCTTAGAAAAAAACAGCAATGGAACAGTTTTGATAATGATGCGAAGATCGAGGACAAAAGATTGCGTGTCCACATATTCCTCTTCTAAAAGGATACGCTCTTGAAAGGTGAGTAAATTTCTTCCTTTAATTTGCCAGATGCAGGTGAGTCCTGGTTTTACAGATAAGATCTTTTCTGTTTTATCCCCAAAGTGGCTGCGGATCTCTTCTTGAGCTTTCTCTTTATGTTCGATTGCAATAGGGCGTGGACCAACGATACTTAGATCGCCTTTTATTACATTCCATATCTGAGGAAGTTCATCAAGAGAAGATTGTCTTAAAAATTTTCCAATAGGGGTGAGCCGGGGATCATTTTTTAATTTAAAATAGGTTTTCCATTCTGCATCTAATTCTGGGCAGGTTCTTAAAATGTGATGCAGTTTTTCATCGGCATTTAGGCACATGGTCCGAAATTTCCAGCAATCGATCAGTTTTCCATGCTGTCCCATGCGCAGCCCTTTATAAAATATAGGGCCGGTGGAGGTGCATTTGACCAAAAGTGCAATTAGAAAATAAAGAGGGGATGTGCAAATAATAAATAGAACACTGAAAAAAAGATCAAAAGCCCTTTTCCCAGGTTTTTTGTATATAGCCATAGAAGCTATTCTAAGAGGGTGTCTAAAAATTAGCAATGATGGCTTTTTGTGCTCTTTTTCCGCATCTTTTTGAACCAATTCTTGGCCTGCTTAATTTAAGTATGTCCTGCGAATTGGTTCAAAAAGCTGCAAAAAAAAATTCTCAAAAATCCATTGATTTCTAATTTTTAGACACCCTCTAATAGCTTCTGACTATTTTTCTACTATCCTGATTTATTCTTGTTGTGGCGGTGGCGGTGGATTTTTAAGCGCCTCTTCAGTCGCATCAAATGAATCTTCCCAAGCTGGTGGCGATCCAGTTCCCCCTTGAGTGAATTCATCTAAATCCATACCAGTATCAGGTTCTTCTTCTCTAGATAAAGAGGCTGAGTGCAAGGACGATGTAAGAGAGGATAGGGCATCAGGATTATTGGCATCACTTAAGGAATGTCTTCTTCTTTTTTGTGCTGTATGTGAAATGCTCGTGAGCGCAGGATTAGTGATGGGCACATTAGATAAGGCAGCGACGCTAGCAGGTGCAGCAGAGATAGGGTGACTTGGTATTTGAGAAATGTGACTAGATGATAAAGAGTGGGCACGTCCTCTCCCTCCTTGGGAGGCAATTTGGGACATGATGGCTCGTTGTTGTTCAAATGATAAATGAGAACCATGAGAAAGGGGCATTTGCGGGTCATGAGATTGGGACACTACTGATCTAGATGAACTACGCTGTCTTCTCATTGATTCAGGTGTCTCAGATAATGATGCATCACGTGGATACTGTACTGGTACTTGTGCTTCAATTGATATAAGTTGGTTCATTAGAAGTTCAATCTGCGCTAAATTTTCATTTGTTAATGGAGATTGTTTAAAGTAGTTATTATCTCCAATAGCAATTATGATTTGCCTCTGTAATGTTTGAAGCTTAAATTCAGTTTTTTTTCGGTTCTTCACATGATCCCAGATCTCATTCCTTTGATCAGGGTGCGCCATGATGTAGTAATGTAAAATTAGACTTAGTTTCTCTTCGAGAGTATGTCTTGGGATAGCATGAAAGTAGGCGTCTAGTTTTTGCGCTTTAAATTCTGTTCTACCTCGTTGGGTAGCAGCTTTTTTCATATAATACAGCGTGTGTGCTAACTCTATAGAGATTCTTCCATCAGTATACCAAGGGGAAACTCCAGATATTTCTGTAGAGGAGGAAGAAGGGTTTGGATTTTGTACTGCTGGTCCTGAACTTACCTGTTCAACAGTTTCCTCTTCCTCTTCTTTTTCATCTATTTCTTCCGACGTTCCTGAAATACTCGATCTTGGCGAAGTAGTTAAAGCAGCAGTTTGACCAACATAAGGATTAAGTTGTTGTCCTTGCCACATGGTTATATGGCGCATCATTGCCTGTGTTGCCTGTGCTGCTTGTTGATATAGTGCTCTCATAATGGCATCATTACGCATAGCAATTAAAAGCGAAGGGTCCTGAGGCAAACTGGGGGGAAGAGAAAAAGAAGGGAGGCTACTTATTGGCGGCCATTGGGATAGTAGAAAAGCGTCTGGATATCTTTGTGATGCACCAGACGAGGAAGCAACATTGCTGTGACTGATCTCTGTACTGGATTGGCTTGGAGGAGGTTCAACGGGCCACACGAATGGATCCTTAATGCAATCCTTTCTAAATACATCAATTTCATTGATATATCCCTTAATTTGATCTAAATCAGCCTGTCTAATGTTGCCTTTCTTGTAGCGCCCATGCAGGTATCCCTTCCCAATAATCGCATCAAGTGCACTCTTATGATTTATATAATTATTTTTTTCACCACGTTTCGGTCGATATCCTTCTCTAGTTAAGGCTTGGTAAAATATAAACACTGAATTGTCTCGACAAACTAGTTCGTGAAAATATAAAAATAGGCTGATTTTTTTTGCTACACTATCCCTCATATGATGTTTTTTTATATAACGTGTTAACGCAGCCGCTTGAAATGTCTTAGTTCCGCTAGTCATGTTCTCAAATAGGTTTACAAAATCATTTATTTGATCACCTGATTTCCTTAACCAATCTTTTGTACGTTGTGAAGATGAGGTGGCTGGTATAGCAGAGGTTATAGTGGAGCTTGTTGACATAGCTGGTGCGCTTGATGGCGAAGAGCTAGGGGCCTCCTGAGAAGGAAGGGATGGAACTATGGCCGCTGATACAGATGTGGGTAAAGTCCCTGATATTAAAGAAGATGTACTCATTTTTATGCCTTTTATTAAAATAGTTTATATTATTATATAAGATATCAGATTTATAATGAAATACTATTTTAAAGATAAGCTACTTAATTGCAAGGTTTCATAGTCCTTTTAGTTGCTAAACAGATTATCGATTTCAGCAAGTGAAGAAAGGACAGTGGGATCCGATTCGGCTACGGCATCTAATTCTGTATTGACAGGGGGCAATATAGTGGCATCTGCATCAGAATGCTTTCGTTTTTTTGCAACTGGCGCGGGTGTTGGAGCGGATGTACTTGCGCCAGCGGAACTGGTACTAAGAAGAGACAAAAGATCAGAATTAGTAATAGGTGGGATAGGAGGAACAAAGGAATCAGCTCCTTGAGATTGTGCAATTGCTTGTAGAGGCAAATTTGATGTCGGGGGCTGAGGAATAATTCTACTTGGTGGTGCACTATCTTGTATGAGAGCCGGCAATTGCATACCAAAAGACCACATCATTGGATTTTGCAAGATTGCTTGAGTGATTGCTAATTGTTGTATGTGGTATTGCAAGAGTGCTTGAGCAGCTATTCTTTGTTGATCTATCTGTATTGGATTTGGAAGCGATGACACAGTAGATGAAGAGGTTGCAATGGGCTCTTCCGTCTCATCATCTGGCCATTGAAAATCAAAAGTAACTGGTAATCTTTTTCTATATTCTTGAAGGTCTTTTATAAACTCTTTAATTTTCTTAATATCGGCATATTTTTCTATATTTTTTGTTTTATTGCATAAATGAAGGTATCCAGCATCAAATAATTCGTTAAATAAACTTTTTGATCCATTAAAAGATCTAATTGCATAGGGATTCTCCCCTCTTTGCAAGCCTTCTTTTGATAACATTTTCAAGAACAAGGGACCTTCGTTTTTTTGATGCATTAACTCAGTCATAAATAAAAATAGACTGATTCCTTCTTCTAGATCATTTTTGTGATATTGTCTTATATATGCGCGCAAACCGTCTCGAAAATGACTCCCTTTTCTAACTGATAATAGCTGCTGAAGGTGAGCCATTTGTATTGTGCTTTTCTGCAACCAGGGTATTTGTCTTATGGCTGCATTTGGCAGTATGCTTGAGGTTGCTAAAGTATCTGCAGTGGTGGATCTAACGGAATAGGTTCGCTGACGATTGAGTTTGAGTAAGGGAACTGGCACCACATTTTTTCGAACTTTTGCAAATTGGTCCATTAGAAGTTTAATGTTTTCCATATTTACTTTTTGAGTCTGTTGCGCAGTGGGAGTAGTAAGATATTCATGACCATTTTCAATCACTTTTTTAAAAGGACCAAGAAAGACCGTGTCAAATTGAAATGGGTATGTCAAAACTTGATAATCGGCACGTAGGAGGGTGCCTTCTAAAGATTTTATAGCCAGAGTTGCTAATTCAGGATAAGTTTGTTGATGATAAAATAAAAATAAAGCAATTTTTTCTTCAATTGAATGGTTGGGCTCTTCTTTAAAATAGTCGATTAATAATTGTTTATGGAATCTATTCGGATCAGCGAAGTCTATTTTGTTAATAAATTTTTTTAATTTTTCAGAAGGTTGTCCATCAATAAGCCAAGGATTACGCGCTTCTTGAACAATACTATGAAAAGTGGAGATTGTTTCGGAAGTTTGTGAGACTAAAGGAGTTGCAGACATAGTTTTTTTATTAATTAATTTTCTATTAATTATATATCAGATGCATTTTTTTTGTAAAATGTTTATTTTATGATATTTTAATTAAGCTTTTAACTAATTCTTGCAATAAGGGGGCAGGATGAGAGAGATTCTCCAAAGATTTAAAGGCTAAATTAAAAAACTGGTGGGCCAAAAACTTTGATTTTTCAGGCTCAAGCAGGGAGAGGGCTGTGGCTTTTTGCTTTTTAGCATCAGAACTTTTTTTCTCTTGAGCATCGTCCAGATCATCCTGAATTTGAAAGCCAAGGCCCAAATATTTGCCGGCGGTATGGAGGGCGAGCATATCTTTCTTGGGCGCTTCACTAATAATGCCGCCCAGTTCCAAGCTAGCAATGATCAAAGAGGCTGTTTTCCCGAGGTGCATAAATTCTAATGTTTCCCAATCGATTTTTTTGCCCTCTGAAGCAATATCAACCACTTGGCCTCCGATCATGCCTTCGCTACCAGCACTTTTAGCCAGAACATTAATGAGTTTGAGTTTCTGTTTATCGGTCAGCAGAGGACTTTCACAAAGCAGCTGGAACGCATAGGTAAGTAGAAAATTACCCGTGAGAAGCGCATGGCCTTCGGGATAGACTTTATGTAGGGCAGGTTTTCCTCTTCGAAAATCATCATTATCCATGCAGGGGAGATCATCATGAATGAGTGAATAGGTATGGACCATCTCTAGAGCACAGGCAGGGATAATACTTTTTTCTAAAGGGGTCTGGTAGGTGGTGGTAGTGGCAAGCAGGAGGAGGGGACGTAGCCGTTTACCTGAGGAAAAAATAGAATAACGCGCTGCTTGGAAAAGCGGATTGTGGTACATAAACGGTTTTTCTTGGATCAGCTGATCCAATTTTTCCGATAATACTTTGATATGAGTGTCAACAAATTCTGTGATCATGGGCCTACCTTGTCTATTGCCATGCCAATGCCAAAATAGTCAAAGCCATTTTCTACCATTTCTTTAGCAGAAAATTGGTTGCGTCCATCGAAAAAAACAGGCTCTTTCATCAATAGGCGTAGTTTTTTAAGATTTAGTGCGCGGAACTGTTTCCATTCAGTCACAAGGGCCACTGCATCTGCTCCTTGGGCAGCATCATATGCATCTTTGCAAAAGACAAGGCCATTTTGATTTTTGAAAAGAAGGCGTGCTTTTTCTAAAGAAATGGGATCGAATAAACGCAATTGTGCCCCATGCGCAAGCAGCTCTGCAATAAGTTGTAAAGAGGGAGCTTCTCTAAGATCGTCTGTATCTGGCTTAAAAGAAAGGCCCCAAAGTGCAATTGTTTTATTTTTTAAACCGGTATTAGAAAAATAGTGTTGAATCTTCTGGAAAAAGAACTGTTTCTGGTTCTGATTGACCGTTTCCACCGCATTTAATAGTAGAGGATCGAGCTGATATTTTTTGGCCATGGCTTTTAAAGCCAGAATATCTTTTGGCAGGCAAGAACCGCCATAGCCCAAACCTGGGTAAAGATAATGGGGTCCAATCCGTTTATCTGCGCCCATAGAAGCACGGATCTCTTCTACATTGGCACCGCTGGCTTCGCAAAGAGCAGCCAGTTCATTCATAAATGAGATGCGTGTGGCTAGCATTGCATTGGCTGCATATTTAGCCAATTCTGCAGAAGGCGGATCCATAACAAAAACTTTCTGATCGGGATGGGTGATAAAAGAGGCATTGAGCTGTTTCATGGTGGCAGTTGCTTGAGGTGAATAAGAACCGATAATGACTCTATCTGGGTGCATGCAATTTTTTATAGCTGATCCTTCTTGCAAAAATTCAGGATTGGAAACAACATCAAAGGGAATCGAAACGCCGCGCTCTTTCAGCTCTTTTTGGATGATTTGTTGGACCTCAGCCTGGGTGCCTACAGGCACGGTGGATTTATTCACAATCAGAAGCGGTTTTTCCATGTGGCGGGCGATCTCTTTGGCTGCAGCATAGATGTAGGAAAGGTGACAGCTCCCATCAGGATTTGAAGGAGTGGCGACGGCAATGAAGCAGACTTCGGCTCCCTTAAGGGCTTCATTATAATCGGTAGTGAAAAAGAGTCTTTTTTGTTCCCTATTTTTTAAAACGAGTTCTTGAAGACCAGGCTCATAAAAAGGCACACTGCCTGCTTGTAGTTGTTTAATTTTTATCGGGTCAATATCAAGGCAGGTGACCTGGTGACCTGTTTCTGCAAAGCAGGTTCCCGTGACAAGCCCAACGTAGCCAGTGCCAACAACAACTAATCTCATCCTAACCGCAGTATATCCATACCATTCATTTCAGGCATCCCAAGAATTTCCCTAACGTGCCCATGTCCGAAATTATGAATTTTGAATTTTTACTGTAGTAGTCCATCTTTGAGATGGAGGGTGCGGGCGCAATGGGAGGCAAGTTCAGGGTCGTGTGTCGCGATAAGGAGCGTCTTGCCCCGTCTTTTAGCTGTTTGAATGAGTAACTCCTGCACTTTTTGGGAATTTTCTCCATCTAAGTTGCCGGTAGGTTCATCGGCTAAAATAAGCGCAGGATCATTGCAAAGCGCGCGCGCAATTGCCACACGCTGTTTTTCCCCTCCAGAGAGAAATTTTGTTAATTCATTTTCTTTAGAGGCCAGCTGAACTTCTTCTAAAAGTTTTAGGGCGCGCTTGTGACTATCACTATTTTTGTGGCACTGCTTCCGCGCAATCCTTTGGGGCATCAGTAGATTTTCTAAAACGGTATATTCCTCTAGGAGATTGTAGGTTTGAAAAATAAAGCCGATCTGTTGATTGCGCAGCGCATGCACTGTAGCTTCAAGAGGCATTTGGCCGCAAATTTCTATGGTGCCTGCGCTGGGCTTTTCAAGGGTGCCTATAATATGTAGCAGGGTGCTCTTGCCTTCTCCCGATTTTCCTGTGATGGCGATCGTCTCTCCTTCGCGCACCTCGAGTGAAATCCCTTTCAAGACGGCAAGTGTTCCAAAACTTTTATGAATATTATGTAATTTTAAAATGGTCATTCGGCCCTCAAAATTTGAGAGGGTTGCAAACGGCATGCTTTTAATGCAGGAATCAGTCCTGCGCATAAGGAAAGTAAGGGAGTAGCAATCAGAACAAAATAGAGGGCGCGGCTGCTTAGCGCACTCGGCAAAGATTGTCCAAAAAATAGGGCATTAAACGCTTCATGACCTTGCAGCAGACTAAGAATTTTTACTACAAAATCGATATTGTGCAGCGTTAAAAGGGCGAGCGTGATGCCTATCAGGCTGCTTAAGATGCCGATAGATACGCCACAGAGTCCAAAAATCAGAGCGATACTATTTTTAGAGGCGCCCATCGCTTGCAAAATGCCAATCTCTCTTTTCTTATTCTGCACTAGCAGAATGAGCATTGATATAATATTAGAACAAGCCACAGCAAGAACGATCACACCAATGAGCGTGAATAGATATTTATCGCTTTGGAACTGTTGTAAAAGATCTTTGGCCACATCATAATCTTTATAAGTGGTGATTTTCCAATAGGAATCAATCCCTTCAGTTTTAAAGGTGGTAAGGAGCTCTTCTTTGATCTTCTCAGCGCTGAGTGCATTGGGAAACCAGAGAGCAATGCCACTGGCTGCCATGCGATCGACACTATAGGGGCTGTTAGAGGCATTGATCGTTTCTGTCACTTGCGGAGGCACCAGAATATATTTGCTGCTCATCGCCAAGATGCCACCATCATAAAATCCAGCAATGGTTACAGCAAAACGCTGCTCTTGAAGGCCGCTTGCTGTCATGGAAGGATAGGATAGGTAGCCGCGATCGCCGAGCTTAACACCGCTATCTTGAAAATTACGCGAGAGAAAAATCGGCACAGCACCTTGACTATCTTTTGCTGGCAAAAGTGCTTTTTTAGTCGACTCTAGGAAATAGGGCCAAGGAGGCGGCATTTGATCAGAAGTGAGTTGATTTCTAACTGTTGCTTTAGCTATTTCCATCCCTTCCCAATTTAATTCTCCTTCAAGGGACTGCTTTTGTAATTTTGTTTTCACTTTAAATCGGATGTCAGCAAGCTGGCGTGCCAGCGGAAGGGATTCTTCAATCAAGGAGGTTTGGAATGTGATTGGACCTTCTACAAATAAAGGCATTGAAGAGGGGAGTTTTTTCCCTTCAAAAAAGAGCCCGCCCTCTTTAATTTTAAGCGTTTCTTTATGAGTTGGAGTGGACTGGAGAATGAAATGGGTGATCTGTCCCTGTTGCACGTAGGGAGTGGCATCAAAAGAGCCATTTTTTGGAAGTAGCGCACTCGGCAATTTCCAAAAATTGTTTGTTGTCTGCATCTCCTCTATAATCACATTCTTTAAAATAGGCAAAAGCTGGGTGAGTGACGCCCTCTCTTCTAGCTTGGGAAGGTCTTCACGTACATGGTCCCCTTTTTTTTGTGCGCGTAGCAGAAGATGGTTAATCTCTTTGGCAGAAGGAGGAAGCAATAAAGAACTTAAGTGCGGATTCTGATCTGTAAAAGAAACCAGATAGGACACTTGAGTTAGAAACTGCTGGGTGGTGGGTTGATTGGCTAACTGCAATCGTAGCAGGGCTCCGCTCACCTCATAATCTTGAAAGGCAAAACCGGGAACTTTTTCGCGCCATTGTCCCAATATTTTATAGGCTTGTTTCACAGGGTCTTTTAAAGATCCATCGGTATTTAAATCTGGTTTGGGAAAAGAGGCAGGGAGCTCTTCGTCTGTTTCTGGGTGATAGGGGTTGGAAAGTGTCGCTGCCGCCTTCTGCCTAATATTTTTGGAGCTGTAACCGGAGGCTTGCGTATAGGGGTCGATCTGGTAGTAATAAGAGGAAAAATATTTTTCTGTAGGCTGGATCCGAATCGGGCCATTAAGTGCAGTCAGTTTTTCTACCCAATTGCGTTCGATCCCTTCTGTGACCGATAAAAATACAAGAACAAGCCAAACCACGATGGAGATCACAAAAACTGACATTAAAGCGATCAGAGCAACAGAAAGCTGACTTTTCTTTGGTGTGAGATACTTTTTTACAAGAGAAAATTCAAACATAGCGAGGCTTGATGCCTCTTGACCTATTTAGCTTCTTTAAAGGTCACGTGGCGCTTGAGCTTTTTATCATATTTTTTTAATTCGATACGCTCTGTCGTATTGCGTTTATTTTTGGTGGTCCAATACACCTCTGTGCTTTCACTGCTTTTTAATTTAACAAATTCACGTGCGCCTTTAGCCATAATACCTCTATTTTTTGTGAATGAATTATAGCCAATTCAAATATTAGAATTAAATCTAAAAAAATCTTTTAACTTGTGAGCGGAACTTCTTTCCATTTTTCTTTTGAAGAGCGCCACAGGTAGACGGTGCCAAAGATCAGGGAATCAAAGGCCATAATCACCCAGATCAGGTCTGGAGGCCAATTCCAGAGATTCATGGCGTAGTAAGCGGGTAAATAGGAGGTGAGCCAAACAAAAATGATGATTCTACTATAAAAGACCATGTCTTGAGACGCGGTGATCAGACTCAAACCAATGGCGCAATATCCATAACAGAAAGAAAAGATCCAAAGCCATAAAAAGGAACGTTTTAAAAGTTGTAGAGTGGGTATATCAATAGGGCCTAAAGAAAAGAATGAGATCATAAATTCAGGGAAAAATAGGTAAGGAATCGCAAATAATAGGGTCATGGTCCCTAAAAACAGAAAACTGGAGCGCACCATTTTCCAGATAGAGGCATAATTTTTAGAGCCGATCAAGTTGGAGGCAATGGTGATCATGGCTTGCAAAATGCCATCATTAATAAAAGAAAAAAGTAAAATGAGGGTGCCACCGATTGAAAGCACCATTAGATAATCGCCGCCTTTAGCAGTCATAATATGTACAATGGCCGCCCAAGCTGTGAGGGCAAAGACGCGCGCCAGCGCACGCGGCAGCCCCATACGTGTGCATTTCCAGAAGGAGTCCCATTTGAATAGATAGTTCCCCGTTCCATAGGCCAATCTCTCTTTTTTTCGCAAAAAGAAAATAAATAGAATCGCGCAAAATAGCGCCTGGGAAAAGGCCATAGATAGAGCAGCGCCTGTGGCCCCAAGCGGCGGGATTAAATGGTGAATTCCAAAGATTAAGATAAGATCTAGCAAAATATTAACGATATGGCTAACCAAGGTGCTCCAAAAGATCACTTTTGTCTTACCCTGCCCAACATAAAAACAGGAAAGAGCAGTCCCTAGGGGGAAAAGAAAATTGGCAAAGAGCAGCACATTAAAATAGGACAGCCCGCTTTCTTTGATCGCACTGCCTTCAAAAAAACCGGGAGCCACAAATAGTCCTAAGGGGAGAGTGATGACCATAGAAAAAAGAGAAAACCAGATCATTTGCCAGATATATTCTCCCATGCGGTCCACTGTGTTGGAGCCTTGGAATAGTCCAACAAATACTTGAGCAGAAGCTGCAAGACGCATGCATGGATGTTGGAAAAGAGTGCAAAGATAAAGGGCGCAAGTACAACCTTGCATCGCATCGAGTGAATAATAAGAGAGAAAAAGGCGGCTGCAAAATCCCATGAAACTAGTAGAAAAAAAACTCAAAATCAATGGGAAAGAGAGATAAAGAAGCTCTCTCAAACTGGCCGAAGGATAAGGAGTAAGTCTATGACTGCTCAATATGCCACTTGTATAAAAACAACACACTCTTAAAACAGATTTCAGAATTTTATAATAGTGAAATCTAAAAAATAGAATGTAAAGTAATAAATTAAAAAAAATTGTTTACAAAAAAGGAGTGATCGCTAGAGTCACAATTAGATGACATATATATTTCAAGGGGGGGAAGAATGAAGTACGTAGGATTTTTATTAACCATTCCGATACTGGTTTTTGCCACGACAGAGTATAAGGAGCAAACAGGCTATAAGATCGAAGAACAGGGCATGTTCGATAATGACCAGTTAGAAAAAATGTTAGTGCGCTTTGATGCTGAAGAAGAGGATTACTTTTCCCTATTTGAACAAGATGAGAGTGAAATGGTATATGACAATAATCTGGAAGAAGATGTCTCTTCTTTGAGCAAAAATCGCCAAAAAGATGCTGTTGTTGAATCTTATGAAGAAGATAGTAATCAGGAATTTTTTCCTAGTGAAGAGATGGTCCCAGAGCGAAGCAAAGCACTTAAGCGTTTACCTGTACGAAAAAAAGAGGCTGTAGCTGCTTCTAAAAAACAGGTATCAAAACCAAGACAAGTACCTATAGAAATGGCAGAAGAAGAACCAGTCATGGTTCCAAGGCAACAGGCTAAAAAAGCTCCTATGGCAAGGGTACAGCCTTCTTCTCCAGCAAAGAAACAAATGCCTGCACGTGCACCTGCTGTGGGTCAAAATAAAGAGGCAAGAAAAAGTGCGCAAGCTCCTGTGACACTTAAGAAAAAATCTGCAGTGGCACATTCGGGTATGAGGAACAATAAGAACATGGCGCAAAGAAAAACTCAAGTAATGAGAAAAGCCCCCACGCAAAAGAAAAGACCTAGCAATGTACAACGTCCAACAATAGAACTAGATCAATTCGAAGAGTAATTGTCTAAGACTCTAAGGGGATGCGCGTCATGGGCTGCAGGTCCATGACGTCTCCCTGATTATTTTTGATAAATTGTTGAAACCCTAAACCTGCAATCATCGCTCCATTATCTAAACTGAGTCCTGGAGAAGGCCAATAAATAGGAACTGAAAGGTTTTGCGCGGCTAAAAAAGCGCGCAACGTCTGATTGTTGCTGACTCCTCCACCCAAATAGAGCGCATGGCAAGGAAATGCTTTCAGTGCTTCTATAATTTTATGGGTAATTTCAGAAAAGGCGGTGCTTTGGAAAGAGGCAGCAATATCTGCCTTTTCCCCTTCTGTAATAGGGATGTTTTCATCAGCTTTTCCATCTTGCCCTTTAATTGTGTAAAGAACATTGGTTTTGAGTCCGCTAAAAGAAAAGTTCCATCGGTTATTCTTTACTTTTCCTGCTTTAAATAGATAGCGATTAGGATCCCCTTTTTTTGCGAGTGCTTCAATTGCTGGACCGCCGGGGTAGCCTAAGCCCAAAAGAGAAGCGACTTTATCAAAGGCTTCTCCAATGGCATCGTCGACCGTTGTGCCAATCAATTGATAGCGGCCCACATCCAAAATATGCACCATAAAGGTGTGACCTCCAGAAATGACAACACCTAAAGCAGGAAATTGGAATGTTTTCGAGGACATCATTGCGGCATAAAGATGGGCCTCTACATGGTTCACACCAACCATAGGAATATTCCAACCTAAAGCAAGGCTTTTAGCTGCATTTAATCCGATCAATAGTGGTCCTATCAGTCCAGGCCCTTTGGCCACAGCGATAAGATCCAGTTGCGAAGATGAAATGGAGGCTGTATCCAAACAACTTTGAACAAGGGGGATGAGCACTTCTGCATGCCGTCTTGAGGCAAGTTCTGGGAATACACCGCCAAAAGGTCGATGCAGGTCGCATTGGGACGCGACGCAATTTGACAGGATTTCAATCCCATCTTTAACAATCGCACATCCTGTTTCATCACAGGTAGATTCAATTCCTAATACATACATAAAAATTAATTATATTTTATAATAATAAAAAATAAAAAAACAAGAGTTTTTTATTTTATGGTTAAATGAAGAATTTAAGAACATTAAATTAGGGCCGTCAATACATATGTCGGGGACAAGACGCTTAAGTGCTTGTCCCCCGCTAGCCCCCTTGAGCTTCAATCCGCTTTGCCAAATCGGGTCCTCGTCAGGGGCCCGTGTGAAACACTGTGCCCCTACGCTGCGCTTTCCTGCGGTCCGATTTTGCTGCGCGCCTTGAAGCCATCGGCTGCTCATGCGTTCACTTCCCACTCCTTTCAGTCGTGGGTCCCTTCTCACGTCTATTCGCAGGGCCTATATAGTAAGAGATAGGGATTTTGAAGAACTCCTTCCTCGAGGAAGGAGATTCTTCGTAGGTAAGGCGCGACTGCTTCGCGTCGCTCCCATATTACAGCTCGGCTAAACTCGTCCCTAAAGAGGTACTTGCAAAAGTCGCTTTGGAGATAAAATGCGGTGATTTTTTCCCAATTTTTGATTCCAGGGAAATTGACATACACGAGAGAGTGTAGGCGATTTGCCTGGAATCAAAAATTGTGGAAAAAGGACGCGTTTTAGCCCAAACTGGACTTTTGCAAGTACCTCTAAAGGAACGAGATTGCGCCCGAGCCGCCTGTTCAAATATGGCTGTGCCCGGTTTTTTATCAACCACCCGTTCGCTTTGCTCACCGCGAACGTAGTGAGCGGGTGGTTAAATTATTTTTAACTCGAACACGTAATGCATAAAAGCTATGCAACATAGTCGCGATCTTCTTAGCCTGTTTATTTTTTACTTTAATAATGTTTCTGCAGCGTCTTGGTCTAAAATCCAGAGCGCTTGATGCTCTTTGGTGCCAATAGCTTGAATAGGGTAGAGCTCAAATTGATCGGGAGATTGCAACACTTTTGCAACCATCTCCTTTTTTGAGGCGCCTAAGACATAAATGAGCGTGTTCCGAGCCTGATTGATGCACTCATAGGTAAGTGTCATCCGCCATGTTTGAAGTTGTGGGACCTGATTAGCCACTACCAGTCGATTTTTGGCCTTGAGGGCTTTTGTATGGGGGAAAAGCGAAGCGGTATGCCCGTCGTCGCCACACCCTAAAATAATAAGGTCAAAAGGCTGTCCTTTTAAAATTTCTTGGATCTTCTTTTCATAGGCAAGTGCATTTTCTTCGATCTTTTCTTCTGCATGCATACGTACGATCTGATGGGCTGGAATGGGCATCTTTTTAAAGCCTGCTTCCATGGCCATATGATAATTGCTTTTAGGATCACTGGGAGGCACAGAGCGCTCATCTCCCCAAAAAAGATAGACTTTGCGCCAATCGATCTGCTCTTTATAGGGAGAGCGGCAGAGGATTTCATAGAGTTCTTTTGGAGTGGAGCCCCCCGATAAGACCAGATAAAAAGAGCCGTGATCTTTGGTGGCTTGCTGATATAGTGCAAGGAGATGTTGGAGACAAAAATGCACTGTTGCGTCATGGTCCCCAGGAATGGCAATCGTGCGCCTTTCATCCCAAGATCTAAGAGAGGATATTTTCGAATCCATTGTTTTGAAATAACTGTAACAATTTTAAATAGTGCTGGCTTGTCCCTGTGTGGGAGATCTCTCTTACAAGAGATTGTCCTGACTCTGCCTTAGCAAATAGGTATTTTAAAGGAACGGTGCATTTTTCAAGAGTGGAAAAACGCATGCTGACCTGATGGGGGAAGTTAAGATCGCGCCCGAAAGAAAAATGGACCTGATCTTTTGTGATTAATTCCACTGAAACAATAGCTCCTGCCTGGATGGTCTCATGTTTTTCAGGATAGAAGGTCACATGGACTTTACCGCCTGGTCTTTCATACTCTAGAGAATTGCTTTGGATCTGTTTTAATTTCCATTGCAGCTGGCATGCGATCCATCCTTGAAGATAAAGGGATTGCAGGAGGGTATGGCAATAGCTTGCTGTGGGACGCTGATTATAAAAGAGCTGAATGGTGTCTGTTTTTTTTAAATCATCCAACCTCTCTTCACTGTAAAAGGTGGAGGAGAGCAGATTTCTCCAGCTTTCAATACGTGCCCAATTTAAATCGGCAACGGCACAAGTCGAGCTTAATTGGAGGACTGTTTTTGCAAATGCAAGAAGACTTTTGCAACATTCAGAATCAAAAATGAGGCGGTCAGCAATTTTTTCAAATTGTTGCAGGAGAAGATCTTCTTTTGAGGGATCTTCGGCCCAGACCACATAGATGGGCAGGTCGGTCAATATATGTGGAAGAATTAAAAAAGGAACTTTTGCTCTGCTTTTTTCAGAAACATCGATCTCAATAAGATCACAGGCAATATCAACCTGGCCCGAAGGAATCACCGAGACGCGCGTTTGGAGAAATTCCTCTCTAGCAGAGCGGTCTGCTGTAATAAAAATAAGGCGCGAAGGAAATTTTTCAGTCACTTTTTTGGCAATGGTGTGTATATAGTCTAGGCGCTCTGTTTTAGGAGTGTAAAAGATCAGATTAAATAGGCTGGCGCGCATCTTATTGGCGCTTTGTAGACCATCCCAAATGCGTGAGAGCTCCGATTGGATTTGAGAAGGAGGAACTGAGATACCCATTACAACAGCCTCCAGCGCCTTCCCTCTTTTTCAATGAGGGAATCGGCAGTTTTAGGGCCCCATGTCCCTGCAGCATAATTGGGAAAGTCGGTGGTTTTTTTTTGTTTCCAATAGTCTAAAATGGGTGTGAGAAGTCGCCAGGAATGTTCCACTTCATCTTCTCTTGCAAAGAGCGTACTATCTCCAATGATAAAATCTAAAATGAGCCGTTCATAGGCTTCAGGCGGAGCAATCCCAAAGTAAGAACCATAGCGGAAATCCATTTTCACAGGTTGGATCGAAATGCCTTGTCCTGGGACTTTGCAATTAATTTTCAAAGAGGTGCCTTCATCTGGTTGGATGCGGATGGCTAGGACATCAGACTCACTGAGTCTTTCAGAACGTTGAAAGAGCACTTGGGGAGGTTTTTTAAAGGTCACAGCGATTTCAGTGGCCCGTTTGGGTAATCTTTTTCCGCATCGCAGGTAAAAAGGGACATCTTTCCAGCGCCAATTGTCGATAAAAAGCCGCATGGCCACATAAGTTTCCACAACAGAATTTTTATCCACATTTTGTTCATCGCGATACCCGACTACTTCCTGGCCTGAAATCAGCCCTTTGCCATATTGGCCGCGCACAACAAAACGCTCAATATCCTCAGGAGAAAAATAGCGGATGGCACTTAATACTTTCACTTTTTCGTCACGGATGGAATTGGCTTTAAGATCTACAGGAGGTTCCATAGCTACAAGCGAGAGCAGTTGCATCATATGATTTTGCAGCACATCGCGCAAAAGGCCTGCCTCTTCAAAAAAAGCGCCTCTCGAGCCGATGCCGATATCTTCTGCGACAGTGATTTGTACATGGTCAATAAAATTGGTATTCCACAGCGGTTCAAAGAGTGCGTTGGCAAAGCGGAATACAAGCAGATTTTGTACTGTTTCTTTTCCTAGATAGTGATCGATGCGAAAGATCTGGTCTTCATGAAGAAATTGGGTCAGCTCTTTTTGTAAAGCCAGTGCCGAATCTAAATCGTGTCCAAAAGGTTTTTCAATGATCACCCGCGACCATTTATCGGTAATTTTATTGCGGTCGTAAATGAGCCCATGCTTGTGCAGTTTTTCGCATATTAATGTGAAATATTTGGGTTGGGTAGAAAGATAAAATGCGCGGTTTCCTTTTGTGCCAAGGCGCACATCTAGGTCGTTTAGCAATTTTGCTAAGCTTTCATACCCTGCATCTTCATGAAATTCGCTGCGGTGGTAGAATAGATATTCTTTAAACGTATTCCAGATCGACTCATCAACTGGCTTCACACGAGAAAAGGCGTTGACCGCATCGTACATCTCTTGGCGGAATTGTTCATTAGTTTTATCTCTGCGCGCAAAAGCCACGCACGCAAATTGATTAGGGAGTTGCCCTTCTCGCGTGAGATTATAAATGGCCGGAAACAATTTTCTCGCTGTGAGATCTCCTGTGGCTCCAAAAATCACTAAAATACAGGGATTGATAAAGCGAGAGGAAACACCAGGCTCTTCTAGGGGATGGGTGGATGATACCGTCATGTCTCTATTTTAGAAGAGAGAGGAAAGTGAAATCAAGGTGATAATATCCTTCTCTTTTAAAAATCAAATCTTACTTGGACTGTCAAGCCAGATAACACTAAAGTGCCTTCTGGGGACTCTAAAACATGGTTACGTAAAAATTGATTTTGTCCAAACCAGACCTGCTCTTCCCAAGCAGCCTCTAAAGCTACATGGTAGCGATCGCATAAAAACCAGTTTTCTAAGCGTAAGCCTAGCATCCATTCGATCACAGGTTCAATCGTTGTAAATTGGCTTTTAAGATGGATAAAACTATTACTTAAATTGAAAAGAGTCGAGGGATGTGGAAAAAGAGAATAATCAAAACGTTTCACATTAAAACGTTCATATAGACCAGTAAAGGCAATATCTCCAAACAGGCTAAATGCTCTATTAAAATGCCAAGAGGTATCCAGTCCTATGCGTGGACCAACGCCCCAATCGGTCAATCGTTGTTTCATAAACCCATCAGCCGCTGTCTCGAACACAAGCCCTGTGGTCATGTTCGTGATACCTTCTGTCAGTGCGATAGAGAACGTCTGTTTTTGCCATGTGCCTTTTAATCCTACATGGGGACGTAACATCAGGCGCCGGCTAATATAAAAGTTGCGCGCCAGTTCCAAATCGACCACATTAAAACCGAGGTGCCATTTTCCGCTTGCTTTCCCATAAACTTGTGCTTGTGGAAGAGAGGTGACACCGCCTGCAAAAGAGATATTCTGGCCGATCACATCGCGGCTTCCATTAATGCCCCAATAAGCATCCCAAAGAGTTAACCCTTCGAAAGGACTGGTGATCTGTTGCGTATTGGGAAGTGTGGGAGCAGAGGCAGATTTTGTTGTAGTCAGACGGAACCAGGTGTATTCTGCAAAAAGATCCCATCCATCATGGCAAAAATCCAGTCCTAAACCGGCTTTAAAGCCAGGTTTGTAAGTTTCATCAAATCTAATGACTTCGCCAGATTTGGTACTAGGAACGCCTACCTGAAAAGAATTTGCAAAGCCTGTAGTCGCTGCAATTGCAGTTTCTCTTTCGCGTGCACTCCAATAGATAAAATCGCCCGTCAAATAAACACCCCAGCCATACATCACGCAAGGACCCGCAGGAGGTGTGATCATTTCCGTTGGAGGGCAGATGTTGCACGTACAACAATCTTCAATGATGGGAGGACAGCAACTAGGATCATTTTGATTTCCCTGTATTTGTGGAGCAGGTTTCATTGCATTTTGCTGATTTTGGGATAACTTCTTATCTGGCTTTTGCGGTTCTGGAAAAGAGAGATCTTCATCATCCAAAAAGTCATCTTCTTCTTCATAATCTAGGTAACTCTGACGCTTTTCATCATTGAAATCTGTATAGGTTGAGTCAGAATACAGTGTACCAAAAAATGCGCAAGAGAGCAGTAGTAGAGAGAATTCCTTTTGTCTCATGAAAAGCTCCTTAGTTCAAATTGGATTAGGTTACGAAAAAAAAGAAATTTTAAGCTAGGAAATAGTTTTAGAATTTAGATAGTTTTGCAAAATGGCTGCAGCCACGCTTTTGTCGATCAGATTTTTCTGCTGTTTGCGCGAAATATTAGCTTCTTTAAAAGTGCGTTGCACTGCCGCAGAGGAGAGCCGCTCGTCCCATAAAATGATTTCGATATTGAGTAATGATTTGAGCAACTGAGCCAATGCGCGCACTTTTAAAGACATGTCGCTCTCTTTGCCATTTAAATGCAGAGGGAGCCCGATTACAAGGCTATGTAATGGCATATGGCTTGCAAGCTCTTCTGCCAGCAATGTGGCAGTGGCTGGTAATGTTTTGGCTGTGTGCACCATTTTTAATGGAAACGCAATCAGGTGGCGCTCGTCTGATAGCGCGATGCCCATGCGTACAAGGCCAAAATCAATTCCAACGATTCTACTTTTTGGCATTTTGTATCACCGCGCGGATAAATTCTCGGAAGAGAGGATGGGCAGCGGTTGGTTTAGATTTAAATTCAGGATGGAATTGGACGCCGAGCATCCAGGGATGGTCGCGCAATTCAGCAATTTCACAAAGCTCATCATTTTCTAATGTACCAGAAAAAATCAGTCCTTTTTTTTCACATTCCTGTTTGAATTTATTATTAAATTCATAGCGGTGGCGATGTCTTTCTGAGATCGTATTGGATTGATACGCTTCTTTGGCTTTAGTTCCATTTTTGATCACGCAGGTGTGCGCGCCAAGACGCATGGTGCCGCCGAGATTTTTCACCTCTTTTTGTTCGCTCAAAAGACTGATAATGGGATGTGGAGTGGCCGCATTCATTTCAGTGCTGTTGGCATCTTTGAGTTGGAGGACATGGCGAGCAAATTCAACGCACATGACCTGCATCCCAAGACAGAGCCCAAAATAGGGGATCTTGTGTTCACGACAATATTTTGCAGTTAAAATCTTTCCCATCCAACCCCGTTCCCCAAAACCTCCAGGAACAAGGTAGCCATCACAGCCACTAATCTCTTCTTCACTTAAAACCTTGTCAGATTCAAATCCTTTGATTTCCACTTCCACATCGTTTTCAATTCCTGCATGACGTAAAGCTTCAAACACAGATTTATAGGCGTCTTGGTGCTGGATATATTTGCCCACAACACCGATACAGATTTTTCTTCTGGGATGTTTCATTTTTTGCAGCATCTCTTCCCATTTATTTAAGTCGGCTTTTCCTTTAGGCAAATGTAAAAGCTCGCAAATCTTCTGATCTAGCTGCTGCTTATGCAAGGAGAGAGGCACTTCATAAATGGTGTCGGTCACATCGACAAGATCGATCACCGCTCCTTTGGGTACGTTGCAAAATAGGCTGATTTTATCTTTTTTATCTTCAGACAGGCTCTGTGTGCAACGACATAAAATCATATCGGGCATAATTCCAATTTGCCGCAGCGCTTGCACAGAGTGTTGGGTCGGTTTTGTTTTAAACTCGCCCGCCGCTTCTAAGTAGGGGATGTAAGTGAGATGGATGTTGATGCAATCTTGAGGCCGTTGATAGCGGAACTGGCGGATCGCTTCCATAAAGGGCTGCGATTCGATATCCCCGACCGTTCCTCCGATTTCCACAATGACTACATCGGTCTGGGTCTGCTGGGTAGCGGCATTTAAAATTCTCTGTTTGATTTCATCTGTAACGTGTGGAATCACTTGGACCGTTTTGCCTAAATAGTCGCCCCGTCTTTCTTTTTTAATGACCGCATCATAGATTTGGCCGGAGGTGATGTTGGAAGCGCGGCATAGA
>CAZMTP010000012.1:0-32506 GCA_964569185.1 uncultured bacterium
TCAAGTCGCTTATTGTCCGGTATATCAATCCCAATCACTCTAGGCATATTTTTCGATCCTTTGTTTTATAAAGCAGAAAAATTTATCAGGAAAAAAGGTTTAATTCAAACAGTATACTCAAATTCATTAAAGGTTTAAAGTCTAAAAATTTTACTTAACTTCTGCCTCTCTTCATAAAGCCCTCATAACGCTTCATTAACATATGAGACTCAATCTGTTTGGTCGTATCCAAGATCACGCCCACTAGGATGAGGAGAGAAGTTCCTCCAAAAAAATAGGTGATACTTGGATCTACGCCCAAAATCTTTCCTACTAATGTAGGGAGGACAGCAATCAGTGCTAAAAATAGGGCTCCCACGAAGGTGATTTTATTCATGGTCGCTTCCAGAAAATCTTGTGTCGGTTTGCCTTGTCGGATTCCAGGGATAAAGGCGCCATTTTTCTTCATGTCAGAAGCAATCTGCTCTGGATGGAACTGGGTCGCGGTCCAGAAATAGGTAAAAAATATAATTAACAGGGAGTAGAAGAAGATATAGCCCATGGAGCCTGGAGAGAGCCAGTTAGCCACTTGACCAATCCAGTTTCCTTTTCCCACAAATTGGCCAATTGTAGCAGGAAACATCAGCAGCGAAGAGGCAAAAATTACAGGGATCACGCCCGCATAATTAATTTTTAAAGGGATATGGGCACTTCCGCCTTGCACCTCATGTCTGCCCACTACGCGTCTTGCATATTGCAGCGGAATTTTGCGTTGGCCTTGGATGATCAAAATGGTGCCTATAATAATTAGGACAAAGACAGCGCATAAGACAACTAGTGATGAAAAGGTCATTTGGCCGATCTCTTGAGAATCCAGGTTTAATTGGCGGATAATGGAACCAAATGTACTTGGTAGTGACGAGAGGATGCCGACAGTGATGATGAGACTGATGCCATTTCCAATGCCTCTTTCAGTGATCTGTTCGCCGATCCACATGAGAAGCATAGTGCCTGCAGTCATGGTCACCATCACCACAAGATAAAAAAGCCAAGGGATCCCAAAAGCTTGCACATCAAAAATCTCGCCTACAATAATACCTGGACTCGAGGCGTTTAAGCCAATGGCATAATTACCAAAAAGGCCGGCTTGAAAAAATGCAAGCCCGACGGTTAGGAGCCGTGTCCATCTGCCAAATTTTCTTTTGCCTTGATCAGGGTTTTCTTTCATTTCCCGTTGCAAGCTGGGAATGAGCGCAGTCATGAGCTGTAAAATAATCGATGCAGAAATGTAGGGCATCACGCCAAGGGCGATGATGGTCATCTGCGCAAAGGCACCGCCTGAGAATACATCCATGAGTTGAAAGAGGTTTTGGCTCCCGCCTGTCGCATAGCGGAAAAGGTCTGCTGCAGCATTCCCGTTAATTCCAGGCACTGGAATATAGGCACCAATGCGGCAAATCACCAGCATGAGAAGCGTAAAAAAAATTTTAGCTTTCAGCTCTGGAATGGATAAGATGCGGAGCAATCCTGTAATCATTAAGTTTCGCCAATGACGCTAAAAGACGCAGAACTTTTTTCCAATTTCGCTTTTGCCACTTTTGAAAAATGGTGAGCCTCGATAGAAACTTTCTTCTTCAGTTCTCCATCGCTTAAGATTTTTAACCCGCCAGGAGCCAATCGTGGAGCAAATCCTTTGGCGCGCAATGTTTGTAAATTAACCACTTCACCATCATTGTACAGTTCATCAATCTGTCCCAAATTGATGGCAACGCTAGGCTTTATGTGCAATCCACGCGAAAATCCACGCACTGGAAGTTTGCGATATAAGCGCATCTGGCCCCCTTCGTGGCCATAACGTTTCTTATATCCTGAACGGGCCGAGTCGCCTTTACCTCCGCGACCGCACGTCTTTCCTCTTTTGCAACCGGTCCCACGGCCTACACGGCGTGTTTTTTTTACAGGTCGGTGGCTATTTTTAAGGCCTGATAATGTAATCATGAGAGTCCTCTTGTTTCAAGAACTTCGCTTCGGCTTCGAAGACTTTCTAAAGCTAAAATAGTAGCTCGGATCTGATTGAGCGGGTTGTTTGAGCCAAAGCTTTTGGCCACCACATTCTTCACGCCGCCCAGTTCTAGGGCTGCACGCACTTTAGATCCGGCGATGACACCTGTTCCCTCTGGAGCTGGTTTCAACAGCACTCTAGCGCCGTCCCACTCTACTGTGACTTCATGAGGGATTGTGGAATCTTGCAATTGAAAGGTGAGCACGTTTTTGCGCGCTGCTTCGGTTCCTTTTTTAATCGCATCGGACACCTCATTTGCTTTGGCAAACCCCAGCCCAATATGGCCTTGGCCATCTCCGATGAGAACAAGTGCAGAAAAGCTAAACTTTCTTCCCCCTTTAACCACTTTTGCTGAGCGGTTAATGTAGAGTACTTTCTCTTCAAATTCAGTTCCGAATTCTTCTGCTTTAGAATATTTCTTTTTATGCCTCATCTTTTCCTCTAAAATTTGAGTCCCGCTTCACGTGCACCATCTGCAATCGCAGCAATTAAACCGTGGTATTTGTAATAGCTACGGTCAAACACAGCTTTTTCCAGCTGCTTCTCTTTCGCTTTTTCACCAAGAAGTTTGCCAATCAGTTTAGCAGCTTCTTTAGATTTCTTTCCTAATTTTTTTGTTTTCAATTCTTTGCTCAATGTTCCGAAATGGGCAAGTGTTGCACCACTCTCATCATCGATCAGCTGTGCTGAAAGATGCAGATTGGATTTAAAAACAGAAAGACGTGGCTTCTCAGACGTTCCACGCACCTGGTTTCGGGTATGATGTTGACGTCTGACGCGTCTTCGATTTCTTTTTTTAAGATAATTTTCCATAGTTTACGCTCCAGGCGCTCCTTTACCTTTAGCCGCTTTTCCAGCTTTTTTGCGCACATATTCATCTTCATAACGGATCCCTTTACCTTTGTAAGGTTCTGGGGGGCGAAGCGCACGCACTTGAGCCGCAAATTGTCCTACAATCTGTTTGTCGATTCCAGAAATAATGATGAGAACACTTTTATCAACGACTATTTTAATTTCTTTAGGAATCGCTACTTTTAATGGATGGGAAAAACCCAATTGCAAATCTAAATTGCTTCCAGAAATTGCCGCACGATAACCAACTCCCACTAAGCTGAGTCTCTTTTCATAGCCAACGCTCACTCCTTTAACTATATTGCTAACCATTGAGCGATAGAGTCCATGCGTCGGTTTTTGCAATTGTGCTGCTTCATCTGCAGTGACAAATACTTTTCCGTCTTCTAAGTTCACACCGATTCCAGCGGGAAGGTCAAGAGTCAAAGAGCCTTTTGGGCCTTTCGCCATCAGTTGTCCATTCTGAACTTTAAGTTCCACTCCTTTAGGCAAAGGAATGGGAGTTTTTCCATAGCGTGCCATAATGATTTCACCAAACTAAACAGATTAATTCACCGCCGACTTTCTGAGAGCGGGCTGTGCTTCCATCTACAACTCCTTTAGAAGTCGAAAGAACAGCCACACCCATGCCACCAAAAATCACCGGAATATTTTGATATCCCACATATTTTCTCAAACCAGGAGAAGAGATTCTTTTGAGTCCATTGATCACTGGTTTGCGGTCTTTTCCATATTTCAAAAATACGCGCAGTCTATCATTTTGATCGTCTACAAGAACATTTTCCAGAAACCCTTGCGCTTGCAACACTTTGACAATATCAAAGCGGAGCTTGCTATAAATAAAATCCACATATTTATGGCGTTGCGCCTTTGCATTTCTGATTCTTGTAAGAAGATCTGAAACTGGATCGTGTAATGCCATAATTTATTTACCTAACTCTTTAAAAGGAAAGCCAAGCAATTTAAGCAGCTCATAGCACTCATTGCTGGTCTTTGCCGTTGTCACAAATGTAATATTCATCCCTTGGACTCTTTTGACTTCATCTAAGGGGATTTCAGGAAAAATCTGTTGATCGGGAAGGCCAAGAGAATAATTTCCGCCTGCATCGCATTTCGGTTCAAATCCACGAAAGTCAGGAATCCGTGGAGAGACGATATTGCAAAATCGGTCGAGAAAATCAAACATTTTCTTGCGTCTTAAAGTCACTTTAAGCCCGATCGCTTGCCCTTTGCGCAATTTAAAGTTTGCGATAGAGGTGCGCGCCTTTGTCACAATCGGTTTCTGTCCTGAAAGAAGGGCCATCTCTTTGATGCAATCTTGGAGCGCATTTTTATCTTTGGTCGCCTCGGCAAGTCCCATGCTGATCACAATCTTCTTTAACTCAGGAATCAGCATCGCATTGCGATAAGCAAACTTCTCCTTAAGAGCCGGCTTCACTTCTTTTAAATATCTGGTTTTTATTCTCGACATTGCTTTCCCAACTAATCTTTTTGTATCTCTCTAAAGACAACTTCTTTGTCTTTGTCCATGTACACAAGCTGCTTTTTTCCTTTGCTTGTGAATTTCACTTTTAATTTTATTTTCTTACCCTCTTCGGTGCACACAGCTACATTAGACGCATGGATGGGCATTTCCATCTCCACGATTCCTTTATCCACCTGCGTTTTACGCTTTACATGTTTCTTGCGGATATTCAATCCTTGCACCACCACTCGGTCGCCTTTGCGCGCGAGAATAGTGCCAATTTTTCCCTTTTCGTTCCCCGCTGTGACAAGAACTTTGTCTCCTTTTTTAATCCATTTGCTCATGGCAATTTACTTTCTCCCCATTAAATGACTTCTGGTGCAAGTGAGCTAATTTTTATAAATCCCACATCACGTACTTCCCGTGCGATCGGCCCAAAGATACGTGTCCCTCTGGGGTTATTTTTATCATCGATGAGTACGCAGCTGTTATCATAAAAACGGAGCAGCGAACCGTCTGGCCGACGAATGTAATTTCGCGTGCGCACAATCACAGCGCGCACCACTTCCCCTTTTTTGATCGCACCTTGGGGCTCTGCTTCTTTCACAGAACAGATAATGATGTCGCCAATATGCGCATACTTTCTTTTAGAACCACCAAGGACCCTAAAACATTTGACGCGCTTAGCTCCGGAATTATCAGCCACTTCGAGTTCGGTTTCTTCTTGAATCATAAATTTTGCCTAAGTTTGTTGCGCCTCTGCTAACACTTCGACCACTCTCCATCGCTTCATTTTAGAAAGCGGACGTGTCTCCATTATTTTTACTTTTTGTCCTACTTTTGCATCGTTATTTTCGCAATGCGCATAGTATTTTTTGCCACGTGTGATCACTTTCTCAAATTCAGGATGTCTGAAGGTCCGATCCACTCGCACAGTGACCGTTTTTTGCATCTTGTCTGATATGACGATGCCTTCCTTAACTTTACGTGGATTGGGCTGTCTTTTTTCTTGCTTCATGTTTGTTTACCCTTCATACCTAACTTTTTCACCCTTTTGACTGAGCAGAGTCAAAACACGGGCACGATTTCTTTTTTTCAAACGCAACAGATGGGGTTTTTCGATTTTCCGCGTCGCGCTAATCTCATTTTTCATGTCGAAAATCTCTTTGGATAGATCATGGTAAAGAGCCTTCAACTCCTCTTTAGATTGATCTTTGAATTCTGCTATTTTACTCATTGTCTAAACCCTCTGCAGCCTATCTACAAATCTTGTTTTTATTGGTAGCTTTGCAGCGGCAAGCTTCAAAGCTGTTTGGGCCTCTTCACGCGGCACATTTCCCACTTCAAAGAGAATTCTACCAGGACGGATCACAGCGACCCAATGGTCTACAGCCCCTTTTCCTTTACCCATTCTTGTCTCCGCAGGCTTCTTCGATACTGGTTTATCAGGAAAAATACGGATCCACACTTGTCCACGACGCTGAAAATAGCGCGTGATCGCTACCCTGCACGCCTCAATCTGCCTATGGGTGATGCGGCCTCTTCCCAATGCCTGCATGCCAAAATCGCCAAAATCAAGAAAATTGGCAGCTTTGCTAATCCCTGTATGTTTCCCTTTTTGCGACTTTCGAAACTTCGTTCTTACCGGTATCGTCATAGTCTATTAACTCCCTGCCTTTTCAAGAAGATCTTCCCCTTTATTGACCCATACCTTCACGCCGATCGATCCATAGGTGGTCTCTGCTCTGCCCATCGCGTAGTCAATGTCAACTCTTAATGTATGCAGCGGGACTCTTCCTTCTTTGTACCACTCAGTGCGCGCAATTTCAGCTCCCCCTATGCGGCCTGAAATCTGCACTTTAACTCCGGCAGCCCCCGCATCCATAGAAGACTGCATCGCTTTTTTCAATACGCGTCTGAATGGAATCCGTCTTTCAATTTGCTTAGCAATCCCATCTGCAATTAATTTTGCATCTAAATCGGGACGTTTCACTTCATCCACTTCAATCCAGATCTCTTTGCCAGTTAATTTCTTCAATTCCTGTTTGAGCACTTCAATTTCTGCCCCTTTCTTTCCGATCACAAGTCCAGGCCGTGCCGTGTGAATGGTCACTTCAATTTTTCCCGCCATACGCTTGATCGTCAAGCGTGAGGTCCCAGCGCAGACCGGCTTGGCGATGAGGGCATCACGGATCTTTTTATCTTCTGAAAGAAGAGTTCCGAACTCCTTCTTGTTGGCATACCAAACAGATCTCCAGCGTTTATTACGTGCTAATCTAAATCCAATTGGAGATGTCTTTTGTCCCATTTTTTATCCTTGTGTTCCAACTACAACTGTAAAATGACTGGTTCGTTTCATGATAGGAACTCGACCGCCACGATTTTTTGATTTTGCTCTTTTGATCACTGGCCCCGGATCGACTCTTACCTCTTGTACAAATAAACGATCCCTTTGAAGGCCGAGCTGTGTTTCTGCATTGGCCACAGCGCTATCTAATGTCTTCTTTAACAATCTTCCTCCCTTTTGCTGGCAAAAGAGAAGCTGTGTTGAGGCTGCCTGCACTTGAAGCCCACGGATCAAATCTGCGACAAGGCGCGCTTTTCTAGGAGGGATGCGTAAATGTCTTGTGATTGCTTTTGCCTGCATATTACCTTTTAACCTTTAGTTGCCGGAGCGGTGGCAGGGGCTGCGGGCGCGGCTGGAGCTGCGGCTCCACCGGATGCTGCTGCGGGTGCTGCCGATGCTGCTTCTAATATTTTCTTAGAGCCGTGACCTTTAAAGAGTCGTGTAGGGGAAAACTCTCCCAAACGGTGACCCACCATATTTTCAGATACAAATACAGTAATGAATTTTCTTCCGTTATGCACTTCGAAGGTCATCCCGATCATGTCTGGGATCACCATCGATCTTCTGGACCAGGTCTTAATCGGCCTTTTTAAACTTTCACGAGTCTGTTTTTTCACCTTGCTTAAAAGATGATGATCAACAAACGGCCCTTTTCTTAACGATCTCCCCATAAATTTCCTATTTTCTACGATCCTTTAACAACCATTTATTGCGCTTATGCTTTGAGCGTGTGCGATATCCTTTTGCATAAACTGCCCATGGGCTTTGTGGAATATTTCCTTTGCTTTTGCCTTCGCCTCCGCCATGTGGGTGGTCCACAGGGTTCATCGCCACACCGCGCACCGTTGGGCGGATCCCTTTCCACCTTGAACGGCCTGCTTTTCCTTCCACACGCAAATTGCGTTCGCTGTTAGACAACACGCCAATAGTGGCGTAACAATTTTCATTGATCAAGCGCACTTCACCAGAGGGCATTTTAATAGTCGCATACCCGTTGCTGCGCGCCATCAATTGAGCAGAAAGCCCAGCTGATCTGACCAGTTTTCCCCCACGATCAGGCACTAATTCAATATTATGAATGGGCAATCCCAGAGGAATATCTTTCAAGCGCATGCAGCAGCCAATATCATAAGGAGGCTGGGCGCTTGTTTGGACCGTTGCACCCTCTTTCAACCCTTCTGGTGCTAAAATATACCGCTTTTCTCCATCTGCGTAATTGAGAAGGGCTATACGCGCTGTGCGATTTGGATCATATTCGATCGAGGCCACTTTGGCAGGAATATCTTTCTTATCTCTTTTAAAATCGATCAAGCGATAAAAACGTTTATGTCCTCCACCGCGATGGCGGCAGGTGATATGTCCATTATTATTACGTCCATTAGTTCTTCTTTTTGTGACAAGCAGCGATTTCTCAGGCTCTACACTCTTTTTTTTCGATAGCCCTGTGCGGGTCAGAGTGTATGTTGATAAGACCAACTGTCTCTGGCTCGGTGTGACGGGACGAAATTTTTTTGTCATAACTACAATCCTTTAAACCTGTTCCTCGATCGTATCGCCACTTTCCAGTGTCACGATTGCCTTTTTAAATCCTGCTTTAAGCCCTGGTCTTCCACGCATATTTTTTACTTTGGGTTTCACATTGATCACATTCACAGAAACCACTTTAATATTTTTCACTGCGTAGATCGCTTCGACAGCTTCTGCAATTTCTTGCTTATTGGCTCTCGGGTCGACTAAGAACACATACTTAGGGGCATTACATTTTTGCACGGAAGGATTGCTCTTGCTGAACTGCAATTGACTGAGTACACGCGCCTTTTCTGTCACATAGCGAGTAAATACAATATCATAGGGGCTCTTCTTCAACATAGGTTATTCCTTCCCTGTGAGTACTTTTAAAAAATTATCCAATGCCGGCTCAAGAACTACTAGATCTTGGGAAAGAAGAAGTTCATAACCATTGATATTGGGAACATGAAGACAATTTACTTTAGGGATATTCTGCAAACTTTTGAGAAAGTTTTGATAATCGACAGACTCATCATTTTCGTATAAGAAAAGCACCCGCTTCCCATTCAGGTTTAGATGCGACAAAAACTTAGCAGCATCTTTTGTTTTTGGTGCTTTAAACGCTTTATATTGCAACACATGCACGCAGTTTTCTTTGATTTTCTCTGCAATGAGATGACGGATTGCGAGCCGTTTCTCTTTTCGATTGATCCGCACATGCTGATCAAATTTCGGCTTCGGAGCAAACACACGTCCGCCCCCTTTATATTGAGGAGCTCCAAGGAAGCCTTGGCGGGCACGTCCAGTTCCTTTTTGAGGGTGAGGCTTCTTTTTTGAATGGTTCACCTCAGAGCGGCCTTTCGTATTTGCAGACCATTGACGTGCATTGGCACGGATCGCCACAATGTAATCTTTGATCATTTGCAAATTGGCAGAAACATCCATCTGTTCATCTTCAACAGCAATCTCTCCTACCTCTTTGCCAGCTAATGAATATTTTTTAAGAAGCGCCACTGTTCCTCTTCACTTATTTTTGCCCAGTCTTTTTCTTTGATTTTTTGATGTAAACAAAACCGTCTCGCGGCCCAGGAACAGATCCTTCGACAACAAGAAGCTGATTTTCTTTATCGATTTTCACCACTTTTAAATTTTCTGCCGTAACCCGCTTATGACCCATATGACCTGCCATTTTCTGACCAGGCAGCGTACGGCCGGGTGTCGATCTCATTCCTGTAGATCCTCCAGACCGGTGGCAGCGTGACGCACCATGGGATGCAGGACCTCCTGCAAAATGGTGCCTTTTAATCACCCCTTGAAATCCTTTTCCTTTGGAAGTGCCGACCACATCTACATAAGGGCTGCCCTCAAAATAATCGACTCCAATCTCTTGTCCCACTTCAAACTGCTCTTTGTCAGAAATGGCTGAATCTCTCAGTTTCAATCTCGGCTCTACTTTGGATTTTGCAAAATGGCCTTTCAATGGCTTAGTCACATTTTTAATGCGCGAAGCGGCGACTTTAACCCCTGCGAGCTGGACGGCAGCATGGCCCTCTTTTTCTACTGTTTTGACCTGTGTGACCACATTCGGCTCTGCCAAAATCACTGTGCAGACCACCAGATCACCTTTTTCATTGAAAAGGTGGGTCATGCCTTTTTTCCTGCCGATCAACTTTAGAGACATAAAATCTTTTACCAATTGTTAGCGTAAACAGCTTAACCGAAGAGGCTATCAAAACCTGAGATTTTTGGACAATTAAATTTTGTGTGCGTTGCAAATTCCTCTATAAAAAAGATAAATTACGAGGGAGATTTTCGCTTTGTTTTTTTAGGCTTGGGAGACTTGGCGGGGATCTCAATCGTCCCTGAAACATAAATTACTTTTTTGAAATTGATCTTCTTTCGGTCTGCCTGCTTGCCTATGCCCGCTGTTTGAAGTGCTTCTTTGAGCGTCACCCCAGGATGAAACTGATATTTGCCCGGGCAAGAAACGGCGCCCTGCAGGTCGATTTCAACCATTTTGGGCGTTTCAGAGACCCGGTCCCAGCCTGTAATGTCAGCTTTGGCGCGTAGGCGCACTATCCAAGAGACGCAGCAGCAGACGAGGATGAGGCAAACAACAATGCCTACGGTGGCCCATTCAGGCAGTAGAAGCCCCGGTTTCGGCGGGGACTGGATCAAGTCTTTTTTGTATATCAAGGAAAGTATAGTAAGAAAAAAGTGCAATTAAAGAAAAGAATAAGAACATGGAAGCGCCATCGCTCACTACAATCATAGCAGATGTCTTAATGACGAGTGAAAGCAGAGTGGTCACGTAGTAGGTCACACATGCCGCATTATAAATAAACCAGAGCGCTGCTTTTGTCTTCTCTTTTTTAGTGGTTTGTAACTGCATTTTGTGAAAGGCAGCATGGCTATCAACTCCAAAAACAATAGACCGCACTGCAAGACTGATCGGCCCTAAAATAGGAAGGAGTCTCCCTAAATCGATCCATTGCACACGTTGCATCCACGCCAAGGTGTATGATGCAGAAGAGCACACCCTGATAACGGACAAAAAAAGATGATTTCTAAGCGATGAAATTTTTTCTTTAGTCTCAGTAAGCGGATTGGCTGTTGACCATGCTTTTTTAGCATCACCAAAACTAATTAGCTCGCTAGCGAAACAGATCCCCCAAAAAGAGCCGGTAATTTTATCAATGAGTTCCATTTAAGAGAAGAGTATAAATCAGGGAAATTTAAAGGTAAAAAAGAAAAAGGTTCTAGCCGGGTATACTTCCTATTGGATAGGCCCTCTCGTAAACCCCGCCGATAATGCTCGTTACAACATAGATCATACTCAATGAAAGGATCGTAAAGACAAGCTGCTGCAGGAGCGCAGCATAAAAGATACCTAGTAGAAGAATCACTGCCAAAGCCACCGAACTGGTATACTTAGCGACTCTAAGACATTTAGCAGTTAAGTCTCCTTTGTTTTCCGTCCATGTTTCCACCAGTGTCTGGCCATCGGTCAAAATTGTGGTGACCTGGCACACTCCGTTAATACCCGGAACACTGTTTTTAAAATTAAAGATCTTTGAAGAATGCAATCCAAGCGCTGCCTGTGTTCCGCTATTGAGGATATTCCAAAACTCGTACCAGACTTTTGTAGCCTTTTGAAAATTGCCCGGATCGCCTGCAGGGGCCTGTTCCCAATAGAACCACTCTTTTTTTAAATCACTGACATTTTTAAAAAGTTTAGGAAGGCTCAAAGCAGCGACGCACTTGCTAGCGCCTTCGTTGACTCTAGCCAACACTGCTTGAACAGCATCACTTACTGGGAGGCAGGAGAGATATCCTGTGAATGTCTCAGCAACACGGAAAAAATCGGGGGCATCCCCTGGATTGAAATGATCCGCGAGATAGTCGAACCAACTCTTTTGATATTCGGGTTTTTCAGGCGGTTTTTCACTTGCCTTAAAATCAAAATCAAACTCGAAAGTTAATTTTGCTGGCTCTACTTTATTCATAAGCTCTTTATGCTACTGCGGGTATTCGAGCGCCCCATTTCTCACTGTAGTAACCGAGGATAGCAAACACAAGCGCACTTGTGGCTGCTGCTGTTGTCGCAATAGGAGGCACCACAATTCCAAAAATGAAAATAGCAGTGAGTAAAATACCTAATGCAATATAAGAAATTGCATTGGCTCTATCATACCACTGCTTGTTTAGTGTCACTCGTTTCTCTTCTATTTTATCAGCTTTCTCAGCTCTATCTTTTTCAGTGGATTCAGGGAGACTTGAAAGGTCCGTTTCTTGGGCTGTCTTGTATTTGCCATGAGCAACGCGCGCCTTCTCTGCAAATACGGTAACCATGACCGGGCCATTGACCTTTTTGGCAAAATTCATGATACGCGCAGGAACTTTTGCAATGTTTTGCATCTCAAGAAGCTCCATAGAATCAAGCGCAGGGCTAACACAATCTAAGAGCTTAAATGTCGCCTCTCTCACACGTCCCCAATTTTTAGATACGACTTCCTTTACCCCTTCCTTTACTGTTTCAACTGAGAAATTTTGTGGTGTCAAATGGGTAGTGATTGCTTTAAAACTAAGATTTGACCAGGCCTTCTCGATAGCAACACCTGCACCCCATACCTTCTTAGGAAGCTCTCTAAATCCACCATCAAACAATTTAAGAGCTGTAGCTGTCCCGCGAATCTTAGCTGGAGTGGATGTAGGATCAAACTTTTTTCCTTGGAAAAATTCAATCCAGGTTGTCCCGTACATCAAAATTTTGAGACCATGAGCGGGTTTATCATAAACCCATTCAGCTAATGTTTGAACAAAATCCCGTCTTGGGGCACCAGTTACTTGAGATACATCTGCACCACTCATAAAACCTCTCTATTAATAATAAATAAGCCAGTAGCATATCCAGAAAGCAGATTTTTAACAATCGAATAAAAATTTAAATCACCAAAGCAGGCGCTTTTTTTGTGCCAATATAGAAATCTTTAATAGGTAAACTTTTTTTTCCTTCGAGCTGAACCTCGAGAAGATTTAAACCATTTTTTTGACACGCCACCACCCATCCTTTTTCTGAAAAAGAGAGGGTTTCTCCAGGATGTCCATAAATATTTTGAATCAGTTGTGCGCGCTTAATTTTTAATCTTTTTTGCTCATCCCCCATTTTCACTAAACACCAAGCCCCAGGAGCAGGCGACAGAGCGCGGATCAGATTATGAATCTGATGGGCCGGGCGATTCCACTCAATTTTCTCTTCTTCTGGCATGATTTTCGGAGCAAAGGTGGCTTCTGCATGATTTTGCTCTATTTTTTCTGCGCTCCCTGCCTCAATTTTTTGGATCACTTCTAGCACGGTTGGGCAGGCCAAGCTGCATAATTTTTCTTCTAATTCTCCAAAAACCATCTCTTCGCACACAGCAATTTTTGCCATTTTGTAAATCGCGCCTGCATCCATCTGCGCAGCGACATCGATGATAGTCACGCCTGTCTCTTTCACACCGTCCATCAAGGATCTTTGCATGGGGGCAGCACCTCGGTATTTTGGCAGCAAGCTGGCATGCACATTAATGGAGCCTTTCGTAGGCACATCTAATAAGTTCTTTTTTAAGATTTCTCCAAAAGCGACCACTACAAATAGATCGGGATGGAAACTCTTTAAGATTTCGACAAAGTCAGGGGCTGATGCTTTTACAGGTTCAAAAATAGGAATTTGAGGGAAATGGGTTTGAGCCAATTCTTTTACAGCAGAGGGCAGCATTTTGAGTGTTCTGCCTCGAGGCTTTTCGGGCCTTGTCACAATGGCCACGATTTCCACCTTTTTTTCCACTAAGTATTGCAGCACTTTCGCCGCAAATGGCGGGGTCCCAAAATAAACAATTCTCATAAATTAAGACGAATTTCTAATTTTTTATCTGGAACTTTTGACTTCTTCGACTTCTTCAAGGAGCTCTTCGTACTCTGAGTAGTCCTCCTGGAGATCATTAGAAACACCCTGGAAGCCAATCAGTCCACGTCGAGAGTTGCGGCAAAAATCAATCCAATGCTGCACATGAGGATTCATTTCTACCTCTTTTTCAATCAGATTTAGCGCTTCATCTACATGGAGCCCTGCGCGATAGGTATAGCGGAACGCTTGCGTGAGCGCTTTGCGCACTTCAAAGGGAAATCCATGTCTTTTAAGGCCTACTAAATTAAGCCCACCTAACTTGTAAGGAGAGCCTGCACCGATGGTATAGGGAGGCACATCATGTGTGATCCGACTAAAGCCGCCCACCATGGAATAACAGCCAATCCGCGAAAATTGATGCACCGGCGTCATGCCCCCAATGATCGCATAATCTTCCACTGTCACATGGCCTGCAAGATTGGCATTATTGACCATGATCACGCGATTTCCAATTTCACAATTATGGGCCACATGGCAATAGGCCATGATCAAACAATGGTCTCCAATTTTAACAACAGAATTTTCCTGACAGGAAGAATTAATAGTGGTGAATTCCCGAATTTCACAATATTTTCCAATCACAACAAAGGTCTTTTCGCCTCTGTACTTTAGATCTTGCGTTTTTGTTCCGATACTTGCAGAGGGCCAAATGACCGTACCTTCACCGATTGTTGTATAGCCATCAATGTAGGCATGTGATTTAACCACCACATTGTCTTCTAAAGTGACTGTCCCTTTAACAACAGCATAGGCTTCGACGGTGACGTTTTTACCAATCTTAGCGCCGGGCTCTATGACTGCTGCTGGATGAATATTTGATTTTGCCATGAGATCTCAATTTTTTTTCTAATTATAATTGCTCTTTATCAAGAAGAGCAAATCCAATTTCTGCCTCTACAGCCAGTTGCTGGTTCACAAGTGCTTTGGCTTGGATTTTACCACCTTTACTACTCAAATGTTGCCCTGTTGCATGGAGCATCAACACATCTCCAGGAACCACCGGTCTTCGAAACTTAGCATTATTAATATTCAATAAAACCGCAATTTTGTGGCTCTGCCCTTTCTGATGCACTAAAATGCCCCCTGCCTGCGCCAACGCTTCAAGCACAAGGACTCCAGGCATGATAGGAACTCCAGGAAAATGGCCTTGAAAAAACTGTTCGTTTGCGGTCACATTTTTCTGACCAATAATCGTATTTTCCTCAAGATCAAGATGAATCACACGGTCCACAAGTAAAAAAGGATACCGGTGAGGTAAAATCTTAGAAATCTCCTTGAGGCTTAATATCACAGGTTCTTTCGTCGTATTTAAGCTCATGAAGCATTCTCCATCTTAATATGATTAAACAGATCTTTTCCAAAAGCAACATTCGAAGCATGTCCCGCGCGGATTGCAATAATATGAGCATAAAAAGAGATCGGAATTAAAGATAGGTCTCCGATCAGATCCAACACTTTATGTCGCACCATCTCATCAGGAAAACGTAGGCCTTCAGGATTCATCACGCTATCCTCTTTTATGATCACACCATTCTCAAGCGTGCCGCCTTTAATCAACCCTTTTTCTATCATGGGGGTGATTTCTTCATAAAGGCAAAAAGTGCGACAAGAAGCAATTTCAGTTTTGAACACTTTGGCATCGATCTCTTTTGAAAAATATTGTGAACGTAAAATTTTAGAATGGGGATAGTGCAGTGTATAACTGATGCGATACTCCTCAGAAGGAAGGGCGATCAGATGAATATCTCCTTGGGACCAAAATAGCGGTGTGGAAAGCAGGTAAAATGTTTTTTCTTTATCTTGCACTGCGATTCCTGCAGATTCTATAAGCTCTACAAATTGGATCGAACTGCCATCAAGAATCGGCACTTCTGGGCCATTGAGCTCAATCCACGCATTATCAATCCCACAAGCCTTTAAAGAGGCCAGCAGATGTTCGACTGTGTAAATGCTGCATTTTTTTTGACCTAGTACTGTGCAGCGCGGCGTGCTGACAACGTAGTCTAAAGTTGCTGGAATAACAGGTCGATCTGGAAGGTCAATCCGTTGAAATAAAATCCCTGTTCCAGAAGGAGCGGGATGGATCGTTAATGTCACCTTTTCACCAGAAAACAAGCCTATCCCAGAAATGGAAACAGACTCACTTAAAGTCTTTTGCATTTGGGATGTAGAAAAGGTCCGTTTGACACTTTCTGTCGACAGTGCACAAGGAACTGCCAAATGACACCTCTAGTTAAACAATTCTTTAGTATAACTAACTGTTAGAAAGTTAACTTAAATGAGGATTTTGAGCAATCTTAATGATTTTTTCTCTATTGAGTCTGCTAATTTTGGAGATTAAAAAAAGTAGAATAAAGAAGAGCGAAGTACAAATAATTCCCCAATTACCCCAAATCGTATACAAAGTGGTATAATTGCAAGAATTTAATTGAATTTTGACAGCGCCAGCGTATGGCCTCCCCAAAGCATCAAATTCTGGTAAAATCGCAAGGGTCCTGCCGCGGCTGTCTATGGCTCCTGTAATGCCTGTATTGCACGCGCGCACCAGAGTGACCCCATTCTCGACAGCTCTTAATTTTGCATGGTCAAAATGCTGTTTTGGCAGTTTAGAGCGCGGATACCAGCCATCATTTGTCAAATTGACAAAAAGCTCCGCTCCTTGCAACCTCCCCTCTCGGATAAGATGCGGAAATGTCTCTTCATAACAGATGGAGACTGAAAGCGGCAGCCGGGCGTTAAATAAACTTTTTTCTTTGCCCTGTGTAAAAAAATCTGTAATTCCATACCACTTAACTAAGGGATAAAGCCACTTAAAGGGCAGATATTCTGCAAGGGGGATTAAAATTCTTTTATCATAGCGGCCGGCAACTTCTTTTTTGGGGCAAAAATGAAACGCAGAATTGTAATTTAAATATTTATTACGATCATTATAGTCGAGTCCGATAATCAGTTCTGCATTCAAATAATTTGATAGCGTCTGCACCCAAAAACAGTGAGACACATGGCTCTTTTTTTCATTAAAATAGGGAGCCTCTTTTGGTGGGAAAAAAGAGGCGATCTCCTCACCAAATAGTTCTTTAAAGATTTTTTCTACTTTTGCAAATGAAAATAGGGTCACGTCGCTACTAAAAGGCAGAGCCGCTTCAGGAAGAACAATCAGATCCGCACCTCCTTGCTCTTTAACAAGCTGTAAAATCTTTTTCCATTGCTCATAAGGAGAGATGTAGTCTTTTAGTTTTCCGGATAAAGTAATTTTTTGAGACGGTAAGAGTCCTGTCTGCAAAAGGAGGACTGTAATAGTGGGATCCGATTTTGTATTTTGAAGATGTAATTGACACACTCCCCAAAAATAGGGAAATAGCGCGACTAGTCCTGCATTAAAGAAGGGGCGCCATTTTTTTTCTTCTAAAGCGCGAAGGACAAGTAAATTCGCAAACATAACCCAAAAACTCAGTCCGAGCACTCCCCAAATGGAGGCCATTTGAAGGGGCCATAAATAGCTCGATAGCGCTAGTCCCACAGGATTAAAACTAAATCCACACAGAATTAAAAAGCGGCTCCATTCGACTAAAGTCCAAAGACCAGAAAGTGCCAGCATCCCCTGCAAAGAAGAGTCCCGTTTGATAAAAAGGGTGAAAAAAGCAAATTGCAGTCCTAAGCAAAGAGAAAGCCCGGCATGTACAAAAAGAATATAAATGCCTTGGTATTCTGTGTTGCTCATCCAAGAAAGTTGAATCGCTTGCACTCCAGCACACCAAAGAGTAGCCATCCAAAATCTTTTTGCTTTTGAAGAAAGATTGAGAGCGGCTTTCCAAAAGAGCGCGTAGCCCACCACTGCTGCAAGTAACCCACAAATGGGAATAAACGCAGGCTGTCCAAAAGCCACAATAAGAAAACTGAGGATAAAATTAATCACGCTTTGATTTGCTTTTAGCCGGTTTGCCCTTTTGAGAAAGAAACACAAGGCAAGCGCCAAAAAGAGCTAAATTTTTTAAAAACATAAGCAGTTGTAACTCTTTGTCGGCTCCAATCACCCACCAGAAATGGTGAAAAATAAGCGTTGTGGGGATTAAAAAGAGGGCTAAAATCAGCGCCCCGAGCCGCATGGAAAGACCAAGAAAAATAAGAGCGCCACCAAGTAGTTCTGCCACCGTGCCGGCCAGCAGGAGCTCAGAGGAGTGGGGTAGCAAAAAGTCAAGAAGCTGCTGCGTCCAGAGGATCCCTTGCACATTTTGCATCACATCAAGCATTCCATGAATGAGAGATTGCTCTGCTTCATTCCAATTTAAAATTTTATTTACACCCCCATAGAGAAAAACGAGTGCAAAGCAAAGCCTTCCAATAACAGAGAAAAAATTCATGAATTTGTCCCAAATTTCATCAGTTTTGAGTATAATCGATGGTACATTATGTCAAAATCTTTTCGTGAACATCATCTTTTTAATTTACTCGGTTTTTTTTCCTCAGAAAACCTGCCTTTAGATGTGGCTTTGAAAAAATATTTCTCATCTCATAAAGCGATTGGAGCTAAAGATCGTAAATTTATTAGTGAAACAATTTATGCGATAATCCGTTGGCAAGGACTTCTCGATTATTTTTCTACACCTCCTATTTTTTGGGAAAAAAGATACCAGCTGTGGGTTCAAAACAGCTGGATAAAAGCAAAAAATGACCCTTCCGTCCCTGCCCATATCAGGGTGAGTTTCCCAAAATCGCTTTTTCAACTGCTCGCTTCGCATTATGGAGAGAGTAAAGCGCTTGAAATCTGTGCGATTTCGAATGAGCAAGCGCCGGTCACAGTGCGCGTCAATCCCTTAAAAACAAGTCGCGAAGCTCTTTTAAATAGTTGGAAGCCTCTTTTCCCAGTAAAACCGACCTCTGTATCAAAGTGGGGAATCGTATTTGACAAACGGATCAATTTTTATGAGCTACCAGAATTTAAAAATGGGCTGTTTGAGGTCCAAGATGAAGCGAGCCAGCTCATTGCCGATCTTGTCGACGCTAAAGAAGGCGATCAGGTACTTGATTTCTGCGCGGGCGCCGGGGGGAAAACGCTCGCTTTTGCACATAAAATGAACCATAAAGGCCAAATCTACTTACATGATATCCGCACATTTGCTCTTGCCGAAGGAAAAAAAAGATTGAAGCGCGCCGGGATTCAGAATGCACAAAGTCTTCTGCCCAACGCGAGCGAAAAAAAACAGTTAAAAAATAAAATGGACTGGGTGCTGGTCGATGTCCCTTGCAGTGGCTCCGGCACACTCCGGCGCAATCCCGATCTTAAATGGAAATTTGATCCGCACGCTTTAGCGCGCCTGATCGAAGAGCAGAGAAATATTTTCAAAGAAGCCCTAGATTTCTTAAAACCAGGCGGCCGTATCGTCTATGCGACCTGCAGTCTATTGCCTGATGAAAATGAAAAGCAGATGCACTATTTCCAAGAAAAATGGGGATTAAAACTTGCAGCGGACCCTTTCCAATCATTTCCTTCTAGAGGAGGAATGGACGGTTTTTTTGGTGCTGTGTTTCAAAAATAGAGGGTTTCACGTATGATGCCAGTGATGAAAAAAGTGTCTATTCTTATTTTTCTCTTGATGTGTGCTCTGGGAATTAGTGAGGAGCCCTCCTTTGAACCCTCTGACGGGCGCCTTGTCGTTAATAATCGCATTTTAGCGCGGATCCAGAACAAGACCATCTCTGTTTTAGACGTGATGAAGCGGATGGATGTGCAACTGGCACGCTCCTATCCCCAATATGCGGATAATCCTGTGGCGCGCTACCAATTTTTCACAAACCAGTGGCGCACGACTTTAAATCAGATGATCGATAATGAGCTCATGCTTGCGGATGCAGAAAAATTGGAACTAAAAGTTAACGATGCAGATGTAAGAGAGCAACTGCATGAACGGTTTGGCCCAAATATTATGCCCACATTGGATAAACTCGGCATCACTTATGATGAAGCATGGCAGATGATCCATGCTGAGAATGTGGTTCAAAGAATGAACTGGTATCGCGTGCAATCAAAAGCTGTGAATGGAATTGGTCCCAAGGATGTGAAAGAAGCGTATAAAAAATATTGTGCTTTAAATCCCCCGGTCGAAACATGGAAATATCAGGTACTTTCCATCCGCTCACCCGATGAAAAAACGGGTGCGCTGTGGGCTGAAAAAGCGCGCCAAGACCTTAAAAGTGAAGGGGTCGATTTTAAATTGGTAGGCGAAAAAGCCAAGGAGCTTCTCGATTCAAGCATCACTTTTAATGTGTCTGAAGACTATGAAGTAACAGGAAAAAATCTCTCAGAATCTCATAAAGCAATTCTTACCTCTTTGGCTGTGGGCACCTATAGTGAACCTGTTAAACAAGTGAGCCGTTTTGACAAGAGCATTGTCCATCGTATTTTCCATCTTAAAGACCATCAGGTCACACAGACAGCCTCTTTCAAAGAAAAATATGAAGAGCTTTATGAAGATTTAGTACAACGGGCCATAGACAAAGAAGCAAAGACATATTTAATTAAAGTGCGTGAGCGCTTTAATTTCGATGAGAAATTTCTGCTAGATATTCCAAACGATTTTGTCCCCTTCTCTTTCCGCTAACAGACTATGCCTCTTTATAGACCTACAGAACTCCATTCCTTTCTTAGCCGTAGCCATTTAAAAGCAAAAAAATGTCTGTCGCAAAACTTTATTATCGATGGCAATGTGCTGCGCAAAATAGTCAAGGCCGCTCAAGTGCAAGCAGGAGACTTTATCATTGAAATTGGACCTGGCCCTGGGGCTTTGACTGAAGCGTTGCTTGCTGCGGGGGCGCACGTCTTAGCGATCGAAATGGACCGTAACTTTGCAGCACCACTCAAACGATTGCAAACCGCAGACCAAAGGTTAGAGGTGATTGAGGCAGACATTCTGAAATTTCCCTTAAAAGAGCATCTGCAAGGAAGAAAAAGAGCTAAAGTGATTTCCAATCTTCCTTACCATATCTGCTCCCCTATCCTAGAAAAATTGCTTCCTCTGGTCGAAGAATTGAGCACTCTCACACTTATGGTGCAAAAAGAATTTGCCCTACGCATGGCTGCAAAGAAAAATTGTTCTGACTATAGCCCGCTGACTCTGTTTGTTCAATCGTATAGCCAGATTTGCGACCACTTTATTGTTGGTCCACACAGTTTTTTTCCAATTCCCAAAGTGGATTCCACAGTGATCACTTTAGAGCTTAAAAAACCGGAACTGCCCTGCTTAGAAGATTTTTTCTCTTTTATCAGGACTGCCTTCCAAAAGAGACGTAAAACCTTAAGCTCTTCTTTAAGAATCTTTGGCACGACTGAAGAGATTCAAAAACAGCTGCAAGAGATCGGGTGCAGCCCTCAGTCGCGTCCTGCAGAGCTTTCCTTGGAAGAGTGGCGTAATTTATTTGCACGGATTTTTCGAAAATAGAAAATCATCCCACAGGCGATCAGCGCTTCGATGATGCCTCCCTGGAAGTAGTGGTTTTTACACAGATCCGCAACGCGGAAAAAAAGCGTTTTTGCAATGCGATCTTCTGCATAAATAGGCGCGCTGAGAATAAGCGTTTCTTTTTCATCTAAAATTTTTATCTCTCCTACACAACTGCCTTTCTCAACAGGCAAAGTCATTGGATGCCAGTAAACAGAAGAATGGAGTTTTGGCTCTTCTGAGGGGTAGTATTCAAGCTGAATATCTTCTAAAAGTTTTGCATTTAAAGGCTTATCCGCTTTGGGAATGGAGACAGAAAAAAGATCAAACTGCTTTGTAAAAAGTGTACGCACCGCTTTTTTCTCTTTAAACGCTTTTTCAAAGAGCGCAATAGCATCTCTATAACGTAGATTAGGATCTTCATATCCCATCAGCACAGCAATAAGTGTACGCCCCTCATGTTCTGCTGCTGCCACAATCGTATGGCCTGCATTGGAATGATAGCCTGTTTTAATACCAATAGCCTTAGAATAGAAACAGGGCCCCTTCTTCATTAGTCGGTTATTCTGAGCCAGGAGAGGGATGGTTTGAGATGTAGTTTCGAAACGGAGTGTTTTTACGATTTCTCTAAATTTTGGATTTTTCAAGGCAAATTGGGTAATGCGTGCCAAATCATGCGGCGTTGTGTAGTGGTTAGCCAGATGCAGTCCATGCGGATTGCAAAAATGGGTATTTTTTAGTCCCAATTCATTTTGTATAAATCGATTAAGGCCATTCATAAACTGTTCAATGCTGCCCCCATGGAATTCAGCGACAGCATTAGCGGCATCATTTCCTGAGGGAAGCATCATTCCATAGAGCAAGGTTTGAAAAGGCCAAACTTCTCCCACTTTTAGCCCCATTAGGGTGCCATCGTGCTCCAAAATATAAGGCGGGAACTGTTTTGGATTTCTCTTTTTCGCAGCCGCATTGACCAGCGCAAGTGCTGTTTTAGAAATGGTGACCTGCGCTTCAAGTTCCGGATTATTTTCCAAAACGTAGATCAGTGTGGCAATTTTTGTGGTGCTGGCAGGGAAACAGGGCTGCTCTGCATGTTTTTCATACAGGACGGCGCCATTTTCTGCATTGAGCACAATCCCGCTTTTCGCCTGAATCGAGACCTTAAGTGGTTCAGATTCAAGTCGAAATGTAATAAGAGCAAAAAGTAAAAAAAACCGGTATAGCATGTAACCAAGTAACAGTTAGCGCTTTGCTAATCATACTTGACAGACACTATTTATGAAAGATAAACTAGGTTTAAGGGCGGTAATATCTCTTTAGGTGGTGTGACATGATCGATCCCATTCAATTGGAAGATGCTTATCAAGAGTTTTCAGAAAACTTAAGGAAATGGATTCCTGATGGAATCTTATCCGTAAATCTTTCACTCTTAAATGATATAGGTCTTTTAAATCATGATAAACTCGAAGGAAATTCTACTGATAATCTCACCCATCTTTTCCATGTGATTGAAACTGCAGAAAAAGTGACTCTCTACAATGAGCAGTTTGCGATCTGGATCGTGCCGCGCGTTGTAGACAATATTACATCGACGCTGACCTATATTGCATTACTTTACCAAAATAAGCCGCATTTGGAGATTGTATTCTCTACTGCAGGGGTCTACAATACTCCAAAATATATCCTCAAGGTGCTCCAGCATTTTCTCATCGAAGTGATCGACACCGAAGCCATCATCTCGAACATCGGCAAAAAAAAATAATAGGTCACGGGCCATTAATTCAAAAAAGAAGGCGAAAATAGACAGTCGGGAGCTAGCTCCCGACTGTCTAGGGCGCCTTTTTCTTCTCTTAAATTCCCTATTTAATCATTTGTGTCGTAGGCCATGAGGCCGTCGAGGATTTTTTGGGCGAGCTTGTTGTAGAGAGGCCAAAGAACATCCCTTTCTGCAGAATCTTTAGCGTCCAATTGGCCCAAGGAAAAAGCAATTGAGGTCTCCCGAACACCCTCTAGATCGATAAAAGAGGTGTCTTGAGGCGAGTTTTCATTTAAATAATCAAAATCTACCGAAGCTTTCACACTATAGGGCCCCAAGACAATTTCTTCTGTAGCAGAATCGATTAAAGTGACCATCGCACATAAGGTGCGGCGGCCTTCAACCCCAATAATGTTTTTTCTCAATTCATTAGAAGTATTGCTTCTATCATGACGAAATCCAATGCGCTCGTTTTCATCGTTTTGGATCGCCACCTCTAGCGATAGTCGCCCACAGGTCCGCTCATACTCAAAAACGCCCGATTGGCAAATAGCCCGGACAAGCGCATCTGTACATTTGCCTTCAAAGTCTCCTTGAACGTAAGGGACCGAAATGGTTGTTTTTCCCTCAAATCCACGCTCAAAACGATACCCACAGGCGGAAAGGGCAAGTAAAAGTAAAAAGAAAAAGAGCTGTTTCACTTGGCAGGTTCAGTCTTAGTTTGACTGGCAATCTTTTTTTCTAGGTTGTCTAAACGTTTTTTAGATTCTTTTGCCACAATAGTCTCTGGATATTTATGCAGAATCTTTTTGAAATAGATGATAGCTGCCTTGTCTTTCTTAGTTTTTTGATAAAACTGCGCTGTCTCAAAAAGATTCTGCGCATAATGCTCTCTCATGTTATTAAAGCTGGCCTCTGCAACAAGATATTTTTCTTCACTGGGAAAATTTTCTTTGAATTTTCGCAAATTAATTTCAGCTAGATCTAAAAAATCGGGATCTGGAAACTCCAGTTGGCACTGTTTTAGATACACATTTTCAATTCCGATATAGCTCTCAACTGCCAGCGGATGTTTGGGAAAGCGCCGGATCAGCATCTGGTAAGTTTCAATACTGGCCCGATAATCTTCATTTTCAAGCAACAGTTGCGCTTTACCAAAATAGGCCTTGGCCGCCAGTTCATGATGGGGAAGGGCGGTGATCACTTCATCGTAAATCGCCAGCGCTTCTTCCTTTGCTGGCAGCCACTGCGGCATGTTCTCTAGCCCAAAAAGATGTTTTTTTTCTCCTTGATGGAACTTTTCAGCAATCGTAAATTTGTATTGAATGGCCTCTTCGAAATGTTTCGGAGTGACTTGTTGGCGCAGGTAGGCCGAAAAGTGATTATTAGCCAATTCATAATCTTCTAAATAAAAGTAACCCACTCCTAAAAAAAAGATTGCCTCCTGAACAAAAGGGGTAGTCTTAAAATGTTTATTTAAAATGGTGGAATGACGCACCAGCTCTTTCCAATCTTTCTTCTCATTGGCTGCTACCATTCCTTGATAATGCTCCTGAGGAGATTCGGAAGGAAGAAAATCGCGATTGACTATTTTTCCCCCACGAATCGTATAGGAGGACCAGCCCAGAACGGGGAAAAAAAGAAAAATAAAGACAAGAAGATACCGCATGGCCGCAGATTATAGCCCATATTGGACTTTTGCAACTACCCTATTTGTGCTCGATTTTGAGGAGGGGGAAGACTGCAAGAGCTTGTTCTAATTGACTGCTCCATGCAATGCCCCAAGGAGCATTAATCAATAATCGTGCGCTTGGCCCATTGGGATTAACAAATTCTAAATCGACCATTGTGGGGCCGGGATGCGTGCGAAAAAGTTCCTTTAGCTGAAGGATATGGCTCAACTTCATTTGGTGCGCCGCCATTTTTAAATAGATTGTTTTTTTCTCTTCTTTTTTAGCAAAAGAGGCTGAGCTGCTTTTTTTCCCTTCTCGAAATTGGCTCATCTTTCCACTCATCCGCGCTTTATCATAAGCAAGATCGCACGCTTTAATCATTTCTTCATTCACTTTTGTTAAATCTTCGAGGTAGCGGCACTGGATTTTGATTTCTTCTTCCTGCTTTTCTATTTGAAGCACAGCAAAAGCGAGCTGATTTTCTTTCAAAAGAGAGATCTTTTCTTCATAAAGGTCGGGCCATATGGGCAATTCAAACTGGACCATCCCATCGCTAATTTTTAAGACGGCAAATTTTCTTCCGTTTTTAGACATCGTTTTGATATTGATTTCATCTATGATGAAAGCAGCGCGACACACCATACCATGGCCTAGTTTTGTGATCTCTTTAAGCGGCATGCACGAGACTTTTTGGATATTTTCTTGGAAATCTTCTAAGGGGTGTCCTGTTAAATAAAAGCCGAGCAGCTCTTTTTCTCGCTTCAATGTTTGCTCTTTGGAAATTTCCAAAACATCTTCTGGCGGCGATGCAAAACGGGTCTCCTCATTTTCAATTAAGGAAAAAAAGCTCATTACCCCGCGCTCTTTCTCTTTTTGCTCTTTTTGCGCCACTTGATACATCGGCTCGATGCTTTCAATGAGCGCACGCCGTTTCCATTTTGTAAAATCAAAACAGCCGGATTCAATCAATGTTTCGACCACTTTTTTACCCACTTTTCGTGTGTCTACCCGTTTGAAGAAATCATAGAGAGAATGGAACAGTCCACGCTGTTTTCTTTCTTCCAAAATTGTCTCGACCACTCCCTCGCCTATCCCTTTGATAGCAGAAAGGGCAAAACGAATGCCTTTTTTTGTTGGCGCAAAACTGTTTGCAGACTCATTCACATCGGGAGGAAGAATCGGAATTTTTAAATGGTGACATTCTCCAATGATTTTGGCCACTTTCGAAATATCATCGCGATCGGTTGTCATCAGCGCTGCCATCCAGTGCATCGAATAATTGGCTTTCAGATAAGCGGTCACATAACTTAAATAACCATAAGCTGCCGCGTGAGATTTGTTAAATCCGTAAGAAGCAAATTTTTCTACTTTATCAAAAATCAACATCGCTGAGGCTTCGGAAATCTTGTTTTTCAACGCCCCAAGACGAAACTTTTCGCGCTGTTTTGCCATCTCTGTTCTATCTTTTTTTCCCATCGCTCGCCGCAATACATCGCCTTCTCCCAAACTATAATTTGCGAGCATACTAGCAATCTGCAGCACATGTTCTTGATAGACCATGATTCCATAGGTCTCAGAAAGGATCATTTCTACTAGAGGATGGTCGATTTCAATTTCTTCGCGTTTATGTTTACGGTTGATAAATGAGGGGATCATCTCCATGGGGCCAGGGCGATATAGAGCGTTCACTGCAATAATCTCTTCAAATTTATCAATATGGAGCTGTTTGAGTAGCTCTTGCATCCCGGCAGACTCTAATTGGAACACTCCTAACGTTTTTCCTTGGCTGAGCAGGTCAAACGTGCCCTTATCATCTAGTGGGAGGTTGACCCAATTCACTTTTCTCTCTTCATATTTTTCAATACTGGAGACTGCCACTTGGATTGCGGTTAATGTTTTAAGACCCAAGAAATCGATTTTGAGCATGCCCACTTCTTCGACAGGCTTCATCGAATATTGCGTCACCATAAATGTGGAATCTTTCGCTGTGCAAACAGGAATATGCTCTAAAATCGGATCGGCCGAAATAATAATGCCGGCTGCATGGATGCCTGTGTTGCGGATACAACCTTCTAAAGATTGGGCAAGATCGAGAAGTTTTTTAGTCTCTTCATCTGTTTTATAAGCATGCTTTAGATCAGGATCTTCTAAAGCTTTCTCCAGAGTAATATTAAGATCTTCAGGGACCAGTTTTGCAATTTGGTTCACTTTAGAAAGGGGCACGTTTAAGGTCCGCCCCACATCTTTAATGGCCATTTTGGCCTTCATCGTTCCAAATGTGATGATTTGGGCCACTTTTTCTTTTCCATATTTGCGCATCGTATAATCGATCACTTCGCAGCGCCTATCCATGCAGATGTCGATATCCAGGTCAGGATAAGAAATACGCTCAGGATTAATAAAACGCTCAAAAAATAGATTAAAGCGCAAGGGCTCAATGTCTGTAATTCCGGTCAAATAACAGACAATGGAGCCTGCACCTGACCCACGGCCAGGGCCCATAGGGATGCCCTGATTCTTCGCCCATGCAATAAAATCATAAACGATAAGCAGATAGTCGCACATTCCCTTAGAAATGATCACATCCAGTTCGTAATCGACTCTCTCTCTGACAACAGAGAGAGGATCTTTTTTGGGGAATTTTTCTGCCACTTTCACTAGAGCTTCAGTAGAATATTTTTTCTGAATCCCCTCCTGGCATAAGCGGCGCAAAAAACGTTCTGCTTCTCTTGTACGCTCTTCTTGTGTAAATGGTTTTCCTTCTAAACTGGGAGGCACAAAAACAGGGTAATATTTTGTCTGGAAATCAAATTCAAAATGGCACTTACGTGCAATGTTCATGGTCTGCTCAAGCGCTTCAGGAATATCTGCAAAAAGCTGCGCCATCTCCTCGGGTGACTTAAAATAAAACTCATGCGACAAGTTGACTTTCCGTTTCGGATTAAGCACCTTATTTTTGGGATTGCCGAAAGAATCTTTTTCCCAAATTTCGCATGGCTCACCTGTTTGAATATTCATCAAAATTTCATGTGCTTGCCACTGCCTACGCTCCAAGTAGCGGGCATCATTTGTGGCCACACATGCAATATCAAATTCTTTTGCGAGCTGGATTAAGCGCGCATTTACCTTGTCTTCTTTTTGAAATTCTAAAAGGGCCGCTTGATAGAGCCATCCTTCATAATCCATGCCATCTTCTTTCATTTGTGGCTCTTGCATGCGGTGGCGGGAGAGCTCAAAATAAAAATCCTCTTTAAAAAGATCTTGGTACCAGAGGATCTCTTCGCGCAGCTGTACTTCATTGTCTTGTAAAATTAGCTGCGCGAGTGCGCCTTTTAATGGCCCAGAAAGACAGATGAGCCCTTCGTTAGATGAGCGTAAAATCTCTTTATCAATGCGTGGGGTGTAATAAAATCCGTCTAGATGAGCAAGAGAGCTGAGTTTGCAAAGATTTTGGTAGCCTTGCTTATTTTTGGCTAAAAGTACGATTGGATAACCGTTTGCTTGGCCTGCAATTTTTTTATCATATCGGGATTTAGGAGCGACAAAAAGCTCACAACCGATGATTGGCTTGACGCCTAATTTTTTACATGCCTTATAAAAATCGATCGCACCATACAGATTGCCCTGATCGGTCAATGCCAGAGCTTCCATCTTGAATTCAGCCGCTTTAGCAGCGAGCCCCTGTACAGAGGCAGTAGAATCTAATATCGAATATTGTGAATGGAGGTGGAGCTCAGTCCACATGGGCAGTCCTTCCTAATTTCCCTCAAAGATAGAATAAAGCTACAATTTTAGGCCTTCTCTAAACCTTCTTCGTTGTTATTTTCTTTTTCTTTGACCAACTTGGGATTGGTCTTAATAGACCAAAGGGGAAGTAAAAGTAGAACAGAAATAAGGCCGCAAAGAGCGATTCCAATAAAAAATCCTTGCCAACCATATTCTTGCGTCATTTTGCCTAAAGGATATCCTGCGATTGCAGCGCCTAAATAGGCAAACAGGCCGACAAAACCGGTCGATGCACCTGCTGCCTTCTTGCTGGATAGCTCTGCAGGCGCCATACCAATAAGCATTTGCGGTCCAAAAATAAAAAATCCAATGATAAATAGGAGAACCGAATCCCATACCATTCTTCCTGGAGAGGTCCAGAGACCGCCGATGGCTAAGATCACAGCAATGGAAAAAAGAACCACTATAGGGACGCGTTTGCCTCCAAAAATTTTATCTGAAGCCCACCCGGCAGCCAAACTACCAAAGATTCCGCCAATCTCATACCAGCAAACACAGGCCCCGGCACCAATCATCGAATAATTTTTAGTCTCTACAAGATAAAGCACCGTCCAATCAAAAATCGCCATTCTGATGATGTAAACAAAAAAGTAGGAGACAGCTAATATCCAGATGTATTTATTATTAAGTACATATTTGAAAAGAATCTGCTTGAGTGACAGCTCTTTTTCTCCATCAGACGCTGCCTTTGGAGGAAAATCATTTCTATATTTTTCAATCGGCGGAAGTCCTAAAGATTGCGGCGTATCCCTGAGTCGATTGAGCACAAAAAACCCGATCAAAATACAAAAAGCTCCTGGAAGATACATGGCATAGCGCCAGCCTAAATATTGCGCGCAGACTGCTGCAATAATAGGGATTAAAGCGCCCCCTACACTATGCGACGTATTCCAAAATCCCCACCATGTTCCTCTTTCATTTTGCGAATACCAGTGCGTTAATAGACGCGCGCAAGGAGGCCATCCCCATCCCTGAAACCAGCCATTAAGTCCCCAAAAAAGGGCAAAAAATGCAATCGATGAAGAGAGGCCAAAGAAAATATTTAAAATGCCGGTCAGAATCAGGCCGATTCCCATGAAATACCGGGGATTGCTACGGTCGCTGAGTACGCCACTTAAAAATTTACTCACTCCATAAGTAATTGCCGTCACGCTGGCCAAAATCCCTAAATCTGCTTTATCAAAGCCAAGATCGGTCATCATGGAGGGCATCGCAAAAGTAAAACTTTTGCGTGTAAAATAGTAAAACACGTAGCCGATGTACATCCCGTAGAAAATACGGAAACGCCAATACTTATAGTTTTTTTTGATTTGGTCTGAGTTCTCGATCTCTTTTGCATGCGGAGTAGGTTTAAACAGATTCAAAAAACTCATCCAATTCTCCCTTCAAAGTTTATTATTGCTGTAAAAGTTAAACAACATTGCATCTGAAAGTCAATAATATTGATTAATTTTTATTATATTGGCATTTTGTAAATAAATAGACCGCACTATGGCTGGATTTGATAAACCAGTAGATGAAACCAATAGACCTCGTGATGAAGGGGTCTTAGTCTCGCGCATTGAAGCTGATAAAAAGGGCAAAGAGGCCTTTGCTGACCTTCCTATGCCTGTTAAAAATATTCTCAGTGCCGCCATGATCATTTATTTAAAGTCACTTTTTGATTCTTATCGCCTTCAATCTCACCCTGAGGAAACCGATTTTTTAAAAACCTTAATTTCATTTAAAAATCTTCTCCAGCTTTTAGGGTCTAAAGACCAAAGTAAACATCCTCATTTTACGCAGCAGTTATCTGAAGTATGGCATAAAATAAGGCAAGATTTCAACTTTATAAAATTTTTAGGACGAGATCCTCCAGAAATTATTTTAAAAATAAAATATGTTTTTACTGAGATTACCCAATACCCTTCAAATCAAGAACATACATTTGGCTACTATTTAGAGGAACATGTAGGAGAAGAGTGATTAAGGAATTCTATTGCGAGGACTAAGCTGGATCTTTTAGACTCGTGGGTTTGGATCAATAAAAGGATTTTTTTCATGAGTTCCACTGTGTGTGAAGAAGAGAGTGTCTATACGAGCGAGGAACAGGCGCTTGTTGATCCGACACGTCTCCCTTCGCACATCGCCATTATCATGGATGGGAATCGCCGTTTTGCAAAAAAATATCGCCTGCCTTCCATGATTGGCCACTGGAAAGGAGTGGATACTTTAACGAAAATTATCAAAGCGGCCATTGCACTCGATATCAAAGTACTCACAGTTTATGCCTTTTCCACAGAGAGTTGGAATCGTCCCAAACAAGAAGTGCAGTTTTTGATGCATCTTCTAGAATCTTTTTTGATACGAAAACGGAGCTTCATGCTGCGCGAAGGCGTGCGCTTAGAAACGATCGGGGATGCCAATCGATTGTCCCCTGACATTAAGGAGGTACTCAATGAAACAAAAAGGATCACAAGCCAAGGCAGCAAAATTGACCTGGTAGTTGCCATAAATTATGGAGCCAGAGATGATATTCGTCGTGCAGTATATGCAATTATTGAAGATTGCTTGGCACAGAAAATTTCAAAAGAAGAGCTGTCTGAAACGATGATTTCAAACTATTTGGATACAGCAAAGTGGGGAGATCCTGATCTTTTGATCCGCACTTCTGGAGAGATGAGATTAAGTAATTTCTTATTATGGCAACTTTCCTATTCTGAGATTTATGTAACAGATGTTCTTTGGCCTGAATTTGATGAAAAGGGATTTTTAGCAGCGATCTTAGAATATCAACAACGTCAACGTAGATTTGGTTCTTAATATGGGCATAAAAAAACTGGCCGATTTGTACAAAAGGGCATTTGTTTCTTTTATCACTATTTTACTTGTGGGGTCTCTAGTTTGGTTTTCTACAAATCCCATTATGGCCTGGATTCTTGTTTCTTGTGTTTGCTTGCTGACTGCAGCCGCTGTTTGGGAATATGCCAACCTTGTGAAATCTAAAGGCTTTAGCTTTTCTTCTCTTTTAATGATTGTTGTCGCTGTCTGTCTTGTGATCTCTTTTTATTTAGTGCAGAAAGGATTAGATTTTCCTGATCTGCCCATTTTAGTATTAGCATTGGGCGCCGGATTATTTTTCACGACCCATTTCACAGATACTGAAGATGCTTTAGTGCATATTGCTGTCGAATTTTTTGGTGTTTGTTATGTGGCAGTCCCCATGAGTTTTATGTTAGGGATTCTCTTCCAAAATAGTCATTTTCCTATGCAAGACGGAAGATGGTGGCTTTTTTATCTAATTGCAGTCACTAAAGTCACCGATATCGGTGCCTATTTTGTGGGGCGCCTTTGGGGAAAAAGACGGCTGGCACCCAATTTAAGTCCTCGCAAAACAGTGGAAGGGGCCTTAGCAGGTTTTGCGTGCGCTATTTTAACAAGTCTCGGGCTTGCCTTATTGGGAACAAATACTATTGGTCCTACTTTTAATCTCACAATATATCATGCCCTATTACTCGGAGCATTGATGGGTATTTTTGGACAAGTAGGAGATTTGTCAGAGTCTTTGCTAAAAAGAGATGCCGCTGTGAAAGATAGCAACAAACTCCCCGGATTTGGAGGTGTTTTGGATATGATCGACTCTTTGATTTTCACAGCTCCCATTGTCTATTTCTTTCTCAAGTGGCACATAGGAATTTGAGGTTTTGTGATTATCACCATAGATGGTCCTTCGGGCACAGGGAAAACAACAGTTGCAAGACTGGTGTCGGAAGCTCTCCATTTTTCCCATTTTGATACCGGCGCCATGTATCGCTGTGTCACCTGGTATATTTTAAAACACCAGGTGCCACTTTCAGATGTAGAAAGATTAAAGCAGCTCTTGGATCAATTTTCTTTTCAGATCGAAGAAATAGAAGGAACAAAAAGATATTTTGTTGACGGCGAAGATGTGACAGAAGAGATCCGGTCACAAAGAGTCACAAAGGAAGTTTCAGATGTTGCCGCGCTTCCTTTCATACGAAAAAAACTCTCGCATATTCAAAAAGATTTCTCTATTAAAGAAAGCGCTGTTTTTGAAGGTCGTGATCTGGGTAGCGTAGTGTTCCCAAATGCCGAAGTGAAAATTTTTCTGACCGCCTCAAATCAGGTACGCGCGCTCAGGCGTTTAAAGGAAATCAAACAATCTCGCCCTGAAGAAGCAAAAGAAATCGAT